>NZ_JAJNOE010000005.1:0-227409 GCF_027854445.1 Aeromonas sp. PI_26
TTGTTGCCGTTGGCATCGACGGCATCCACACCGTTGTCATCAACGCCATTGCCAAACCCGCGGCCACCCCCATGGCGTTCTCCCCCTGCATGTTTTTCTCCACCAGCATGCCGTTCACCTCCACCATGCTGCTCTCCGCCGGCATGCTCGCCTTGGCCGCCACTGTCATCGCTGCCCCCATCGCTGCCACCGCCGCTGTCGCTGCCTCCGCCGTTGTTGCTGCCTCCGCCGTTGTTGCTGCCTCCGCCGCTGTTGCTGCCTCCGCCGCTGTTGCTGCCACCGCCGCTGTTGCTGCCTCCGCCGCTGTTGCCACCACCACTGCTGCCCCCACTGCCACCATCGCCATCTTTGTTGTGAACGATCAGCTCATTGGCGATGTAGCTATGGCTGCCATCGAGCAGCAGATTGAAGAGTGCGGTAGTGGGAGGCGCCTCGATCCAGCAGAGTGACTCAACCAGCAGTAATTCCGGCTGGGATTGCAGGGCCAGATTGCCCGCCACCATGACAGGTGCCGGGCGACACATTATCTGCATGCCGGTAAATAGCGGCAGCACCGCCAGTTGCGGGTTTTCGGTTCGGGTCATGGCCGGTGAGATGGCCGCCCAGCCCTGCGTGGTCAGCAGAGGGTGCTCTGCGGTAAAGAACGGGGGCAGATCATTGATCCCGTAGAGTCTGCGCTTGCCCAGTATGACCCGTTCGATCGCCAGGATCCGGTTACTGCCGCCGTGCTGATCCAGCACCCGTTCACCGACCCGGAGCGTCTCTATCGGGCGGGTGGAGCCATCGGCCATCGTGATGCGAGTGCCGGCGATAAAGCAGGACTTGGCATAGGCCTGATTCATTTGCCACTCATTGTGGGCGAAATCATAACTGAACGGGTTTGCAAACAGGGCGAGTGCGATGGCCGAGCCAATAAGCAATCTGCGCTGGCTGGCCTTGAATGGGGGCTGTGACATGGGGACTCCTTGTCCATCTTGATTCACAGGATCCATTATAGAGCGCCCCCTAGCGGTGGCATCTTTGACCATGAACACAATAAACATGATGGAAAAACGATTGGCGTTCGTCACAATAATGCGTAAAATCGCATACTCGATGCTTGTAGCAACGAATCCCGCCTAAAAAGCCAGTTTCATGCCCTTCCCAAGCAGTAAAAGGTAACAGGTGACGTATTTGTGTTCATTTTGTGCCTTGAAAAAGTCTTGTGATGACTGAAAAGTGATAAATATCCCCATCAGTTATCAAAAAATTAAGGACATCCATGTTTTCCTTAGTCAAGCAAAGTGTCGCCGGGCTGCAAATCCTGTTTGTCGCCTTCGGTGCCATGGTTCTGGTGCCCCTGCTCACCGGACTGAACCCCTCCATGGCCCTGCTTGGCGCCGGTGTGGGCACCCTGTTGTTCCAACTCTGCACCCGCCGCCAGGTCCCGATTTTCCTCGGTTCCAGCTTTGCCTTCATCGCTCCCATCATCTACGCCACCCAGACTTGGGGATTGCCATCCACCATGTTTGGCCTGTTTGCCGCCGGTTTCATGTATTTCATTCTGGCTGCGCTGATCCGGGCAAAAGGGATGGGTTTTGTGCACAAATTGCTGCCCCCGGTGGTGATTGGCCCGGTGATCATGGTGATCGGTCTTTCTGTGGCTCAGGTTGCCTGCAACATGGCGATGGGCCGCGCCGGTGGTGAGCAGGTGGTTCCTGCGGGGACTGCGCTGACGCTGGCCGGTATCTCGCTGGCGGTCACCCTGATTGCCGCTGTGTTCTGCAAGGGGTGGATCAAGCTGATCCCCATCCTGTGCGGTGTGATTGCCGGTTATGTCTCGGCGGTGTTCATGGGCCAGGTGAGTTTCGATGGCATGGTGAACGCCCCCTGGCTGGCGCTGCCCCACTTCGAAACCCCGGAGATCAACTGGGCTGCTGCGTTGTTCATGTTGCCGGTAGCCATCGCCCCCTGTATCGAGCATATCGGTGGCGTGTTGGCGATTGGTGGCGTGACTGGCAAGGATTACACCAAGGATCCGGGTTTGCACCGTACGCTGGCCGGTGATGGCATCGGCGTCTGCTTCGCCGGTTTCATCGGTGGCCCACCCGTGACCACCTACGCCGAAGTGACCGGTGCCGTGATGATCACTCGTAACTTCAATCCGGTCACCATGACCTGGGCTGCGGTGTTTGCCATCATTCTGGCCTTCTTCGGCAAGTTCAATGCGCTGCTCACCTCCATCCCGATGCCGGTGATGGGCGGTATCATGCTGCTGCTGTTCGGATCCATCGCTGCCATCGGTCTCAAGACGCTGGTGGAATCCAAGGTGGATCTGGGGCTGTCACGCAATATCGCCATCGTCGCCGTGACTCTTACTGTCGGTGTCGGTGCGCTGGAGATGAAGATTGGCGACTTCGCGCTGGCCGGTGTTGGCCTGGCCTCCGTTGCCGCCATCCTGCTCAACCTGATCCTGCCTGCGCACTCCGAAGAGGGTGTGATGGACGCGGCCAAGGATTGAGTTTCACCAGACGTTCACGTTGACTTGTAGAAGGCCACCTCGCGGTGGCCTTCTCTGTTTCGGTTATCTAGCGCCACTTTTCGGCTCGGCGGAGCTCATCTGGAATCTAATTTGGAAGCAGATGAGGGGGTTAGCACTCTCATTTGACGTATCTCTTTTCGTGACCTTAGCTAAAGGACAGGTTTGGCTCTGAGGTCTCCTCGAGCAGTATGGGAAAATGGATGTTGGCGTTTTCTATCATTTCTCTCCCAGACCCTGGTCATTAAACGATGCGCTTCTGCTTCGCCACAGCGCTGTTGTATGGCAGAGGTTTATCCGCCCCCTCCACACTCCCCTCATGCTGCCCTGGCATGTTTCCACCTCGATTTGTCGTGAGCCTCCCCCGCCGGTTGTGTTTCGTTGCGCACTGGCAAAATCCGGATCTGTTTGCTGCTGCACATGGGTGGGCGGCGAGCCGTGAAAGCCGGCATGACCCCAGCGGGTCAGATGTGCACCGCCATCGGTAACGGCGGATGTTCAGGGATGAATGGCAAGCAAAGCGAGGTTGCAATGAACTATCAACTGCTGTGGAAAAGTGCAATTTTTTCAGTCTCTTCCATGATGGCGATAAGCGCTGTTCAGGCTGCGCCACTGAACGTGATGACCGAGGATTACCCTCCGTTCAACATGCAGGGGGAGGGGGGCAAGATTGTCGGGCTATCGACCGAGGTGGTCGAAGAGCTGCTCAAGCGTGCCGGCGTCGAATACAAGCTGACCCTGATGCCCTGGAAGCGGGCGTATGAAGATACCCTCAGCACTCCCAACACCGCACTCTACTCCACGACTCGTACCCCGGAGCGTGAGGCGCTGTTCAAATGGGTGGGGCCGCTGGTCAATAACAACTGGGTGTTCTTCTCCAGCTCGACCGCCAATATCACGGTCAAGTCGCTGGAAGATGCCAAGCAGTATTCGGTGGGTGGCTATAACGGTGATGCGGCCGCCGAATATCTCAAGGCCCAGGGATTTGCCAAGTTGCAGCTGGCGGCCAACGATACCGCCAACGTGAAGAAACTGGAGGCGGGCCGCATCGATCTTTGGGCAACCGGCCAGTATCTGGCGCCTTATCTGGCCAGCAAGGAGAAAGTAGCTTCACCCAAGCCGGTCTTCGTGTTCAAGGAAACCCAGATGAGCTTGGCGTTTAACAAGGATACGCCCGATGAGCTCATCACCAAGCTCAACGAGATCCTCGCTGCCATGAAGGCGGATGGCACCATCGACAAGATCAATGCCAAGTACCAGTAACAGTACCAATAGCAAGTGCCGCTCAATGGCACTGCGCCGGCTGCCGTAAAACCGGGAGGAAACCATGGATTGGAAAAGTCTGACGTTCAGGATTGCCGTGTTGACCTCCCTGTCGGTGAGTCTGCTACTGGTGTTGTTTGGCGCTTACAACTACCACGCCGTCAAGGCGGAGAGCTACAGCAAACAGAGTGCGCTGGTCGAACAGGCCATCGGTCGGCTGCAGCTCTCCCTGCCCGGCCCGCTGTGGAATTATGAATCGGCCTTCATCGAGGCATCACTCAAGTCCGAGCTGGCGGCCGATATCCTGAGTGCTTTGCTGGTGGTCAACAAGGACAAGCTGGTGGCCGGGTTTGCCCGTGACACGGCGGGGAGCATTGCCCCCGTGACAGCCATGCCTGCCGATACCACTGCCTATGGGGGATATGATCTGGTCTATGACGACAGCGGCCAGAAAAACACCGTGGCCCGATTGCTGGTGCAAACCAGTGATGCCGCCATTCAGGCCCAACTGCGCCAGCAGTTGATCACCACCGTCTGGCAGATCCTGGTGCTCGATCTCTGCATCATCGCCCTGTTGATGGTGCTGATTCATCGCAACGTGCTCAGGCCGCTTCACCAGATGAATCAGGCGGTGTTCGATCTGGCCAAAGGAGAGGGGGATCTGACCCGGCGTCTGAAGATTAGCCGCCAGGATGAGATGGGCGCGTTGGCCACCAACATCAACCACTTTATTGCCAAGTTGCAGGAGATGGTGGCGGAGATCAACGAGCTCTCTGCCGGTGTGTTGCAAACCGCCGAACTCTGTGACTCCCTCTCGGCAGATACCCGGGTAGGCAGTGACGCCCAGCAATCCGAGCTGGATCAAGTCGCCACCGCCATTACCGAAATGAGTCAGGCTGTGCAGGAAGTGGCTGGCAATGCGGTGAAAACTTCTGGCGCCACCGATGAGGCCAACCTCTATGTGGAGCAGGGTTACAATCTGGCGGGCCATGCCAATGAGGCCATCCATCAACTGGTGGGGGAGGTGGAGCGAGTCGCCACCCTGATGCGCACCCTTTCGACCGAAAGCAGCAGCATTGGCACCATCATTGAGGTGATCAACGGCATTGCCGAGCAGACCAATTTGCTTGCCCTCAACGCGGCTATCGAGGCGGCGCGGGCGGGGGATCAGGGGCGCGGTTTTGCGGTGGTGGCGGATGAGGTGCGCACCTTGTCGGGCCGTACTCGCCAGTCGACGGAGGAGATCAGCGCCAGTATCAAGCGGTTGCAGCAAGCGACTCAGAATGTCGGTGCCGGCATGCAACAGAGTCAGGAGAAGGCATCCCGCGCCGGCATCGAGGCGGCAGATGTGCAGACATCGGTGGAGAAGATTAAAAATCAGGTCAGCCTGATCCGCGAGATGAACATGTATATCGCCCAGGCATCGGAAGAACAACACTCGGTGGCGGAAGCGGTCAGCCACAGCGTCAACCGGATTGCGACGCTCAACAGCGAGAGTGCGGCCAGAGTTGCACAGGTTGCCGAGGCCAGCAGCGATCTGCGGCAGCTGTCGGCCCAACTCGACACCCTGCTCAAGCAGTTTCGGGTCTAGTCAGTTCACCTCGCCCCGTTGGATCATCCTGCGGGGCAGGTAAGGTTCCCTTTATTGTGAGCGCTGCGAGATGTTGTTAGGGGCAAGGGGCCTTGTCCTGCAGCGTTTTTCGTCATGCCCATGTCACTGTTCAGCTGAGATTGGCGTGACCGCGATACGCGAAACTCGCAGCATCATGCTCTGCCCGATACGCAGTCCGACAGCGCTGGACGCATATTTTCATTTTCCCCGCTCATGCCTGCCTGCATCTATTGTGCCGCTGATCTCGACCCTTTAGAATTTCGTTTAATTACAGCGAGTCCTGAGCCGCCATCTGGCTTTATCAGGTGTGGAATCCCATCTTCTTCATGATGAATGCAAATAACAGGTGGTTGGTATGACGGGGGTTGCGCCAGGCAATAACATATCAGCCTATCACTTCGGTGATTATGTCTTTGATGTCAAAAGGCGAGAGCTGATCTTCTGTGCCGACAAGGACAACTTACAAAGTGCCCGGGTGGTGCGCTTGTCATCGGCAGAGAGCCTCATTTTCAGCTATCTGCTCGATCACCATGACGAGGTGTGCGACAAGGATCTGTTGCTCGATATCGGCTGGTTGGGTCGCCCCATCAGCCCCAACTCCCTGAACGTGGCTATCGCTAATATTCGCCGCCACTTCGCCTCATCCCCCCAGACGCTGGATATCAGAAGTACCCCGAAAAAAGGGTACTCCCTGCATCTGAACTGCAAGATGAAGAGCTATTACGGCAAGGCACTGCCAACAGAGAGTGAGCCCTTGCCCGAGCCGATGAGCGAGCCCACGCCTGCAGCGGCTGCGCAGCCACCGTCGACATCACCAAGCTCCGACCACGAGGTCATCAAAGAGCCTGCTGCTCCCCGTTCTTTTGGTGAGCGCGCCAAACTTGCCTTTCTCAGCGGTATCGGGCGGCCAATGCTTGCAAGGGGCCTGATATACGTCAATCTGCTACTGGTTGTGCTGATGGCGTTTGTCGCCAGCTATCTCCATTTCGAGTGGCTCCATGTGCACTGCACCGACTCGCCGACCGGCGTTGTTTGCCAGATGGAGGCACGGAGCGATGTGTCACCAGTCAAACCAGCATCGCTGGTGCTTGTCTCCGGCCACCAGGTTCGCGTGCTTTCCTATAAAGAGCTCGAAAAAACGCTGTAAGGGATCTCTGATGAAACGAACGCTGAAAAATACCTTGCTGCTGTTGCCACTGCTTGTCGTGCTGCTGTTTGTGGTCGGGATGTTTATCAACAGTCTGGGCTGCCATTACGACCTGAAGATGTCGGCCAATGGAGTCAACTATCACGGGGTGTGCCGCTGGGGCAAAATCACCGTGATCGAAGAGGAGGAGGCGACCAGGGAGAAGTGGCGGGTGACCGGTTTTCAACTGACCTTCTTCAACCAGCTTGTTTACCTCATCGACAGTCGTACCCAACTGCACGAATCGGGTAACGATGACTCCTATCTCAATGAGTACAACCTGATCCAGTCGCAATATGCGCTGGTCAACTATGCCTGGGTGCCGCTGACCGAAAACAAGGTGGCAATTTTCCAGCGCGATCCGGTGCACGAGGTCGTGATTGCTCAGCGAGATGGCTGGTTCGATCTCTACCGCTGGTTCTTCCCCCCGGCACCGCTGGTGCCTGTTCAGCCACAAAGCGCAGGTGCCGGGCGTCCCGCTAGTTTCTAAGCAACTTGCACCAGGGACCGGTGACCTCGCAGTGGCCTGTCTCATCACTGTTTTGCCAGCCCAGCCTATGGTAGAAGGCTACTGCCGCCGTGTTGCGGGTCGCAACCTTGAGCGAGCCGTGCGGCGAATCAGCGAGGCCCCGCTCCAGCAGGGCGCGCCCTATCCCCTGACCGTGCCAGTCGCTTGACACATAGAGGTGATGGACGAAGTGATCGGGCTGCCAGATGGCGATAAAGCCGCAGATATTGCCCCCCTGCTCGGCGACCCACACCTGTTCACCTTTGGTCTGCACCTGGAAATCCTCGAGTTGGAAACGGGCGGGATCAACCCAGTGAAAGGTGTGGCGGCGGCTCTTTAAAAACAGCCGGGCCAGTTGGGGAATGTCGTGTTCTTCCATGAGCCGGATCATGATGCCCTCCCGGATCAAGCCAATGTTCATTGAGGCTGCTGCACAGCGGCAGGTTAATCGATGCAAATGACAAGGGTGTGATTAAGCACTGTCCATTGTATTTGCCATGGGGCTATACTGCCGGAGTCCCTTGTATGGATGGCTTGAGGATCGCTGATTTATGGACAATAAACTGATTGAAGGCAACATTTTTGTTCCGGCGCACATAGACGATGTCTGGCACGCCTGGACTACCGAAAGCGGTCTGCGCAGTTTTCTGGCTCCCGAATGTTTGATGGTGGCCGAACCGAATGGTCCTTTCGAGATCTACTTCAGGCCTGATGCCCCGCTGGGTGAACGTGGCAGCGAAGGGTGCCGGGTCATGGCCGTCATGCCCTATGACCTGCTCAGTTTCAGCTGGAATTTCCCGCCCAGCCTGCCCCATATCCGCCAGCAAAAGACCCAGGTTTGCCTGCGATTTGTGCCGGAAGGGCAGGGGACTCGCCTCTACTTCCTCCAGAGCGGTTGGGCCAATGATCCGGATTGGGATCAGGGTTATGCCTATTTTCGGGAAGAGTGGCTGGAGACCAGCCTGCCACGGTTGCAGTACCGTTTTACCCATGGCCCCATCGACTGGAATAATCCCCCCGACAAGACGCAGCTGAAGGCGTTGGCCCAGTAATCCCGGATATCAGACATAAAAAAAACCGGCCAAAAGGCCGGTTGAAACAGTTCAGGCTTGTCAGGTGACAAACGTATCCAGCGGATGAGAGTCGCTTTCCACTCCTTGTGAAGCACAACCCTCTTGGTTACGTGCGGCTACTTTATGCCATTCACACTGAATCGAGGCTGAACCATGGATGATCCCGCCTCGTTCCCCTCTTTAATCAGATAGTGATCCCCATCGACTGGCGCAAGTAAGCGCCCGCTCCGAGCAGCCCCGGCCCTTCATGGGTGATCAGAAACACCGGGATCTCCTTGAGGTAGGACTTGAAGCGCCCCTTGTCTTCAAAGGCGACCCGGAAACCGGAACCGGTAAAGAACTCCTGGAAGCGCGGCACTATGCCACCTGCGATATAGACGCCGCCAAAGGTGCCCATATTGAGGGCCAGATTGCCGGCAAAGCGGCCCATCAGCACGCAGAACAGGCTCAGAGTGCGGCGGCAATCGAGGCACTCACCCGCCAGTGCGCGCTCGGTAATGTCTTTGGGGGCAAACGGTTCGGGCTCACGGCCATCGGATTTCACCAGCCCGCGATAGAGATTGACCAGACCCGGACCGGAGAGGAAACGCTCTGCCGAGACATGGCCCAATTCGCCTCGCATTACTTGCAGCACCGCATCTTCCTCTTCGGTGTTGGCAGCAAAATCCACATGACCACCTTCACCCGGCAGACTCAGCCACTGCTCACCCGCCTTGACCAGATGGGCGACCCCAAGGCCGGTGCCCGCACCATAGATGGCGATGGGCTTGCCCGCTACCGGCGCGGCGCCGCCAAGCTGGATGCGATCCGATTCAGCCAATACCGGCACCGCCATCGAGACCGCAGTAAAGTCGTTGATCACTTGCAGGCGTGCCAGCCCGAGATTGCTCTGCATCTCGCTGATGGAGAATTCCCAGCTGTGGTTGGTCATGGCAACCCAGTCACCGTTGATGGGGCAGGCGATGGCGATGCAGGCTTCAGCCACCTGAACCTTGTGTTCCTCCAGATAGAGGCGTACCACGGCTTCAAGGCTGGGGTGGGCCAGACCTGAGTAGGTCTTTGCCTGAGAGATAGTACCGGTGGCCAGCTCACACAGGGCCAGACGCGCATTGGTGCCGCCGACATCGCCGACCAGCGCATGGGTATGCTGCATAACAACTCCTTCGTTACAGGATGGGGACGACTCTGGTGTCCCGAGATTATTGTTGGATTATGACGGCCCATTCTATCCGAGCTCAGGCTTGCTCACCCGCCGGATCGATACAAACGTGCGCCTGCTCACAGTGTTGTTGCTTTGCAACATTTGTAAGCGCTTTCATGGCTAGGTGACGTTTTGTAACGAAAAGTACGAAATAATTAGAGATGAGTCATACTTTGTATGGCAGGCGTTAGTTGCGATAACCGCTTGTCTTGTATAGTCCTTAGCTTGAATGGAAACTTGCTTAGCCGTAGATTGAGTGCAAAGACACTGAAGCTAAATTACAAAAACGCCTGGTGGTGATGATGAATACCCTTGATAAAATTACGAACAACTTGGAAAGTTTCAGTAAATCAGAACGCAAGGTTGCCGAGGTGATCCTGGCGTCTCCCCAGACCGCCATCCACTCCAGCATCGCCGCTCTGGCCAAGATGGCCGATGTCAGTGAACCGACCGTCAACCGCTTTTGCCGCCGTCTCGATACCAAGGGCTTTCCTGATTTCAAACTCCATCTGGCCCAGAGCCTGGCCAATGGCACCCCTTACGTAAATCGTCATGTGGAAGCGGAAGATGGGCCTGATACCTACACCGCCAAGATCTTCGAATCCACCATGGCTTGTCTGGATGCCGCCAAAAACAGCCTGGATATCTCTGCCATCAACCGCTGCGTCGATATCCTGACCCAGTCCAAGAAAATCAGCTTCTTCGGCCTTGGTGCCTCCTCCGCCGTTGCCCGCGATGCCCAGAACAAATTCTTTCGCTTCAACATTCCGGTAGTGAGCTTTGACGATATCGTCATGATGCGCATGAGCTGCATCAACAGCAGCGAAGGGGATGTAGTGGTGCTGATCTCTCACACCGGTCGCACCAAGGCGCTGGTCGAAATCGCCGCGCTGGCTCGCGAGAACGACGCCACCGTGATCGGCATGACCGCCAAGGACTCCCCGCTGGCCCGCGAGTGCAATCTGGTGCTCTCCATGGATGTGCCGGAAGATACCGATGTCTATATGCCGATGGCATCCCGCATCGCCCAGCTGGCGCTGGTGGATGTGCTGGCGACCGGGTTTACCCTGCGCCGGGGGATGAAATTTCGCGAAAATCTGAAGAAAGTAAAAGAGGGATTGCGCGAATCCCGCTTCGAAACCCCGCACTCTTCCTGAACCGTCGGGGGCTCCGGCCCCCGACTGTCTATGCCACCCGCCTTGGTGTAGTATTGTAATTTAATAACAAAAACCACCCAGATGGTTTGTAAACGGGTGCATCGAGCCATGGGCTTGATGGGGCAGAATCTCAAGTCATATCAACTTCATATTGGAGTCTTTCATGCCTAGACGTACAAAGATTGTAACCACACTCGGTCCGGCTACCGACCGCGAAGGGATCCTAGAAGGGATCATCCGCGCCGGGGCCGACATGGTGCGGATGAACTTCTCTCACGGCACTGCTGAAGACCATATCCTGCGCGCCAATCAGGTGCGTGACATTGCTGCCAAGCTCGGTCGTCACGTCGCCATCATGGGTGATCTGCAAGGCCCGAAAATCCGTGTTTCCACTTTCAAGGATGGCAAAATCTATCTGGCCATCGGTGACAAGTTCATTCTCGACGCGGCGCTCGGCAAGGGTGAAGGTTGTCAGGAGCAGGTCGGTATCGACTACAAGAGCCTGCCAGACGATGTGGTGCAGGGCGACATCCTGCTGCTGGACGATGGCCGTGTGCAGCTGAAGGTCGAGCAGGTTGAAGGCACCCGCATTCACACCACGGTGACCGTGGCCGGGCCGCTCTCCAACAACAAGGGCATCAACAAGAAAGGGGGCGGTCTCTCCGCTCCGGCCCTGACCGAGAAAGACAAGGAAGACATCAAGACTGCTGCCCGCATGAATGTGGACTATCTGGCTGTCTCCTTCCCGCGCTGTGGCGATGATCTGCGTTACGCCCGCGAGCTGGCCCGCGAAGCCGGTTCCAATGCCAAGATCGTGGCCAAGGTTGAGCGCGCCGAAACCGTCGCCACCGATGAGGCGATGGAAGACATCATCCTCGGTTCCGATGCTGTGATGGTCGCCCGTGGCGATCTGGGTGTCGAGATCGGTGACCCCGAGCTGGTTGGTGTGCAGAAGAAGCTGATCCGTCACTCCCGTCGTCTCAACCGCGTTGTCATCACCGCCACCCAGATGATGGAGTCGATGATCAATGCGCCGCTGCCGACTCGTGCAGAGGTCATGGACGTGGCCAACGCGGTGCTGGATGGTACCGATGCGGTGATGCTCTCTGCCGAGACTGCCGCCGGTCAGTTCCCCATCGAGACAGTGACTTCCATGGCGAGCGTCTGTGTCGGTGCCGAGAAGCACCCGAGCCTGAACGTCTCCAACCACCGCATGAGCTACACCTTCACTTCCGTTGAAGAAGCTGTAGCCATGTCCACCATGTATGCGGCCAACCACCTGGAAGGGGTGAAGGCGATCGTGGCGTTGACCGAGTCCGGTACCACCCCGCTGCTGATGTCCCGTATCAGTTCTGGTCTACCGATCTTCGCCATGTCTCCCCACAACAAGACCCTGGCCTGGACCAATCTCTACCGTGGCGTCACTCCGGTGATGTTTGACGGTGACGAGACCAAACCGGTCTACGAAGTGTGCCGCGATGCGCTGGCCGTGCTCAAGGATAAGGGGCTGTTGCAGAGCGGTGACATGGTGCTGCTGACTCACGGTGACAAGATGGAAACCGTGGGTAGTACCAACACCTGCAAGGTGATGATGGTCGAATAAGCCCGTCCGGTTTTACTGTGCTTAACAAGGCTGCTCCTCTTTGATGAGCAGCCTTTTTGTTAACCGCTGTCGGGCTGTGGCGGGATAAGCAGGACTCAATGATTGCTTAACCGGATTCCCCTTCCGATAATGCGGGAGTGATTTTCAGCGGGTAGCCTGTTGTAGGTGATCGCCCCAGGTAACCCAGACACTCGACAATACGGGAGTGAAAAAATGAACAAGCGTAACTGGTTGCTGGCCCTGTCACTGAGTCTGGCCTTCTCACCCTGTTATGCCGACTGGGCCAAGCTCAAGGCCGCAGCGTCCGATCTGGGAGCGGCAGTGAGCGAGACCAGCAAGGAGGTGTGGCAGGATGTCAGTGATTTCTCCAAGAAGAGCTGGGCCTCCATCTCGGCCTGGGGGGAAGATGCCTTCAATACCGCCGGGGTCTGGACCGACAAGAGCATTGCGACCGGCAAGGAGTGGCTGAAGGCGGCCGACAAGGAGCTCAACGAGATGCTCAACCCCAAGACGGCGAAAGAGGCGAGGATCGCGCTCAATACCATGGCCGACACTGCGCTGATCCGGTTGTTCAACGAGCAGCCATCAGCCAAGTTGTTGTTTGACAAGGCTTATGGCTATGCAGTGTTCGATTCGCGCAAGTTCTCCCTAATGTTGCATACCAATCAGGGGGCCGGGGTGGCAGTCAATCGCAAAACCGGCAAGCACACCTATATGAAGATGTTTGGTGCGGGTCTGGCGGCCGGGATTGGCGGCAAGTTCTATCAGCAGGTGATCCTGTTTGAAGACAAGGCCAGATTCGATGCCTTCGTGACCCAGGGGTGGGAGGCCACTTCCGAAGTGGGCGTGGTGGCCGGCAAGGAGAGCGCCGAGCTTACCGCCAAATACAATGGCGGCATGGCCATCTACCAGATTGGTGAGAAGGGGTTGCTGCTCGATGCCAATATCTCCGGTTCCAAATACTGGATTGACAAGGACTTGACTGAAACGAGCCGCTAATCCCGCCGTTATCGGTTGCTCACTGCACGCCATGCGCTTGTCGTGATCTTGCCAACAGGCCCGCAGTGCGGGCCTGTTTGTTCTCTCGGTGTCAGTGGGCCGAATAGACCTGCTTGCCCTTGAACATGGTCCAGAGCACCTTGGTCTCCTTGAGCTCTTCGCTTGCTACTTGCTCCAGATTGCGATCCAGCAAGATCAGGTCAGCACTCTTGCCCGCGCTGATGGAGCCAATCTCTTTCTCCCGCCCAATTACCTTGGCGGCGTTGAGGGTATAGGCCTGCAAGATGGCCTGACGGCTGATCTGCTCGCTGGCGGGGGGCAGCAAGCCAAGCTCACCTTGGCGGGTGATCGCGGTATACATGGCGAGGAAAGGGTTGGGGCTGGAGACCGGCCAGTCACTGGCACCGGCGATAATGGCGCCGCTTTGCAGCAAGCTGCCTGCCGGATAGAGGCGGGCTAGCAGTGCCGGGGGCACTTTTCCTTCAAGCAGCAGGGTGGTCGCCACGTTTTTACCGGCCCACAAGAGTTGCATCGATGCAGCCACATTGAGCGGTTTGAAACGGGCAATGCTGGCCGGGCTCACCACCTCCAGATGGGTGATGCTGTGCAGCAAGCGGTGATCCTGATTGTGGGCCCGGGCATAGGCGATGGCATCGAGGGATTCACGGACGGCCCGATCGCCGATGGCATGAAAGTGAGCGATAAGTTGATGAGCATCCGCGGTGCGGATCAGCTCGTTAAAACGCTGTTTGTCCAGATCGTCCTTGCCGCTGTAACCGGGACGGTTGAGGTAGGGCTCGCTCAACTTGGCGGTCTGGGATGGATACTCGATGACACCATCTTGCAGGATCTTTATCCCCACCAGTTTAACGTCCGGGGCATCTTGAAACTGCTGTTGCAGCGCCAATACGTCATCAATGATGGCGGGTGATGCATGTATCCCCACCAGCGCCAGTGCGGACACATGTCCGGTCAGCTTGCCTTCCCGGGAGAGCATGCTGTACGCCGGCAGCAGGCCAGTATCGCGGCGATCCGGCTCGGCGTTGAAGATAGGGGCGAGGGGGCGAATGTTGCTGATAGGGTCCATCCAGGCGGTAATGCCCACCTGATTGAGTTGTTTGGCGGCGGTCATGATGGCACTGGCAATCGTCTCGTCGCTGACGGGGGGCAGCGCCTTGAGGATGGCATCCCAGCCGCCTTCCGAGGCAAAGCCATTGAGCATGCCGGATGGGGTGAGGCCAAAATTGCCTTTCAGCGGAGCATAACGACCGGCAAGGGTGTCGGCATCAATGCCAGCCTTGCGCAGCATGGCCTGATTTGCCCAACCGGTGTGGGCATCCGAACCGGCAAGCACTACTGGGATCTGCCGGTATTGCGGGCCATTGAACACCTGATCGAGCAGGGGAAGCTGATGCCAGTAGTCGAGGGAGACATTGCTGTATAGCTCTACATCGCCCAGTGTCAGGCGGTGATCATCCTTGCTGCGGGTCAGAAATTGCTGCACCTGCTCAACCTCATTCATGGCATCGGGAAAGTTAACCGTCATCCCCTGAAAACCGGCAAATGCCGCATGAACATGGCTGTCGATGAGGCCTGGCATCAGGTACTTTCCTCTCAGATCAAGACGCTTGGCATGGCTGCCAAGGCGGGCGCTGACCTCCTGATAGCTGCCGGCTGCCACTATCTTTTTACCTTCAATGCCGACTGCTTCCGGGTGAGGGTTCGCCGGATCACCACTGTAGATGGTGCCGCCAAAGATCAGCGTCTGGCTCTGTGACTGGGCATTGGCGGCAGCGGGAAGCGTCACCAGCAGGCTGGCGAGAAACAGCGTTTTGATATTCATGGGCATGACTCCGTCGCTTCGGTGCCCGAAGGCACCGAAGTGGGTAAATGGAAATGAGGTATCGGCTTATCGGTTGATCAGCGGGATACAGATATCAAACACGTAATGATCCCGGTCGGGGTCCGTGCCTGCGTGGTATTGCTCGTAACACGGGCGATCGTCGCAGTTCAGCCCTTGGCCCACTACCCAGCGAAATGCCGTCTCCCAGCAGGCGACCAGTTGATCGCCGCGAGCGATAAAGTGACATACTGCATAGGGGCCCTCGGCGATGGTCTGGGTGGTTAACTGGCGCCCTGCGGGGATCTCTGGCCCCAGCTCGATGCAGACGTCAGTACGACAACGGGTCTCATCGGTGATATCGGGGATATCCCAATAGAGACTCAGGGTACCAGCCGGTGTCATCGCCTCGTCTGAGGCGAACAGCGCGAGCAAATCCCGATGAGCTTGCTCACAGGTCTCTTTGCCATAGGGGCCCAGGCGGCGCATGTACGCCACGCGCCGGGCGGGCATCTGCCTGACGCTAGCCCCCTGCAACAGACCCGGGTGTTCGGTGACCGGGTGCATGACCAGGTCATCATAGGTGTCAAAGGGAAGGGGATCGTTTCCAATCTTGCTTTTCCAGTTTACCCCCTGCTGCTGGCGGTATTCCGAGGGGCTCATGGCGAAGTGCAGGCGAAAGGCCTTGGCGAAATTCTGGGAGCTGGAGAACCCGGCGGCCAGTGCGAGGGTGGTGATGTCGCTTTGGGGGGAGGCGAGCAAGCGACGGGCAGCGCGTTCCATACGCAGGCGCCGGGTAAATCCGGCAATGGTCTCGCCGACCATCGTCTTGAAAATACGGTGGAAGTGGAAGGTGGAGATGGCTGCCGCTGCTGCGACCTCATCCAGGCCCGGATTGTCATCCAGATGGTGGCTGATGTAGTCCATCGCCTTGAACACGGGTTTGCGATAATCCAGAGCGGACTCCTTGCCAGCCAGCAAAAGTGGGCGTCAGAGTCGGATTTAATCAGAGCCACCTGCCGTTGTCGAACCCGTCCGGCCTGGTCAGGCCACTCATCCTCGTCGCGTTTTTAACGCATTGGCACTCTAATTGCTTGTTGCATGCCAGCGTCAATGATTTGTCTGGGGATGGAAAATGGAAATTAGTGCAAGCAGCCTGATGCAAGAGATGCAGGCGCTCAAGATCGAAGCAGGCGCAACGCCGCTGGCACAACCCGGTCGTCAGGTAACCTCCGACTTTGGTCAGCTGCTGCAACAGGCGCTTGGCAACGTCAACGAACTGCAAGGCGCCGCCAATGACCTGCGTACCCGTTTCGATATGGGTGACAAGTCGGTGGATCTGGCCGAGGTGATGATCGCGGGCCAAAAATCGTCCATCGCCTTTGAAGCCACGGTACAGGTGCGCAACAAGATGGTCGATGCCTACAAGACCATCATGAACATGCCGGTATAAGCGACGCCAATAAACCATGACGACTGAACATCATGAACATGTCAGCAATAAGGACATAAATCGTGGCTACTGACCAAAACGGCGATCTGCTGATAAACGATGAGGGCACCGCCGCCCTCGATGAAAATGAGCAGAAGAGTTCGGCGCTGGGCTTCCTGTCCAACACCGATGTGCTGCGGCAAATCACCCTGATCCTGGGGCTTGCCATCTGTCTGGCCATTGCGGTGTTTATCCTGCTGTGGGGCAAGGAGCCGGACATGCGTCCCCTCGGCACCTACACCACCCAGGAGCTGGTGAAGACTCTCGATTTCCTCGATCAGCAGAAGATCCCCTACGAGGTAGATGGCAAGAGCGTGCTGGTCAACGCCGAAAATTACCCCACTATCCAGTTGGCTCTGACCCGTGCCGGTCTCGCCAATGCCACCGATAGCAACATCGGTGGTGAAGATATCCTGCTGAAAGATTCCAGTTTCGGCGTCAGCCAGCGGATGGAGAGCGAACGTCTGAAGCTGAGCCGCGAGCGCCAGCTGGCGAGCGCCATCGAGCAGTTCCAGAATGTGGCCAAGGCCCAGGTGCTGTTGGCCATTCCGAAAGACAACGTCTTTGCCCGTAACGAGCGCAAGCCCAGTGCCACTGTGGTTCTCAACCTGAAAGGGGCTGCACTGGGGCAGGGGGAGGTGGACTCTATTGTTGATATGGTGGCCTCTGCGGTACATGGCCTCGAGCCGACCCGTGTCACCGTGACCGATCAGAATGGTCGCCTGCTTAATTCCGGTTCCCAGGATCCCGTCTCTGCCCAGACTCGCAAAGAGTTTGCGATGCAGCAGAAGCAGGAGCTGGAGTACAAGCAAAAAATTGACGCCATTCTGATCCCGGTGCTCGGCGCCGACAACTATACGGCGGAAGTGGATCTCTCTCTCGACTTCTCCCAGCAGGAACAGACTCGCAAAACCTACAATCCCGATCTGCCTGCGGTGCGCTCCGAGATGACGCTGGAAGAGAACAGCTCCAGCGGCAGCAATGGCGGAGTGCCGGGGGCCCTCAGCAACCAGCCGCCTGCCGCGTCCAATATCCCTGAACAGGCCACTGGCGGTGATGGTACAGGTGCGGCGGCTTCGGGTCGTTCTCGCAAAGAGGCGACTCGTAACTTCGAACTGGATACCACCGTCAGCCACACCCGGCGCCAGATGGGTGGCATTCGTCGCATGACCGTTTCCGTTGCCGTGGATTACAAGGCAGTGCCAGGCGCTGACGGGGCCGTGACCCGCGAAGCGCGCAGTCAGGCGGAACTCGATACCCTGCGTCGTTTGCTCAGCGGTGGCCTTGGTTTTGATGTAACCCGTGGTGATACCCTTGAGGTAGTTGCCATTCCGTTCAATCGCCCCGAGCTTGATACCGTCGCCGAGGTGCCGCTCTACGATCAGCCCTGGTTCTGGCGTGCGGTACGGATTGCGGCATCTGTACTGGTGATCATCGTCTTGATCGTCACCGTGGTTCGCCCCATGCTCAAGCGGCTGCTCTATCCGGATGCCAAGCCGGAAGGGGAAGTGGACTTTGACAACCACACCGTACTGGGTGGTGACGACGAACTCAGCTTGTTGGCAGCTCAGGTTGAGGGAGAGCAGGTATTCGGGGTACGCGATGGCCAGCTGAAACTGCCGGATCTGCATCGTGACGAAGATTTGCTCAAGGCGGTGCGTGCCCTGGTGGCGAACGAACCGGATCTGGCCGCTCAGGTCATTAAAGAGTGGGTAACCAAAGATGCCTGAAGAAAGTAAAAACCAGGTAACCGGCAACGATATCACCGATAGCCAGCGTCAGTTGCTGGATCAGATGTCCGGTATGGAGATGGCGGCGGTATTGATGTTGAGCCTTAACGAAGAGGATGCCGCCCAGATCTTCCGCCATCTCGAACCCAAGCAGGTACAGCGGCTCGGTATGTCGATGGCATCCATGTCTGATTTCAGCCACGATCGGGTAGCGGCGGTGCACCGTCAATTCATCGACGATATCCAGAAGTACACCAACATAGGTATCGGCAGCGAAGATTTCGTGCGCAAGGCACTGGTAGCCGCGCTTGGCGAGGACAAGGCGAGCAACCTGGTGGACCAGATCATTCTTGGTTCCGGTGCCCGCGGCCTCGATTCGCTCAAGTGGATGGATGCCCGTCAAGTGGCCAGCATCATCCAGAACGAACACCCGCAGATCCAGACCATAGTGCTCTCCTATCTGGAGCCGGAGCAGTCCGCCGAGATCCTGAGCCAGTTCCCGGAGCAGGTGCGTCTGGATCTGGTGATGCGGATCGCCAACCTCGAAGAGGTGCAACCGGCAGCATTGCAAGAGTTGAACGACATCATGGAGAAACAGTTCGCCGGTGCGGCGGGTGCCCAGGCGGCCAAGATGGGTGGCCTGAAAGCGGCTGCCAACATCATGAACTACCTGGATACCAACATCGAAGGCCAGCTGATGGACTCGATCCGCGAGTCGGACGAAGAGATGAGCCAGCAAATCCAGGATTTGATGTTCGTGTTCGAAAACCTCATCGATGTGGACGATCGCGGCATCCAGACCATGCTGCGGGAAGTGCCTGGGGATCTGCTGCAACGCGCCCTCAAGGGCTCCGACGATCAGATGCGCGAGAAGATCTTCAAGAACATGTCCAAACGGGCGGCTGAAATGTTGGCGGACGATCTGGAGGCCATGGGGCCAATCCGGGTCTCCGAAGTGGAAGCTGCCCAGAAAGAGATCCTCTCCATCGCCCGTCGTCTGGCGGATGCTGGCGAAATCATGCTGGGTGCCGGTGGCGGCGAGGAGTTCCTCTAAGCCATGGCCCATAAACAGAACCGCGATGCCAAACCCGCATCAGGCAGTGGTGAGGAGCCGCGCAAAGCATGAACAACAAACTGCGTGGGTATGTGCGTCCCGAGGGCGATGATGCCCGGGTTGAGACCTGGGGCTGGCCCGAGATGGAGATCGAGGTAGAGGCGGGAGCGCCTACCAATGCTCTTGGCCTGGCCCCTGACTGGTATCAGCAGGAAGAGGAGGTGGTGGAGCCGGAGCCCGAACAGGAGCCGACCCCCAGCATCACCGCCGAAGAGCTTGAAGCGATCCGTCAGGCCGCCTGGGAAGAGGGGATGGCCGAGGGACGCGAGTCCGGTTATGCCAAGGGGATGGAAGAGGGCAAGCTGGAAGGATTGCAACAGGGCCACTCTGCCGGTCTTGAACAGGGGCGCGAGGAGGGGCTGGCCATGGGCCGCGAGCTGGTGGAGCAGGAGATCGCCCACTGGCAGGGGCTCGCCGCGCGCCTTGCCAATCCGCTTAACGAGCTGGATCAGGCGGTGGAGCAGCAGTTGGTCTCGCTGGTGATGCAACTGGCTCGTGCGCTCATTCGTCACGAAGCGGAGACCTCCCCCCGCATTTTGCTGGAGGCGCTTAAAGAGGGGCTGGCTTTGCTGCCCGCCGCCGAACAGGGGGTGACTCTGATGCTGCACCCCGACGATATTGCGCGAATCGAGCAGGCATTTGGCGCCGACGAGTGCGCCAAGCGCCACTGGCGATTGCAGAGCGATCCCACCCTCTCCCCCGGCGATCTGCAACTGGCTACCGAGCTCTCCAGCATCGATTTGACCCTCTCCGGGCGTATCGATCAGCTGCTGCGCAATTTCTTGCGGGACAATGCGTCGCAGAAACCGGCTTCGCCGGACTCACGCCCATAACCGATGCCGGACGTTGCCGTCCGGCTGCACTTTTTAGCTCTCAGGAGGCCAGATGAGCGGCTCGCTACTGAACCGGTTGCAAGGGTACAAGGTTCGCGACAGCGCCCCCAAACCGCCGGTTGCTGGCAAATTGACCCGGGTGGTGGGGCTGACCCTCGAAGCCATCGGCTGCCGCGCCGCCATCGGTGCCCTCTGCCGCATCGATACCCTTGATGGGACGCTGGAGGCTGAAGTGGTCGGTTTTTCTGGCGATCGCCTCTATCTGATGCCGAGCGAGCAGCTCAAGGGGGTGATCCCCGGTGCCCGAGTGGTGCCCATCACCGAAGAGCACGGCATTCCGGTCGGCATGAACCTGCTTGGTCGGGTCATCGACGGCATCGGCCAGCCACTCGATGGGCTCGGCCCCATTCTCTCCTCCCAGACCGTGCAGTTTGCCCAGCACCGCATCAACCCGCTCTCTCGCCGCCCGATCCATCAGCCGATGGACGTGGGGGTGCGCGCCATCAACGCCGTGCTGACGGTTGGTCAGGGCCAGCGGATGGGGTTGTTTGCCGGTTCCGGTGTCGGTAAATCCGTGCTGCTTGGCATGATGACTCGCGGCTCGGTGGCGGATGTGGTGGTGGTCGGCCTCATCGGTGAACGGGGCCGGGAAGTGAAAGAGTTTATTGAAGACATTCTGGGAGAGGAGGGGCGTGCCCGCTCCGTGGTGGTAGCGGCTCCCGCCGATGCCTCGCCGCTGATGCGGCTCAAGGGGTGTGAAACGGCGCTGGCCATCGCCGAGTATTTCCGCGATCAGGGGCTTAATGTGCTGCTCTTGATGGACTCCCTCACCCGTTATGCCCAGGCCCAGCGTGAGATCGCGCTGGCGGTGGGCGAGCCGCCAGCGACCAAGGGTTATCCACCGTCTGTATTTGCCAAATTACCGGCGCTGGTGGAGCGGGCGGGCAACGGCAGTGACGGCCAGGGCTCCATCACGGCATTCTTCACCGTACTGACCGAGGGGGATGACCTGCAAGATCCCATTGCCGATGCTGCGCGGGCGATCCTCGATGGCCACATAGTGTTGTCGCGCGAGCTGGCCGATGCGGGCCACTATCCGGCTATCGACATCGAGAAGTCCATCAGCCGGGTCATGCCCATGGTGACCTCGCCGGAACATATGGATTTGGCGCGCACCCTCAAGCAGTTCTACTCCCTCTATCAGCAGAACCGGGATCTCATCACCATCGGCGCCTACAGTCAGGGTTCCGATCCGCGTATTGACCGCGCCATCATTCAAAAACCCTATCTGGATCAGTTCTTGCAGCAGGGGATGCGCGAGGTCATTCACTACGATGATGGCCTGCAAGCCTTGCAGATGGTGGCGATGCCATTGATGCGCTGATGATGGTCGGTAACAGAGAGGTCGACGATGAGTAAAGGGTTGGTATTGTTGGCCGATCGGCTGGTGGAAGCGGAGCAGCAGTGTGCGCTGGCACTGGTGAAGGCGCAGCAGGATCTCAAGCTGTTCATGGATCAGCAAAATGCCCTCAACCAGTACCGCCAGATCTATCACCAGCAGTGGACCGATCGCGGCCTGCAGGGGATTTCACCCCAGCAAAACACCCAGTATCACGCCTTTATCAACAAGCTCGAACAGGCAGCGACCCAGCAGTACGAAGGGGTGTTGCAGGTGCGTCAGGCGCTGGAACAGCGCCGTGAAGAGTGGCTGGCGGCCCAGCAGCGGCGCAAGGCGGTGGAGCTGTTGCTGGAGAAGCAGGCGAGCCGCGAGCAGCAGAAAGCCCAGCGTCAGGAGCAGAAGATGCTGGATGAGTACGCCATGTTGCGACGCTTTCATCAATCTGGCCTGTAACTTGCTTTGATATGGACATTGTCGGCGGCCATCTCTTTGGGGGCCACCAGAATTCAGGGATCCCATCATGATGCAGACACTGTTGACACAAACGCCTTCGGCTGCGGCCAACGGGTTGGACAAAGCGCCTCTGAGCGGTTCCGTCGAGAGCAAAAGTATCGATGGGGGAACCGGCAGCGACAGCAAGGGGGATTTCGCCACCCTGATTGCCAAGGCCCGGAACAGCGAACAGGGCGCCGCCGAGGCCACTCAGGGCGGTAACCATGTCCGCTCAGCCAAATCTTTGGCGACCGAGAGCGCCTCTCCCAAAGAGGAGATCGGCAAGGAGCAGGATCCTGACGCCGACAACAAGGTGGAGGAGGTCCCTGCCACCGACTTTCTGCTGCGCCTGCAAGACTCCCTCAAGCTCGATACCTCGCTAGTGACACCCCAGCTGGCGGTGGCGGCCCAACAGAGCGCCACTGCGGTAGACGGCAATCCGTTGCCGCAAGAGGGTGAGCTGGAGGGGATTGCGCTTGATGAAAGCGAGCAGACTCCTGCCGCTGCCAGGATTGCCCAACAGCTTGCCGGTCAGACCGGGGCGCAGTCGCCGCTGGCGACGACCGCCAACTCGACTCTTGATACCACGGTATCGTCCTCTGCGGCGCGAGTGGTGGCGCAGGGCGATGCCTCTGCTGCCGTTCTCTCCTCTGAAGGTGAAGATGCCGCCACCACTGCGGATGGGCAGTCCGGGGAGAAAGCCTCTGCCAAGGGCGAAACCCTCGGGGCAGATGGCAAGCACACCAAGCCCCTCACGGGGGCAGAGCGGATGGCCCAGCTGGCCAAGGTGCTGCCGGTCGATGAGTCGGCAAGCACCGCCAAATCCGCGGAGTCACTCGCGGCAAAAGAGGCTGGCGATAGCAAATCCGATCCCGCCGCCAGCAATGCTGTGACTAACAAGGGGCAGGTGACGCAAGCCGCGACTCAGGGGGCTGCGCTCAAGGCCTTCAGCGAGGGGCTCAAGCAACCTGAGGCGGGCGCTGCAACCACTTCAGCAACTGCGGATGGAAGTGGGGTGGCTGGCAAGGGGGCAGAAAAGGGGGCCGCCGAGGGTAGCCAGCAGCCAGCCACCGCCGCCAATCAAGGTTCGGCGCCCGTGACGACGGCGCAGAGTGCCGCAGAAAGTGCCGCAGCCCAGAGCAGCGTAACGGCAACTGCGACGGCTCAGACCGATAGTGCTGCCGCCCCCGTGATGGTGGCGCCGCAGCAGGTGTTGGCACAGGCTGAATCTCAGGGGCCGCAAGCGCCGCTGTCGACCATTTCAGCCGGCATCAAGCAGATGGAAGTGACCGGCACCGACGAGGTGCGCAAAGCGGTTTCGCTTGAGGTAAAACCGAAGGCCGGTGAGGCGGAGAAGAGCCTGGTTGCGACGACATCGAGCGGTGAGAGCAGCCCGAGCCAGACTGTTCAGCATGGCCAGAACAGCCAGACTCAGCCACAGGTAGCCGATAGTCGGGCGCCCGCCGCTGAAACGACGCTGCGCCGTGAGCCGCAGAATTTACCCCATTTGAAACTGGCCAGTCAGGAAGCGCCTGCCGAATTGCACCAGAAGGTCAATGTGATGCTGGCCGAAAAACTGCAACAGGCGGAAATTCAGCTCGACCCCCTCGGCCTTGGCAAGATGAAGATCCAGATCCAGATGGGAGCCGACAGCCAGGCCAACGTCCATTTTGTGGTACAACATGGACAGACCCGCGAGATGCTGGAGCAGGCGATGCCACGGCTGCGTGACATGCTGGCAGGGCAGGGGATCCAGCTTGGTCAGACGCAGGTGCAGCAGCAGTCGCAACAACAGCAGCAACAGGGCCAGCCCACCTTTAACGGGCAGGGGCAGCAAGGTCAGAGTAGTGGTCAGCCGCGGTCCGGTAACGGGCTGGTTGAAGGGGAACTCACCACTTCCAACCCCAGTTTGCTGGTGGAATCGACAAACGGTTCCGGAATTGATTTCTATGCTTGATGCAATCCCGAGTAAGTTTATGATATCGAACAAGTTTGAGACTAGGGTGGACAAGGGATGGCTGACGATAACGAGTTGACGCTAAAAGACCCGGCTGCGGGCAAGAAAAAGAAGCTGATCATTATCATTGCCCTGGCGGTAATTTTGCTGGGCGGTGGTGGTGCTGGCGCCTTCCTGATGCTCTCCAGCTCCGATAAACCGCCCGCTGAAGCGGCGGAAGGTGCCGAGGCCACACCCAAGGAAGAAGCGCCTAAACCTTCCCTCTATGTCGGTATGCCGCGCCCCTTTGTCTTCAACGTCGCAGGTGCCCAGCGAGATAGACTGGTGCAGATCAAGATCCAGCTGATGGTGCGCGGTACCGCCGACGAGACGCTGGCCAAACAGAATATCCCCCTGATTGAAGGCACCTTGCTGCGGGTATTCAGCGCAGCCAGTGCCGAACAGCTGATGACCTTTGAAGGCAAGGAGAAGCTGCGCAAGGATTCACTGGAAGAGTGCCGTCGGGTGCTCAAGGACCTGGTCTCTTCCCCCGTTATCGAACAAGTGCTGTTTACCGGCTTTGTAATGCAGTAGGTGAAGCGTGAGCGATCTGTTAAGTCAGGACGAAATTGATGCCCTCTTGCACGGTGTCGATGATGTCGAAGAGGAAGAGATAGGCGGCGCTGGAGACCCCGGCGTAGCCCAGTTTGACTTCTCCTCCCAAGACCGCATCGTCCGTGGTCGCATGCCGACGCTGGAGCTGGTGAATGAACGTTTCGCCCGCCATATGCGGATCAGTCTGTTCAACATGATGCGTCGTACCGCCGAGGTCTCGATCAACGGCGTGCAGATGCTCAAGTTTGGCGAGTATGTTCATACCCTGTTTGTGCCGACCAGTCTCAACATGGTGCGGTTCCGCCCGCTCAAGGGGACGGCGCTCATCACCATGGAGGCCCGACTGGTCTTCATTCTGGTGGAGAACTTCTTCGGTGGCGATGGCCGTTATCACGCCAAGATTGAAGGGCGCGAATTTACCCCGACCGAACGGCGCATTATCCAGATGCTGCTCAAACTGGTGTTTGAGGATTACAAGGATGCCTGGGCGCCGGTGATGGATGTGGGGTTCGAGTATCTCGACTCCGAAGTGAACCCGGCGATGGCCAACATCGTCAGCCCGACCGAGGTGATCGTGGTCAGCTCGTTCCACATCGAGCTCGACGGTGGCGGCGGCGACTTCCACGTGGCGATGCCTTACTCCATGCTGGAGCCGATCCGCGAGCTGCTGGATGCCGGTGTGCAGAGTGACAAGGGGGATACCGACGTACGTTGGAGCAAGGCGCTGCGTGACGAGATCATGGACGTCAAGGTGGAGCTGCGGGCCAAGCTGCTGGAGACCGAACTCACCCTGCGTGAACTGATGGAGCTGCGACCCGGCGATATCATTCCGGTCGATATGCCGGAAAATCTGCTGGTTTTTGTGGAGGACTTGCCCACTTTCCACGCCAAGATGGGCCGCACCAAGGATAATGTGGCGCTCAAGATCACCGACAAGCTCAAACGTCCGGAAGGGGTCAAGACGGAGATGCATCTGGTGACCCGAGGCGGGGTACGAATTGATGGCGAGGCCGAGCTGGAAGAGCTCGAGCGCAGTATCGAAGATCAACAGCGATAATTGACGGTTTATTACGGTAAACGGTCACGAAGTAGCATAAGGAAACAAGATGAGCGGAACTGAGGAAGAGGATCTGATGGCTGATGCCTGGGCTGCGGCTCTGGAGGAGCAGGTGACGGCGGAAGCCAAGCCAGCCCCGCTGGAAGAGTTGAAAGATGATGCCCCCATCAGTGCCGAGGAGCGTCGCAAGCTCGACACCATTCTCGATATTCCGGTCACTATCGCCATGGAGGTGGGCCGCAGCCAGATTAGCATCCGCAACCTGTTGCAGTTGAACCAGGGCTCGGTGGTGGAGCTGGATCGGGTTGCAGGCGAGCCGCTGGATGTATTGGTCAACGGTACCCTGATCGCTCACGGCGAGGTGGTGGTGGTGAACGACAAGTTCGGTATCCGCCTGACTGACGTCATCAGCCAGATTGAACGGATCAAGAAGCTCAAATGATGCGCCTCCTGTTGTTATTGCTGCCTGTTCCGGCCTTTGCCGAGACAGCGGCATCTGCCAACGTGCCTAGTCTGAGCTCCTGGTTGCTCTCCAGTCTGATGGTGATCGGTCTCATTCTGGTGCTGGGCTTTCTGCTCAAGAAGAGCAAGCTGGCGACCGCCATGGGTGGCGGCCAGATGCGGGTCATCGCCTCGTTGCCGGTGGGTTACAAAGAGAAGCTGCTGGTGGTCAAGGTGGGCGAACAGCAACTGCTGGTCGGCGTAACACCGCAGCAGGTCAACTTTCTCTACCGGCTGGAGGAGCCGCTGGATGAAAACCAGCCACAGGCGTTTTCCCAGCAGCTTGGCAAATTGATGGGCAAGCATGAAAAAAGCTAACGGCTTATGGCTGAAAACGGGGCTGCTGGTCAGCCTGCTGATACCACTGTTTTGCTCCTGGCCAGCGCTGGCACAGGACGCCATGTCGGCGGTGACCGTCAAGACCATGGGGGATGGCTCTCAGGAGTACAGCCTGACCCTGCAAGTGCTGGCGCTGATGACCGCGCTCTCCTTCTTGCCAGCCATGGTGATCATGATGACCTCGTTTACCCGCATCATAGTGGTGCTGGGTATCTTGCGCCAGGCGATCGGTCTGCAACAGAGCCCCTCCAACCAGGTGTTGATCGGCATAGCCCTGTTTATGTCGTTCTTCATCATGTCGCCGGTGCTGGATCGCATCAATGATGAGGCGCTGCAGCCCTATCTGGCCGAAACCATTCAGGCAAAAGAGGCGCTGGAGCGGGCCGAGTTGCCCATCCACCAGTTCATGTTGGCCCAGACCCGGATCAAGGATCTCAACACCTTTATGGAGATCGCCAACGTGCAGGTGGAGAAACCGGCCGATGTGCCGCTACGGGTGCTGATCCCGGCCTTTGTCACCAGCGAGCTGAAAACCGCCTTCCAGATTGGTTTTATGCTGTTTTTACCGTTCCTGGTCATCGATCTGGTGGTCGCCAGTATTCTGATGGCGATGGGGATGATGATGCTCTCGCCGATGATTGTCTCGCTGCCCTTCAAGCTGATGCTGTTCGTGATGGTGGATGGCTGGAACCTCATTCTGGGGTCACTGGCCAACAGTTTCGGACTGGGTGCCGGTTAGCCGGTCGAGCGCAAGGAGCCCGAACATGAGTCCTGAAACCTTTGTCGACGTCTTTCGCGAGGCGCTCTGGCTGGTCAATATCATGGTCAGCGCCGTGATCCTGCCCAGCCTCGCTATCGGGCTGGTGGTAGCCATTTTTCAGGCGGCCACCTCCATCAACGAACAGACCCTGAGCTTTCTGCCCCGTCTTATCGTGACCCTGCTGGCCCTGGGAATTGGTGCTCACTGGGGAATGCAGAGTCTGATGGACTTCTTCATACTGATGGTCAATCAAATTCCCGAGGTGGTGGGATGACCTACACAACCGCTCTGATCATGGAGTGGTTGTCTTCCATCCTCTGGCCGCTGGCGCGGGTGAGCAGCCTGCTGATGGTGATGGCGGTGTTCGGCAGCCGCCTCGCTCCTGCGCGGGTACGGATGGGGCTGGCTTTGGCCATCACCTTTCTGATTGCCCCGCTGCTTCCGAAAATGCCTTCCATTGAACTCTTCTCGGTCGGTAGCTTTCTGGTATTGGGCCAGCAACTGTTGATCGGAATTGCCCTTGGTCTGATGACCCAGTTTCTGATGGAGAGCTTCGTGATGGCCGGTCAGGTCATCGCCATGCAGACCAGTCTGGGTTTTGCCACCCTGGTGGACCCGATGAATGGCCAGTCGGCCCCCGTAGTGGGTCAGTTTTATCTGATGCTGGCGACCTTGGTGTTTCTGGCGCTGGATGGTCATCTGGTGATGCTGCGGCTGGTCATTCTTAGTTTCGAGACACTGCCTGTCTCCGAGCACGGCCTTTCAGTTTCGTCCATGAAAACCCTGAGTGCGTTTCTGGGGGTGATGTATCAGGCTGCTTTGGTGATGTCGCTCTCAGCCATCGTCGCCTTGCTCTTGATCAACTTCGCCTTTGGTGTCATGACCCGGGCGGCGCCGCAACTCAACATTTTCAGTATCGGTTTTGCGGTCAGCATGATGTCGGGTCTGCTCATCCTCTGGCTCACTATCGGCGGGTTCCTCGGCCACTTCGACATCATGTGGGAGCGGGTGCAGGAGGTCAGTTGCGAGCTGATCAACACCCAGTGCTTCGGGGGCGCTCATGGCTGATACCGACCAGGAACGTACCGAACAACCCACGGGCAAACGACTGCAACAGGCCCGTGAAAAAGGGCAGATTGCACGTTCAAAAGAGTTGGGGACCGCCAGCGTTCTGCTCTCGGCGGTCTTTGGCCTGTTGATGCTCAAGGGCTCGCTGGCGACTGCCATGATCAAGGTTGTCACCATGGGCTTTACTCTGGACAGGGAGCAGGCTTTCGATCCCAATGCCATGATCGCCATGGTGCCGGCGCTGCTGGGGGAACTGGTTCTTCCGCTGGGGCTGTTGTTCGCGCTGGTGGCGATTGCCGCGTTTATCGGCAACACCCTGATGGGGGGGATGAACTTCTCCACCGAAGCCATGATGCCCAAGATGAGCAAGCTGAGCCCGCTCAGCGGCCTCAAGCGAATGTTCGGGGTGCAGTCGCTGATTGAGCTGGTCAAATCCATCGCCAAGGTGGTGTTCATCACCCTGTTTGCCTGGTGGATGTTATCCAGCCAGTTCAATCACCTGCTCAACCTCTCTATGGAGGGTTTCCCCGGCGGTATTATCGATGCGCTGGAGTTGTTTCTCTGGATGTTGATCATCCTCTGCTGCGCCCTGCTTCCCATCGTTGCCATCGACGTGCCGTTCCAGCAGTGGAATCACATGCGTCAGCTCAAGATGACCAAACAGGAGGTGAAGGACGAGTTCAAGGACAGCGAAGGCAAGCCCGAGGTAAAGGGCAAGATCCGTCAGTTGCAGATGCAGATGGCGATGCGCCGGATGATGGGGGATGTGCCCAAGGCCGATGTGGTGATCACCAACCCGACCCACTACTCGGTAGCGCTCAAGTATGATGCGGGCAAACCCGGTGCCGCGCCCAAGGTCGTGGCCAAGGGCACTGATGAAATTGCAATGAAGATCAGGGAGATCGCCAGAGAGTACGAGATCCCCATCATGCCGTCACCAGCTTTGACCCGGGCTATTTATCACTCAACCGAGCTGGGCCACGAGATCCCCGAAGGGCTGTTTGCGGCGGTTGCCCAGGTGCTCGCCTATGTCTTCCAGCTCAAGAAATTCCGTCGTGGTCAGGGGCGCCGTCCCCAGCCGCTGGCTAAAGATCTGCCCATTCCGACCGAATATCGCAAATGACAAAGTTCTGACGTAGTCAAAATAAATTCATTGCATTTCAACGGCTTGCATTGTTGGCTTGATGTTTGCTTTAATCTGGCACCTGCAGGTTGAAATTGAGAAGCGCGATGGAATTCAAGGCAGTATTGGGCCAGTTCAAAGAGTACCGGGGAGTATTGGGCAAAGGCCTTGGTACCCCTCTGCTGGTATTAGCCGCGCTCGGTATGGTGGTGTTACCCATCCCGCCGTTGATGCTGGACGTGCTCTTCTCCTTCAACATTGCTCTCTCCATCGTGGTGCTGCTGGTATCCGTCTATACCCGCCGCCCCCTCGAATTTGCTGCCTTCCCGACCGTACTGCTGCTCGCTACCTTGCTGCGGTTGGCGTTGAACGTCGCATCGACCCGGGTGGTGTTGCTGGAAGGTCATAATGGTAGTGCGGCGGCCGGTCATGTGATCGAGGCGTTCGGTAACGTGGTGATCGGCGGCAACTATGCGGTCGGCATCATCGTTTTCACCATCCTGATGATCATCAACTTTGTGGTCATTACCAAGGGTGCCGGGCGGATCGCGGAAGTGAGTGCCCGTTTTACCCTTGATGCGATGCCAGGCAAACAGATGGCCATCGATGCCGATTTGAACGCCGGTCTCATCAATCAGGAAGAGGCGAAGAAGCGTCGCCAGGATGTGACCCAGGAAGCCGACTTCTACGGCTCCATGGATGGTGCCTCCAAGTTTGTCAAAGGGGATGCCATTGCGGGCATCATGATCCTCTTTATCAACATCATCGGCGGCTTCATCATCGGGATGATGCAGCACCAGCTGACCTTCAGCGAATCGGCCGAGATCTATACCCTGTTGGCCATCGGTGACGGTCTGGTGGCGCAGATACCCTCCCTGCTGCTCTCAATTGCAGCGGCCATCATAGTGACCCGTCAGAATACCGATCAGGATATGGGAACCGCGGTGCTGGGTCAGCTGTTTGACAATCCCAAAGCCCTGATCATCTCGGCAGGTATTCTGTTGATGATGGGGCTGGTGCCGGGGATGCCGCATTTCGCCTTCCTGAGTCTGGGGGCTCTTGCCGCCGCTGGCGCCTGGTGGTTGCTGCGCCGCGAGAAACTGGCGGCCGCCAAAGCGGCCAAGGGTGAGCTGCTGCCTGCCACTGCCGAACAACCCCATGAGCAGAAAGAGCTGAGCTGGGACGATGTGATGCCGGTGGACATCATCGGGCTGGAAGTTGGTTATCAGCTGATCCCGCTGGTGGATCGCAATCAGGGTGGCGAACTGCTCAACCGGATCAAAGGGGTGCGCAAGAAACTCTCGCAAGAGCTGGGCTTTCTGGTCCCTGCCGTCCACATTCGCGACAACCTGGATCTGGCGCCAAACCAATACCGCATCACCTTGATGGGGGTCAGTACCGGCGAGGCCAATGTCTACCATGATAAGGAGATGGCCATCAATCCGGGGCAGGTGTTCGGCCAGATCCAGGGGATAGCGACCCGGGATCCCGCCTTCGGGCTGGAAGCGGTCTGGGTTGCAAAGGAGATGGTCTCTCAGGCACAGACGCTGGGGTATACGGTGGTAGATACCGCGACCGTGGTGGCTACCCATCTGAGCCAGATCCTGACCAACCATGCGGCTCTGCTGCTGGGCCATGACGAGGTACAACAACTGCTCGACATGATTGGCAAACATCAGAGCAAGCTGGTCGAAGGGTTGGTGCCGGAAGTGATCAGCATGGGTAACCTTGTGAAGGTATTGCAGAATTTGCTCAATGAAGGCGTGCCAATCCGCGATATGCGCACTATCCTGCAGACCCTGGTTGAATACGCGCCGCGCAGTCCTGATCCAGAAGTGCTCACGGCCGCTTGCCGGATTGCCCTGCGTCGCCTGATTGTGCAGGAGATTGCAGGTCCCGATCCCGAGCTGCCGGTGATTACCTTGGCGCCGGAATTGGAACGTATATTGCATCAATCCCTGCAGGCTGGTGGCGGTGATGGTGCCGGTATTGAACCGGGTCTGGCTGAGCGGATGCAGCGTTCGCTGGTGGAAGCCACTCAACGACAAGAATTGGAAGGCCAACCGGCCGTGCTTCTGACATCGGGGATCTTGCGCAATACCCTGGCGAAATTTGTCAAGAATGCCATTCCTGGATTGCGCGTTCTGTCTTATCAGGAAGTGCCCGACGACAAGCAGATCCGCATCGTCAGTGCGGTAGGGCAGAACTAGTTAGCGGAGACGACGGGTGAAGATTAAGCGGTTTTTTGCCAAGGATATGCGAACGGCTCTGGCCGAGGTCAAGGAGACTCTCGGGCCGGATGCCGTCATCATGTCCAACAAGAAGGTCACCGGAGGGGTAGAGATAGTCGCCGCAGTCGATTATCAATCCCAGGTCCCGGGGCCCAAAGATGCGCCGGTTCGCCGTCAGCTGAACGATGAGAGCGTCAATATTTCGTCTGCTGCACGGCAGATGATCCGCCCCGAGCCGTCGCCGGCGAAGGAGCAGAACGAACATTATGCCGATACCCTAGCCGCCTTGCTGGCGCGCCAGCAGAAGCTCAAGCCGGGCAATGGGGCGCCAATGGGCAATACCCAATCGGCCGGGCTGGCCGCTGCCAATGCAGCGCCCAGAACATTGGCCGAGCAGGGGCAGTGGGGCGCAGCCCCGGAACCTGCCAAGCCCAAAGCCCGGGTTGCGTCCGGCCAGCGCCCCCCTCAACCTGCCCAGCGGGATCAGGAGATGGAAGGGATGCGCAAGGAGATGGCCAGCATCCGCAAATTGCTGGAGCACCAGATCTCCGGACTGATGTGGCAAGAGGTGGAGCGCCGCGAACCGATGCGGGCCCTGTTGATCAAGGAGCTCAAGAAACTGGGCTTTGATGATGCGTTTGCCGATCAACTGGCGGGACTGATCCCCGAAGATATGTCCATCCATCAGGCGATGGCCCAGTTGGCCGAGGTGCTGACGGCCCAGCTCAAGATCAGTGAGGACGAGATCATGCGTCAGGGCGGCGCGGTGGCGCTGCTTGGTCCGACCGGGGTGGGCAAAACCACTACCATCGCCAAGCTGGCTGCTCGTTTCGCCATGAAGTATGGCGCCGAGCAGGTGGCGCTGATCACCACCGACAACTACCGGATTGGTGCCCATGAACAGCTGCAGACCTATGGTCGCATCATGGGTTGCCCGGTGCGGCAGGTGCGTGATGCCGAAGAGCTGGCCAATGCCCTTTATCAGTTCCGCCATCGTCGGCTGGTACTTATCGATACGGCCGGGGTTGGCCAGCGGGATATCCGGCTGACCGAGCAGCTCGATACCCTGGTCAAGAATGCCAAGGTGCGGATCCGCAGTTATCTGGTGATGTCGGCAACTTCCCAGCGTCGGGTGATGCAGGAGGCGGTGGACCATTTCCGGCGTATTCCGCTTAGCGGCTGCATACTTACCAAATTGGATGAAAGTCTGAATCTGGGCGAAGTGATTAACGTGTGTATCCAGAATTCATTGCCCATCAGCTATATCACTGACGGACAAAGGGTTCCGGAAGATATTCAGGTTGCCAATGCGGCGCAGCTCGTCGGGGCTGCCATGGGCTCGCTGGAGCGAGAAACAGAGGAGCCCTATTTCTGGGGCGCAGGCTTTGGCGAGGCCGAAGATTCGGAGTTTTATGAGTAACATGTATATGGATCAGGCGAGTGGTCTGCGCAAAATGCGTCAAAACAATCGAGTAAAAGTAATCGCCGTTTCCGGTGGTAAAGGTGGCGTGGGCAAGACCAACGTGACCCTGAACGTGGCCGGAGCCATGGCCGCCCAAGGCAAGCGGGTGATGGTGCTGGATGCCGACCTGGGTCTGGCCAACGTCGACGTCATGCTGGGGCTGCGGGTTCATCGCAACCTCTCTCATGTCCTGGCGGGTGAGTGCACCATCGACGACATCATTGTCGAAGGCCCTTACGGCATGATGATCGTGCCTGCGACCTCGGGCACCCAGTCCATGGTCGAGCTTTCTCCGGTGCAGCATGCCGAGCTTATCCGTGCCTTCAGCGAGATGAAGACCCAGGTCGACATCCTGCTGGTGGATACGGCTGCGGGTATCTCCGACATGGTGCTGAGCTTCACCCGAGCCGCTCAGGACATCATGGTGGTGGTCTGCGATGAGCCGACCTCCATCACCGATGCCTACGCCCTCATCAAGATCCTCTCCAAGGATCACGGCGTGTTTCGTTTCAAGGTAGTGGCCAATATGGTGCGCAGTCTGCGCGAAGGGCAGGAGCTCTTTGCCAAACTGACTCGGGTCACGGATCGTTTCCTCGACACCTCGCTGGAACTGGTCGCCTGTGTACCCTATGACACCAATCTGCGTGCCGCCGTGCGCAAGCAGAAGCTGATTGTCGAGGCGTTTCCCAAGTCGCCGGCCGCACTAGCGTTTCGGGCCCTTGCCAACAAGGCGGCGAGCTGGCCGGTGCCCAACCAGCCGGGCGGCCATCTGGAGTTTTTCCTGGAAAATTTGTTGCAGAAACCGGCCACAACACAGGAAGGTTCCCGTGAATAAAGCCCAAGCGTACTTGCGTCATCAGGATTCCTATGTGCTGGTGGAGCGTCATGCTCCCCTGGTCAAGCGAATTGCCCAGCATTTGTTGGCTCGCCTGCCCAGCAGTGTCTTGCTGGATGACCTGATCCAGGCAGGTATGATTGGGCTGCTTGAAGCCTCCCGCAACTTTGACGGTAGCAAGGGGGCCAGCTTCGAGACGTATGCCGGGATCCGCATCCGCGGCGCCATGCTGGATGAGATCCGGCGTGGTGACTGGGTGCCCCGTTCAGTGCATCGCAACAGTCGCGCTATTGCAGAAGCGATCGAGAATGTCGAGCAGACTCACGGGCGTGACGCGCGAGATACCGAGGTTGCTGCCGAGATGGGGGTCTCCATCGCTGATTACCATGCGATGCTGCAAGATGTCTCCTGCGGCAAAATTATCGGCATCGAAGATTTGGGAGTCAGCGAGGATGTGATCGGCAACCCCGATGACGCCCCTTCAGGCTCGGGATTCGATGAATTGGCTGCCGAGCGATTTCAGATTCAATTATCCGAGCAAATTGGTCGTCTACCAGAGAGAGAAGCTTTGGTTCTCTCTCTTTACTACGATGAAGAGCTGAATTTGCGTGAAATTGGCGAGGTTTTGAATGTCAGCGAGTCGCGTGTGAGCCAGATCCACAGTCAGGCAATGCACAGATTGCGTGCTCGTTTGAGAGATTGGCATCTATAAGTGTTTGTACTGGCTACACTGAGATGAAACTCTAAGGCATAATCCGCACGACACAACCCGTTTTTAGCATCATGTAAGTGAGCCACTCTGGTGGCTATTTAGGAGGGAATTTTGGACAAGAACATGAAAATCCTCATTGTTGACGATTTTTCAACGATGCGCCGGATTATCAAGAACTTGCTGCGCGACTTGGGATTCAACAATACCCATGAGGCGGATGACGGCAATACAGCGCTGCCGATGCTGAAAAATGGTGATTTTCAGTTTGTAGTTACCGACTGGAACATGCCTGGCATGCAAGGTATTGACCTGCTTAAAGCCATCCGTGTCGATGAGAAGCTCAAGCATCTGCCGGTACTGATGGTAACTGCTGAAGCCAAACGTGAGCAGATCATTGAAGCCGCCCAAGCTGGCGTCAACGGTTACATCGTCAAGCCCTTCACCGCAGCAACGCTCAAAGAAAAACTCGACAAAATTTTCGAACGAATTGGCTAAGGAGCTGCAGGGATGATGGCCAAAACGAGAGCAATGATTTCGCTCGACCAGGCAAGGATGCTTGTTGCTCATCTGGAGCAAGGCGAATTTGAGCTGGCCGATGAACTGCTTGCCGAAGTATGTGCCCCCAACGCAGCCGATCTGTTTGAAAAAGTAGGTCAGCTGACCCGACAACTGCATGATTCACTTCAAGAATTTCGCCTTGATCCCCGTATTCCCGATTTGGCTACTCATGATATTCCCGATGCTCGGGAGCGCTTGAGCTACGTTATCGATATGACCGACAAAGCGGCCAATCGCACAATGGATGCGGTGGAAGCCAGTTTGCCGATAGCGGATCGCCTGAATGACAATATCCAGCTGGTGATGCCGAACTGGAATGCCCTCATGTCTCGTGACATGAGCGTGGGGCAGTTCAAATCCTTATGTCACCAACTTGATGATTTTATTAAGGCTTCAGAGTCTGATGCCGATAAATTACGGCAACTGCTGACAGAAATCCTGATGGCACAAGATTTTCAGGATTTGACAGGTCAGATGATCCGCAAGGTCATCAAGCTTGTTCAGGAAGTTGAAACAAAATTAATAGAAATGCTGACCATGTTTGGTGAGGCTTCTGCTGAGCATTCAACTCGTAGTATTCCTGTCAACGGGATTGAAGCAGAGGGCCCTATCATGAACCCCGAGGCTCGTGCCGATGTGGTCAATGGTCAGGATGATGTGGACGATCTGCTGTCTAGCTTGGGATTCTAATGGAGTGACGCATGGCCTTCGAAGTTGATGAAGACATACTGCAAGACTTTCTGGTCGAAGCATCCGAAATATTGGAACAGTTGTCTGAACAACTGGTCGACTTGGAAAAGCGGCCCGATGACAAGAACCTGTTGAATGCCATCTTTCGCGGTTTCCATACCGTGAAAGGGGGGGCAGGTTTTCTGTCGCTCGGTGAACTGGTTGATGTATGCCACGGTGCGGAAAACGTGTTCGATATCTTGCGTAATGGCAAGCGAACCGTTACTGCGGAGCTGATGGATGTGATCCTGCAAGCGCTGGATGCCATCAATGTCATGTTCGCCCAGGTTCAAAATCGCGAAGCACCCAGCCCTGCGTCAGATGATTTGCTTCATGACCTCCACGAGTTGTGCAAGCCGGAAGGGGAAGAGCAACTGCGCACTGCTACCAGTGCGGCTGCGGCTGTAGAATCTGAACCTGCAGCACCGGCAGTTGTTGAAGAAGTTGCTCCAGAAGTTGTTGAACCCGCAGCCATCAGCAGCGAGCCTGCTCCTGTCAATGGCGGCGGCTCGATCGATGAAATTTCTGCAGACGAATTCGAGCGTCTGCTGGACGAGCTCCACGGCGTGGGTGGGGCTCCGACCAAGACGGCTGCAGCAGCCCCGATAGCGGGTGGCTCTGGCGATATCACCGATGATGAGTTTGAGGCCTTGCTGGACCAGCTCCATGGCCAGGGACAGCACATGGGGGCACCAGAGGTGAATCCTCTGAAGTCCGTGCAAAAAGAGGTGGACGAGCTTATCGATGATGATGAGTTTGAACGCCTGCTTGATGAATTGCATGGTCGTGGTCAAGGGCCACAGAGTACTATGGCACCTGCCGCACCTGCCGCACCTGCCGCACCTGCCGCACCTGCTGCGGTGACTCCGCCCAAACCGGCCACTCCTGTTGCCAAACCAGTACCGGCAGCCCCCGCAAAACCCGCTGAAGCAGCCAAGGCACCAGCGCCTGCCGCCAAGGCTGCGCCTGCGCCAGCAGAAAATAGTGCCGTGCAAAGCGATACGACGGTGCGGGTGGATACTAAGACCCTCGATGTCATCATGAACATGGTAGGTGAGTTGGTACTGGTTCGTAACCGGCTGGTGAGCTTGGGTATTGCCAGTAATGATGAAGAGATGTCAAAGGCGGTTGCCAATCTGGATGTGGTAACGGCTGACCTGCAAGGTGCGGTGATGAAAACCCGCATGCAGCCAATCAAGAAGGTATTTGGTCGTTTCCCGCGCGTGGTGCGTGATCTGGCCAGAACCCTCAAGAAAGAGATTGAGCTGGTGATGGTGGGGGAAGAGACCGATCTTGATAAAAACCTGGTAGAGGCGCTCGCCGATCCTCTGGTTCACCTCGTTCGCAACTCCTGCGATCACGGGGTCGAAATGCCGGATGTGCGGGAGAAAGCGGGTAAGCCGCGGCAAGGGACAATTACCCTTAGCGCCTCCCAGCAAGGTGACCATATTCTGCTTTGCATCGAGGATGATGGGGCAGGGATGGATCCTGAGAAACTCAAGTCCATCGCAATCAGTCGCGGTGTTCTGGATGCAGATACTGCCGCTCGCATGAGCGACAACGATGCCTATAACCTGATCTTTGCTCCGGGCTTTTCAACCAAGGCCGAGATCTCTGATATCTCTGGCCGTGGTGTCGGAATGGATGTGGTTAAAACCAGCATTGTCAGCCTCAATGGATCGGTGCACATCGATTCCACCTGGGGGAAAGGTACCCGTCTCGAAATCAAGGTTCCGTTGACGCTGGCCATTCTGCCAACTCTGATGGTGGAAGTGGGTGAGCAGACCTTCGCACTTCCCCTTGGTTGTGTGAACGAGATCTTCCATCTGGATCTGAAAAAGGCCAACATGGTTGATGGCCAGCTCACCATCATTGTGCGCGAGAAGGCGATACCGCTCTTCTATCTGCACAAGTGGTTGATTCGTGGCGCCAACAAGCGTTCACGTCAGGATACCGGACATGTGGTGATCGTGCAGATTGGCACTCAGCAAATCGGGTTTGTGGTAGACAGCTTGATTGGTCAGGAAGAGGTGGTGATCAAGCCACTTGATAACCTGCTGCAAGGCACCCCTGGCATGGCCGGTGCGACGATTACCAGTGATGGCGGAATCGCTCTTATTTTGGATGTGCCGAGTCTGCTCAAAGCATATGCGCGTAGACATTAATAGCTCAGGCCCAAGGAGTTAGAAAAACAACAATGGCAGTCAAGGTATTAGTTGTCGACGATTCGAGCTTCTTTCGCCGTCGGGTGAGCGAGATCATCAATCAGGATCCCATGCTGACGGTGATTGATACGGCCCAGAATGGACGTGAGGCGGTGGACAAGGCGATGTCGCTGCGGCCTGATGTGGTCACCATGGACATAGAAATGCCCGTGATGGATGGCATCAGTGCGGTGCGGGAGATCATGGCCAAGTGCCCAACCCCCATTCTGATGTTCTCCTCCCTGACCCATGAAGGGGCCAAGGCTACGCTTGATGCGCTGGACGCCGGTGCCCTGGACTTCTTGCCCAAGAAGTTTGAGGACATTGCCAGAGACAAAGATGAAGCGGTCAGACTGTTGCAACAGCGGGTGAAGGAGATCTCCCGCAAGCGCTTCCTGATGACATCCGCTGCTCGCCCCAAAGCACCTGAACCGGTTGCTCGTGCTCCTCTGGGCAGCACAGCGTCCAGAACTCCTGATCGTCAGCCTGACCTGCAACGCACTGTGCCAAGTGCTTCATTCAAGCGTAGTGGCAAGAGTTATCAGTTGGTGGCGATCGGTACTTCTACCGGCGGGCCTGTTGCTTTGCAAAATGTGCTGACCAAGTTGCCGGGGGATTTTCCCCATCCCATCCTGCTTATCCAGCATATGCCAGCCACTTTTACTGCCGCGTTTGCTGCCCGTCTCAACGGGTTATGTCAGATTGGCGTCAAGGAAGCGGAAGATGGCGATGTGCTTAAACCCGGGCATGCCTACCTTGCTCCCGGTGGCAAACAGATGCTGCTGGAAGGTCGTGGTGCAGGGGCTCGCATTCGCATCGTGGATGGCAACGACAAGGTCAATTACAAGCCTTGTGTGGACATCACCTTTGCCTCTGCGGCCAAAACCTATGCCGACAAGGTATTGGCGATTGTGCTGACCGGTATGGGGGCTGATGGCCGTGATGGCGCCAGACTGCTGAAAGAGCAGGGATCAACCATCTGGGCTCAGGATGAGGCTTCCTGCGTGGTATATGGTATGCCCCAAGCAGTAGCCAAAGCGGGGATTGCCAGCGAATCACTCCCTCTGGACAAGGTGGCCCAGCGTATTCTGGTTGAGTTGGGGCGCTAATTATGGGCTTGCTCGGTCTGCTCCTGGCATTGGGGGCTATTGCCATTGCGCAACTGTGGCATGGCGGCTCCCTGTTGACGCTGGTGGACGGCCCCGCTTTTTTGATCGTGCTGGGTGGTACCGTTGGTGCCGTCACGTTGCAGACTCCAGCCAAGTACATCCTGCTGGCGTTGCGCCAGCTGTTATGGATTTTTACCCCTCCCCACCAAGATCTCGCGGCGCAGGCCGAACGGTTGCAGTCATGGGCCGTCTTTGCGCGCCAGCAAGGGCTGCTTGCCCTTGAAAATCAGGCCGAGCAGGAGAAGGATAACTTTACCCGCCAAGGGCTTGGTATGATTGTCGATGGGGTCTCCACAGAGGATATCCGTATGCTGCTGGAAGCGGACATCGATATCGAGCAGGAGCGCAATGAACATGCCGCCAGGGTATTTGAAGCCATGGGGGGGTACAGTCCGACCATCGGGATCATCGGGGCCGTGCTGGGCCTGATCCAGGCCATGTTTCATCTCGAAGACCCGTCAGCACTTGGGGCGGGGATCGCAGTGGCATTTGTGGCAACCATCTATGGAGTGGGGTTTGCCAACCTCATCTACCTGCCTATCGCCAACCGGCTACGCGCATTTCACTATCACTATGCACTCTTTCAGGAGATGACTCTTGAAGGGCTGCTGGCTATCGCCCATGGTGAAAATGGCTTGCAGGTTGAACGCCGGCTCAGGGCCTATTTGAAAGGAGAGTAGCCATGCGCAAGCGCTATCGGTTGCACTTGCAGGGTCGCGAGCATCTTGACCGCTGGCTGGTCTCCTATGCCGATTATATGACGCTGATCTTTGCCTTGTTCGTGGTGCTCTACTCTGTTGCACTGGTGAACAAGGACAAGTATCGCGCGGTGATTGATGGTATGAGCCAGGCGTTCAGTGTCATGCAGTCTGGCGGCAATGGCTTGCTTGAAGGGCAGGGTAATTCCCTGCTGGATAACGCGGTATCTGCCTCTCCATCGTTGCTGGAAAGCCCTGCATCCTCCTCTCCTTCACTTGCTCCTATTTCTGGTGTGCCAGTGCTGCAAGATGGCGCGACACTTGCAAAACTCGATATGCAGTTGCAACAGAGCATGGGCTCGCTGGTGGATGCCGGTATCGTCAAACTGACGCAAGATGAGAACTGGCTGACGGTTGAACTCAGTTCCGGCTTGTTGTTTGGCAGCGGCAGTGCCTTTTTGGGACCAAACGCTGCACCGGTCATTAATACTCTTTCAAGTATTCTCAAACCGGTCGATAACTATGTAAGGGTTCGGGGTTATACCGATAACCAACAGATAAATAATGAAATTTATCGTTCTAACTGGGCGCTTTCTGCTGCTCGGGCCGAAGCGGTACTCAATGGTTTGATTGCAGATGGGATCGCCCCTCAGCGTCTGGCGTTCGAGGCATATGGCGAGTTTTCCCCCTTTGCTGACAACAGCAGTGAGCAGGGCAGACTGCAGAATCGCAAGGTTGTGGTCGCTATCTCCAAATTTGCCTGGGTGCCGCCGGCACCTGTGGTTGCAACGCCTACGGTAGTTGCCGAACCGGTTCCTGCTGTACAGCAGGCGGTGGATGCAGGAGAGATAAAGGTGATCACCTTGCCCGGTGGTGGCATACGCATAACAACAAGGCAGGATTGATACAGTGATTGTTTGGACGGTTGCCAACCAGAAAGGTGGTGTGGGTAAAACCACCACAGTGGTCTCGCTTGCGGGGATCCTGGCCCAGCGTGGCCAGAGGGTGCTGTTGATTGATACCGATCCCCATGCTTCGCTGACTGCATATCTTGATTTTGATTCAGATCGCCTGGATGGAACCCTCTATGAGTTGTTTCAAGCTGTCAAACCGACAGCCGAGCTTGTCAATAAACTGACGCTCAAGACCAAGTTCGAAAATATCAACTTACTGCCAGCATCTATTACCTTGGCGACCCTTGATCGAGTGATGGGCAATCGTGAGGGGATGGGACTGGTACTGAAGCGGGCACTGCTGCGCATTCAGGAGCAATATGATTACGTGCTGATCGATTGTCCGCCAGTACTGGGGGTGATGATGGTCAACGCGCTGGCTGCATGCGATCGCATTCTGGTGCCTGTCCAGACTGAATTTCTGGCCCTCAAGGGGTTGGAGCGGATGATGAAAACATTCGAGATCATGCAGCGTTCCAAGCGTGACAAGTTCCGTTACACCGTGATCCCGACCATGTTCGACAAGCGCACCCGTGCCTCTCTGATGACCTTGAAGTCGATCAAGGATCAATATGGAGATTCAGTGTGGAATGCGGTGATCCCTATTGATACCAAGTTTCGGGATGCCAGCTTGCTGCATATCCCCCCGTCTATCTATTCTCCCGGGAGTCGTGGAACCTATGCATATGAAACGCTGCTCAACCATCTTGATGCCCTTGAGCGGCAACGGGTTCATGAGGTGACGGCATGAGAGATACCATTCAAGTTCGGGCGATGGATGACTATTTCCACTCCCTGCTGCTCGATGAGCCGATGGTCATGGATGAGGTGGAAGACGTTGAATCTGCCCCGGTGCTGCAGTTGCAGCGTCAGCCCCAGATCGCCCCTGATGTGGTCGCTGCACCTTACCTCGAAAGCGATCCACGTCTTGCTCAACTTAGCGAACTGCTGGCTCAGGTGGGACAAGTCCAGTTTGAGAATGATGCTTTCACCCAAGAGGTAACACTCACCGCTCCGTTGGAGATTGTGGCCGAGGAGTCACTATTGCCTGTCGAGCCTGAATGGCCTGCGGAGGCGCTGCTCCCCGAGGTTGCAGAGCCCCATATTACTATCCTGACCGAAACAGCGCTGGAGGTTGCTCCGGTAGAGGCCAGTGAACCTGTTACCTGGGAAAATATCGATACCGGTAAAGAGTTTCAGGCCCTTTTCTTTGAAGTCGCGGGCGTGACGTTTGCTGTGCCGTTGACCGAGCTGGGTGGTATTCATCAGTTGGGCGAGATCACCTCCCTGTTTGGCCAGCCTAGCTGGTACAAGGGGATCATGACCTCCCGCGAGCAGAAGATGAATGTGGTCGATACTGCCCAGTGGGTCATGCCGGGTCAGCATCTCGAGATGGATGATTACAAGTATCTGATTATGCTTGGTGAATCGCCGTGGGGATTAGCCTGCCACCATCTCAAAGGGACTGAATTGTTACACCGTGACCAGGTGAAATGGCGCCATCAGGAGGGCAAGCGCCCCTGGTTGGCTGGCATGGTCAAAGAAAAAATGTGTGCCCTGTTACACGTTCGCGAACTGCTCCTGTTGCTGGAGCGTGGGGTTAACATAGAAGGTCGCTGATAACTTCTGCAATCGAGCTGTTTTATTGCTAGTTTTAGCAGTAGACGTTTTCATAAAAGGAATAAAAACATGACAGAAAAGCGCAATATTGCACAGAATCTGGCCGAAGATGAAGTGCTGCAATGGGTAACCTTCCAACTGGAAAACGAAACCTACGGCATCAATGTGATGCAGGTTCAGGAGGTGTTGCGCTACACCGAAATTGCACCGGTGCCGGGGGCGCCTGAGTACGTACTGGGGATCATCAACCTGCGTGGCAATGTGGTGACTGTCATCGATACCCGTTCCCGTTTCGGTCTGCCTTCCGGTGATGTGAGCGAAAATTCCCGTATTGTTATCATCGAGGCCGAGAAGCAGGTGATTGGCATTATGGTCGATAGTGTGGCGGAAGTGGTTTATTTGAAATCTTCCGAAATCGATGCGGCTCCGGCCGTGGGAACCGAAGAGAGTGCCAAGTTCATTCAGGGAGTCAGCAACCGTGACGGTCAACTGCTGATCCTGGTTGACTTGAACAAGCTGCTCTCCGATGAAGAGTGGGAAGATATCGGTTCCCTCTGACAAATAAGGTGATGTTTTGATAATCGAGATGGTTGCCTTGGGGGTGTCCCTGATTGCCTTGGTGTTTGCCTCTTATAACTGGTTCAAGAGCAAGCGTAGCAAGCAGGAGTCCGAGGCCAGTGTGGCAACGCTGCAAGGTCAGTTGGAAAGCTTGCGCAAACAGATGATGGAGCTTCATAGCGGCTCCATTGGCATGGGACAGCGGTTACAGTCGGTAGAAGGCGCGATGCAGCAGGTCAATGAACGCCAGCAAGAACTGACCATGCAAGATCCCGAACGCAGGCTCTACAGTCGAGCGGCTAAGATGGTCGAACTGGGCGCCGATCTTGATGAAGTCATGAGTGAGTGTGAGTTGCCAAAGGCAGAAGCAGAGCTCTTGATATCGTTGCGAAAAGGTCGCTCTTGATGATTCAGGAAGGCAATTGCCTTCCTGAATTTTATGGCGTGCAGCCGCTTGTCCCCCGACTGCGTTGAGCAGATGGTTTCTACCGCATTTTCTTTGTGATCCCGGTCGCCAGTCAGTTCAATTGTTGCATCTTTGAAAAGACGTATTCCAATACTGTGTTAAGATGCAGACCGCTTCATTTTCTCTGAAAAAATCCCCATGCTGCTTCAAGTTAACAATCTGAGCTGCGTGCGCGAAGATCGCACTCTGTTTGAACACCTCACTTTCTCTGTTGCGCCCGGCGATCTGGTGCAAATTGAAGGGCCCAACGGGGTCGGCAAGACCAGCTTGTTGCGGTTGTTGACCGGGCTGTCGCAGCCGTTTGCCGGTGAGGTGTGCTGGAATGGGGAGAATATTCGTCACTGTCGTGATGAGTATCATGCCAATCTGCTCTATCTCGGCCATCAGCCGGGTGTCAAAGCGGCGCTGACCCCTTTTGAAAACCTTAAGTTCTACCAGCAGTTGCATCACCCGCAGCAAACAGAGACTGACTTGTGGCAGATATTGGCCAGGGTAGGGCTGGCCGGATTTGAAGAGAACCCGACCGGGCAACTCTCTGCCGGTCAGCAACGCCGGGTGGCTCTGGCCAGACTCTGGCTGTCACAGAAACCGGCGCTCTGGATCCTCGATGAGCCCTTTACCGCCATCGACAAGCAAGGGGTCAAGGTGCTCGAGCAGCTCTTTTTGGCCCACGCCGAGCGGGGCGGCATGGTGATCCTCACCACCCATCAGGATCTGACTCTGATGCAGGGACGGCTGAAGACTATCTCGTTGACCCCCTTCGCATCGACATTGCAGGAGTAACGCCATGTTGCGCGCTGTTATGCACCTTATTCACCGTGAACTGCTGATGGCTCTGCGCCAGCGTTCCGATATTCTCAACCCGCTCTGGTTTTTCCTCATCGTCATCACCTTGTTTCCGTTAGGGATTGGCCCGGAGCCCAAACTGCTGTCCCGTATTGCCCCGGGGATCATCTGGGTGGCGGCGCTATTGGCGGCCATGTTGTCGCTGGAACGGCTGTTTCGCGACGACTTTGCCGATGGTGCGCTGGAGCAGATGATGCTGATGCCGCACCCGCTGGGCTTGCTGGCGCTGGCGAAAGTGATCGCTCACTGGCTGCTGACCGGCTTGCCGCTGCTGCTGATCTCTCCCTTGCTGGCGATTTTGCTGTCGCTGGATATGAACACCTATCTGGCTGTCGTCGCGACGCTGGCACTTGGCACTCCGGTATTGAGTCTGCTCGGCGCTGTCGGGGTTGCGTTGACGGTGGGATTGCGCAAAGGCGGGGTGCTGCTCAGTCTGCTGATCCTGCCGCTCTATATTCCGGTACTGATTTTTGCCACCTCAGCCATCGATGCCGCGGGGATGAGCTTGCCCTATGGCGGGCAGCTTGCCATTCTGGCCGCCATGCTGGTGGGGGCTTTGACACTGACACCGCTGGCTGTGTCGGCGGCGTTGCGGGTCAGCCTCAACTGATGGCCGTGAGCTGAACCGGATTTGGCTCCGAACGGAGTCTTTTTGCAAAAAATAATGTTGCGATGGATCAAGGAGAGTGCCGCTTATTGCTTTCGGGGTATTTGATGCAGCCCCGTGGTCGGTATGGTAGGCCTCGCCAAACGATTAATAACAAAAAGGTTTTGTGAGCTATGTGGAAATGGTTGCACCCTTATGCCAAACCGGAGCGGGCCTATCAGCTGGCAGGCACGCTGTTGCCCTGGTTTGCGGTGATTAGTCTGCTCTCGTTTGTGATCGGTACTGTCTGGGGCCTCGCGTTTGCGCCAGCGGATTACCAGCAGGGAGATTCGTTCCGGATCATCTATATCCACGTGCCTTCCGCCATTCTCTCTATGGGGGCCTACTCCACCATGGCGGTGGCCGCCTTTATCGGCCTGGTGTGGCAACTGCGGATGGCGGATATGACGGTTGCAGCCATTGCGCCGGTCGGCGCCGTATTTACCTTTATTGCCCTCTTTACCGGTGCCGCCTGGGGCAAACCCATGTGGGGAACCTGGTGGGTGTGGGATGCGCGGCTCACCTCTGAGCTGATCCTGCTGTTTCTCTACCTCGGCGTGATTGCCCTCTACAACGCCTTCAGCGACAAGGTGGTCGCTGGCCGTGCGGCCGGCATTCTGGCACTGGTTGGGGTGATCAACCTGCCCATCATTCACTACTCGGTGGAGTGGTGGAACACCCTGCATCAGGGGGCCACCATCACCAAATTTGACAAACCTTCCATTTCACCCGAGATGCTTTGGCCGCTGCTGATCATGATCCTGGCATTTGCTGCATTTCTCGGGGCCCTGACCCTGATGCGTTTTCGCAATGAACTCCTGATGCGGGAGTGGCATCGCCCATGGGTCAAAGAGATTGCAGAGCAGGAGAAGTAAGCATGCACTTTGCCTCTTTCAGTGATTTTATGGCGATGGGCGGTTACGCCTTCTATGTCTGGCTCTCTTTTGGCCTGACGCTGGTGTGTCTGGTCGGCATCATCATTTCTACCCGCATGAAAACCCGCAGCCTGCTCGCCGAGTTGCGCAGCAAGCAGGCGCGTGAGGCCCGTCGCAAGGCGGCCCAGCAGATGGAGAACACCCTATGAACCCGAGACGCAAAAAACGCCTCACCATCATTCTTGCCATCACCCTGGGTCTGGCGACCGTCAGCGGGCTGGTGCTCTACGCCCTCAGTCAGAATATCGACCTCTTCTACACCCCGAGCGAGCTGGTGGAGGGGAAGGGGCCGGACAAGATCAAGCCGGAAGAGGGGCAGCGCCTGCGCATCGGTGGATTGGTCGTGCCGGGATCGGTACAGCGGGATCCCCAGAGCCTCAAGGTTGCCTTCAAGCTGGTGGATAACGGCGGTCATCTGGTGAAGGTCGAGTTTGACGGCATCCTGCCGGATCTGTTCCGTGAAGGGCAGGGGATTGTTGCCCAGGGCACCCTCAAGGATGCCACGACCGTAGAGGCATTCGAGGTGCTGGCCAAGCACGATGAGAACTACATGCCGCCGGAAGTGGCCGATGCCACCAACGGCATGCACTTCAAGCCGGAGTATACCGAGGCGCAGTTGAAGGGAGCCAAGCAGTGATCCCTGTGGTGTTTGCCTTTTCCGCTTTGCCTGCCGTGCGTGGTGCGGCTGTTGTCACCGTTCAATTGAAAGGAATGCCTTCATGATCCCGGAATTAGGTCAGTTTGCGCTGATCCTGGCCTTTGCCACAGCCCTGCTGCTGGGGAGCTACCCACTACTGGGCGCCAGTTGGGGGCGTCTTGGCATGATGTCGGCGGCCCGTCCGCTCGCTTATGCCCAGTTCTTGCTGCTGCTGCTGTCGTTTCTCTGCCTGACCTGGGCCTTTATCGACAACGATTTCACCGTGCAGTATGTGGCCACTAACTCCAACAGCCTGCTGCCGCTCGCCTATCGCATTTCCGCCGTATGGGGCGCCCACGAAGGCTCCCTGCTGCTGTGGGTACTGACCCTGGGTGGCTGGACTGCGGCGGTAGCCATGTTCAGCCGCCGTCTGCCGCTCGATGCTGTCGCGAGGGTACTCGGTGTGCTGGGGTTGATCTCGGTCGGCTTCACTGCCTTCGTGCTGTTCACCTCCGATCCCTTCACCCGCACCTTGCCCTATTTCCCGGTCGATGGTCGTGACCTCAATCCGCTGCTGCAGGATCCGGGTCTTATCTTCCATCCGCCGATGCTCTACATGGGTTATGTGGGCTTCTCGGTGGCGTTTGCCTTTGCCATTGCTTCGCTGATGACCGGCCGTCTCGATGCGACCTGGGCCCGCTGGTCGCGCCCCTGGACTATGGCGGCCTGGGTATTCCTGACCCTGGGCATAGTGCTCGGCTCCTGGTGGGCCTACTACGAGCTCGGTTGGGGCGGTTGGTGGTTCTGGGATCCGGTAGAAAACGCCTCGTTTATGCCCTGGCTCGCGGGTACCGCTCTGCTGCACTCGCTGGCGGTGAGCGAGAAGCGCGCCACCTTCAAGGCGTGGACCGTGCTGCTGGCCCTCTCTGCCTTCTCGTTGAGCCTGCTGGGTACCTTCCTGGTGCGCTCCGGCGTGCTGGTGTCGGTCCATGCGTTTGCCTCCGACCCGACCCGCGGTCTGTTTATTCTCGGCTTCCTGCTGGCAGTGATCGGTTCATCCTTGCTGCTGTTTGCCTTTAAAGGCTCGCAGGTGAAGAGCCACGGCAAACACGAGCTGTGGAGCCGCGAGACCCTGCTGCTTTGCAACAACATCATGCTGGTGGCGGGTCTGCTGACCGTGCTGCTCGGTACCTTGCTGCCGCTGGTGCACAAGGAACTGGGGCTGGGGAGCATCTCTATCGGTACTCCCTTCTTCAACCACATCTACAGCTGGCTGATCATCCCGTTTGCCCTGCTGCTGGGGGTTGGCCCGCTGTTTCGCTGGCGTCGTCAGGAGCTGGGAGAACTCAAAAGCAAGGTGCTCGTGGCACTGGTGCTGAGTCTGGCCGCAGCCTTGCTGTTGCCGCTGCTCTTTGCCGAAACCTTCAAGCCGTGGGCGGCGGTAGGGATTGGTCTGGGGGCCTGGATCATCGTCACCAGCGTGCAGGAGACCTGGGCGCGAGCGACCCACAAGCACAGCTTTGCAGTCGGTGTGCGCAAGCTTGGCAATAGCCACTGGGCCATGATCCTCGGCCATGTGGGGCTGGCAGTCAGCATCATAGGTATCGCCTGCACCCAGAACTACAGCATCGAGAAGGATCTGCGGATGCAGGCGGGTGATCGGGTGCACTTTGCCGATTACGAGTTCGTCTTTGCCGGGATCAAGGAGAAGAACGGCCCCAACTACGATGGCTTCAAGGGCGTGCTGGAAGTGCACAAGAATGGCAAGCAGGTCGCCCTGCTCAAGCCCGAGAAGCGGATGTACAAGGTGAGCCGGATGCCGATGACCGAAGCGGCCATCGATGCCGGTATCACCCGCGATCTCTATGCGGCGCTGGGGGAACAGCTCGACAACGGCGCCTGGGCGGTGCGGATCTACTACAAGCCGTTCGTGCGCTGGATCTGGTTCGGCGGCGTCTTTATGGCTATTGGTGGCGTGCTGGCGATGCTCGACAAGCGTTACCGTTTCGGCCGTCGTGAGGAGGAGGCCAAGGCATGAACAAAAAGACCTGGTTGTTTTTAATCCCCTTTATCGTCTTTTTGCTGGGGGCGGTGTTCCTGTTCAAAGGGCTCTACTCCGATCCCACCAAGCTTGAGTCCGTGATGGTGGGTAAAGAGGTGCCGGTGTTCACCCTGCAGGACATTTACGATCTGAACAAACAGCACGATCGCAGTATCCTGACCGGTCGCCCCATGTTGCTCAACGTCTGGGCCACCTGGTGCCCGACCTGCTATGGCGAGCACACCTACCTCAAGCAACTGGCGGGGCAGGGCATTCCCATTATCGGCATGAACTACAAGGATGAGCGCGACAAGGCGATCAAGTGGCTGGCTGAGCTGGGCAACCCCTATCAGGTCAACCTCTATGATCCGGACGGCATGCTGGGGCTGGATCTCGGGGTATATGGCGCGCCGGAGACCTTCTTTATCGACAGCAAGGGGATCATCCGGTATCGCCACGTGGGGGATATCAACCCCGAGAACTGGGCGTCGACCCTCAAACCCATCTTTGATGCCATGAAGTGAGGGGAGTCCTGATGAGAGTATTTATTGCTTCCCTGCTGCTGTTGCTGGGATGGGTAGTGCAAGCACCCGCCATGGCCGCTATCGATGTCTACACCTTCGACAACGACAATCAGGAGCAGGTCTTTCGCGAACTGACCAAGGAGCTGCGTTGCCCCAAGTGTCAGAACCAGGATATCGCTGACTCCAATGCTGGGCTGGCCAAGGACTTGCGCGACAAGACCTACCAGATGGTGCGCGAGGGTAAGGATAAAGAGGAGATCGTGGATTACATGGTGGCCCGCTACGGCAACTTTATCCTCTATAACCCGCCCCTGATGGCCTCCACCCTGATCCTCTGGCTCGGCCCGCTGCTGGTGCTCCTGATCGGTGGCGCCGTGGTCGTGATGCGCAGCCGCCGGCCCCCAGCGGTGAAAAAACAACTGGATAACGCCTTGAGCGAGGAGGAGCAGCGCCGACTGGCCGAGCTGCTCAAAGAGGAAGAGAAACAATGACCGCTTTTTGGATAGTTATTGCGGGCTTGCTGGTGCTGGTGAGTCTGGCGCTCGTCGTGCCGTTGTGGCGTGGTGAAGGCAAACAGAGCATCAGTCGCTCGGCGCTCAACAAACAGCTCTATCGCCAGCGGCTGCTGGAGATTGGCGAAGAGCGCGAGCAGGGTGTCCTGGCTGAGGAGTCCGACTCGCTGGTCGAGCTTCAACGAAGCCTCTTGGATGATATCCCTGATGTGGAGCAGACCGCCCGCAGTGGCAAGAGTCTGATCTGGATCCCGGGTGTGCTGGTGCTGTTGGTGGTGAGTCTGGGGCTCTATTACAAGTTGGGCTCCTGGCAAGAGGTGAGTCGCTGGCAAGATGCCAGCAGCCGTCTTGGTGAGCTGAGCAACCGCATTCTGGTGGAACGCGATGCCCAGGTGACCGAGCAGGATCTGCTGGATTTCACGCTGGCACTGCGTACCCGCCTCAAGGATGAACCGAACGACTACCGCGGCTGGCTGCTGCTGGGACGTTTGGCGCTGGATGGCAATGATCCCGAGATGGCCAGCGAGGCGCTGGAGCGGGCCTACACGCTTGCCCCCCAGAAATCGCTGGTGGCGGTGCCCTACGCGCAGGCGCTGATGATGACGGGGGATGAGGCGCAAGCGGATGCCCTGTTGCAGGCTGCTATCGCGCAGGATCCGGAAAATATCGAAGCGCGTTCCGTCTATGCCTTTATGGCGCTGCAAAAAGAGGACTTCCAGACCGCGCTGGCTCGCTGGCAGGCGATGTTGCCACTGATGGAGAAAGGTACCCCCCGTTACGTGATGGTCGAGCGCTCCATGGAGTATGCCCGCGCGCAGCTCAAGCAGCGCGGCATCGAGGTGACGAATTCAGGCGCAGCCAAAGCGGGCGCAGTTGAGGGACAACCGCTGGCGGTGAAGGAGGGGGAATTCCCCATCCACGTCACGTTGGCGGCGGGCATTCAGATGCCGGAAGATGCCCATCTCTTCGTCTTTGCCGTGGTGCCCAACGGGCCGCCTATGCCCATCGCCGTGAAGCGTATCGCAGGGCCAACCTTGCCTGTAACCCTGTCACTAGGGGATGGCGATGCCATGATGGAAGGCAGCAAACTGGCGGCCTATCCGGAGCTGCAGTTCAAGGCACGTCTCTCGCGCGGTGGCAATGTGATGAACAAGGAAGGAGCCTTCGAAGGAGTATCCGTGCCGGTCAAGACGGCCGAGATCCCTGCTGCTCCGATTGACATCCGCATCGATCACGCCCTCTAATATGCCTTTGGATAACCCGGCTCCTGGATAGGTGCCGGGTTATCTATACTTCTGATAAATCAAAATAAAACGTCAGGACAATCATATGTATCTTCGTTCAGGGGCCATACTGGCAGCCCTCTTGCTGGCTGGCTGTGCCGGTGGTCCACCCAAGCCTGGCCCAGAGAGTCTGGATCTCAATCCCGGCATGAATAATCCGGGCGCAACCAGTACGGCGGCCGATCCGCGCGATCCCTTCCAGGGGGCCAACCGGGCCATGTGGGCGGTCAACTATGATGTGCTGGAACCCTATGTGGCACGTCCTGTGGTACATGCCTATGCCCGCTACATTCCGGTAGGGGTGAAGGATGGTATTGCCAACTTTGTTGCCAACTTTGATGAGCCAAGCAGCATGGTGAACCATCTGATCACCGGTGATTTGAAGGGGGCGGGCACCAACCTGGGGCGCTTTACCCTCAACACCACGGTCGGTCTGCTGGGTATCTTCGATGTGGCCAAACATGCCGGCCTTGAGCGTAACAAGCTGGAGATGGACACAGTGCTGGGCAGGGCCGATATCGGTAATGGTGCCTACATCATGGTGCCTGTCTACGGCCCGACTACCACCCGGGAGCTGGTTGGTGATGCGATTGACAGCTTCTACTTCCCCTATGCCCTGTTAACCTTCCCGATGAAGGTTGCACACTGGGCCCTGGATGGCTTGGGCACACGTGCCAAGCTTATCGATCAGGAGCGGATCATCGACAACTCCCTCGACCCCTATGCGCTGACCAAGGACTTCTACCTGCAATATAACCAGGGCAAGGTGACGGGCAAGCAGACCGAGCTGAAAGCGTCTCAGCAAGAGCAGGCCGACGATGCCAATCTGGATGAATACATGGACGAGCTGGACCAGTAAGCGGGTCATCTCGATATTGTAAAAGGCGCCTGCGGGCGCCTTATTCATTTTCGCAGCCATCTCGAGATAAAAAAACGCCCCGCAGTGCGGGGCGTTTTGGCAAGCGAGGCTGATTAGGCAGCCAGATTCTTGGCCACGAATTCCCAGTTAACCAGAGCCCAGAAGGTTTCCATGTACTTCGGACGCAGGTTGCGGAAGTCGATGTAGTAGGCGTGCTCCCACAGGTCAACGGTCAGCAGCGGGGTGGTACCGGCTTCAGTCAGCGGGCAGCCAGCGTTGGAGGTGTTGACGATAGCCAGAGAGCCGTCAGCTTTCTTCACCAGCCAAGTCCAGCTGGAACCGAAGTTGCCGATGGCTGATTTGGTGAAGGCATCTTTGAACTCGGCGAAGGAGCCGAATGCCTTGTTGATGGCATCAGCCAGGGCGCCAGTCGGCTCGCCACCGCCATTCGGGGAGAGGCAGTGCCAGTAGAAGGTGTGGTTCCAGATCTGGGCGGCGTTGTTGAAGATGCCGCCGTTGGAGGTCTTGATGATCTCTTCCAGAGACTTGCCTTCAAACTCGGTACCCGGCACCAGATTGTTCAGGTTGACCACGTAGGTGTTGTGGTGCTTGCCGTGGTGATATTCCAGAGTTTCCTGGGAGATGTGCGGTTCCAGAGCGTTGATTGCATAGGGCAGAGCGGGAAGTTCGAATGCCATTTTCTACTCTCCATTGGCTGGACCGTGCGAAGGCGACGGTTGCAAGACATTGCGTACTCTTTTCTATATGTGAAAAGAGTTGTTTTTAAAATGATGGGGCTGGGTAGCCCAAAGCCAAGGGATTGTAGCAGTATCAAAGATGGCCTAACAACTCTTGATTGGCGCCATGATCGCGATCAATCCTGTGTGGGTTCTTTGCTCAATTCGAGCCGGGTCACCCCTTTGTCAGTTTGTGCTCGGGCAAGATTGCAGTAGAATGGCCGCCGAAATCGCTCTAGTGAGGCACCTATGGAAACTATTGAAAAGATTAAGCAGCAGCTGGCTGACAACCCCATCATCATCTACATGAAGGGCTCCCCCAAGCTACCCAGCTGTGGCTTCTCTGCCCAGGCCTCCCAGGCTCTGATGTCCTGCGGCGAGCCGTTTGCCTACGTTGATATCCTGCAGAATCCGGATATTCGCGCCGAATTGCCAAAATTCGCCAACTGGCCAACCTTCCCCCAACTGTGGGTTGAAGGTGAGCTGATCGGTGGCTGTGACATCATGATCGAGATGTTCCAGGCTGGCGAGTTGCAGGCTCTGATCAAAGAGACTGCTGCCAAGTACAAGAAAGATGATGCGGCAGCCGAGTAATCGGTTCTGTGTTGTCGAGAGGGAGCCTTATAGGCTCCCTTTTTTATTGTCCCGGTTCTGGCAGGCAAGCAACTGATTGTCGGTTGCAAAAAGCAACGCAATTGCCCTGAAAAATCTAATCTTTACGGCTTTGTTTTGAAGTTGTTAATTATATTCTTTGCCAATATCTGATTACTTTTTTTAATCCATTTGGATTCAAGTGTTGCTGCCATCACATTTTTTGATAATTTCACCTAAACGCAGTCTCTTTGTAGATTTTTTTGTGTTTATGCTCACATTAATTGCAAGTGATAGAACCTAGTATCGCTTCGCCCTGTGAAATAAAACCCTACAAATTAATAAATAAAAAGAGATTTGCGATGAAGATGTATAGCAATCTGCCCATTGGTCTTCATGATATTACTGAAGCCAAAAAAAGACTGACCAATCATATATACAAGACCGCGCAACTACCCTCTAACTACATCAGTGAACGTTGCCATGGCGAGGTTTACCTCAAGCTTGAAAACATGCAACGTACAGGCTCTTTTAAAATTCGTGGCGCCTTCAACAAGCTCAGTTCATTAAGTCTGGAAGACCGACAAAAAGGTGTTGTCGCCTGCTCGGCGGGCAATCATGCCCAAGGTGTATCACTCTCCAGTGCCATGCTGGGAATTGATGCCAAGGTGGTCATGCCTTGCTGTGCTCCCAAATCAAAAATTGCTGCAACCAGTGACTATTCAGCCAAAGTGATCCTCCATGGAAATAACTTCAATGACACCATTGCCAAAGTCAGCGAAATCGTGGAGATGGAAGGTCGCGTATTTATCCCCCCCTTCGACGATACAAAAGTGATTGCCGGCCAGGGCACCATTGGCCTGGAAATTATCGAAGATTTGTATGATGTCGATAACATTATAGTGCCGATCGGTGGCGGTGGTTTGATTGCCGGTGTTGCCATGGCTATCAAATCTATTAATCCGACCATCAAGGTGATTGGTGTGCAATCCGAGAATGTGCACGGTATGGCGGCCTCTTTCTATGCCGGTACCATGACAAATCACAGAACCAGCAGCACGCTGGCCGATGGCTGTGATGTGGCAAGACCCGGTTCACTGACCTTCGAAATCGTCAAACAATTGGTGGATGATATTGTACTGGTCACCGAGGATGATATTCGTCACAGCATGGTTGACCTTATTCAGCGCAACAAGGTGATTACCGAAGGGGCGGGAGCTCTGGCCTCGGCAGCGCTGCTCAGTGGCAAGCTGAAACATTATGTCGAAGGTAAAAAGACCGTCAGCATTATTTCGGGGGGCAATATTGATCTGACCCGTATCGCCGAAATTATCGAACAGAACAATATTCGTCAATTTAGCCTGTAAGGAATGCAGTCATGATATTAGACAGTGTTGTCACCGGCAGTAAAGAGAATACGCGTGCATGGCGTAAATCGGATACCACATGGGGATTAGGTCTGTTCGGTACTGCTATCGGGGCGGGGGTCTTGTTCTTTCCAATCCGGGCCGGATATGGTGGTCTGATCCCAATATTAATCATGCTGGTGCTGGCTTACCCCATTGCATTTTATTGCCACAGGGCGTTGGCCAGATTATGTCTTTCTGGCAGTAATCCATCGGCAAATATTACCGAGACCGTTGAAGAACATTTTGGCAAGATGGGTGGAGTGGTAATTACCTTCCTCTATTTCTTTGCCATCTGCCCACTGCTGTGGATATATGGTGTGACGATCACCAATACCTTTATGGCATTTTGGGAGCATCAACTACAGTTGGTTCCGCTTAATCGAGGTGTGGTTGCACTGGCATTGTTGATGTTGATGGCATTCGTGATCTACTTCGGTAAAGATCTGATGGTCAAGGTGATGAGCTATCTGGTCTTTCCCTTTATTGCCAGTCTGGTCGTTATCTCTCTCTCCCTCGTCCCGTACTGGAACAGTGCCGTCTTTGATCAGGTCAATCTGAGCGAGATATCGATGTTTGGTCACGATGGTATTCTGGTCACCGTCTGGCTGGGGATCTCCATCATGGTCTTCTCCTTCAACTTCTCGCCGATTGTCTCCTCTTTCATTGTCTCCAAACGGGAAGAGTATGAGCAGGAGTTCGGGCGTGATTTTACCGAGAAGCGCTGCTCGAAGATTATCTCCGGTGCCAGTATGCTGATGGTGGCCGTGGTGATGTTCTTTGCCTTCAGCTGTCTCTTTACCCTGTCACCGCAAAATATGGCGGAAGCCAAAGCCCAGAATATTCCGGTGCTCTCCTATCTGGCCAACCACTTCTCCTCAATGACGGGCAGCAAGTCTGCATTTGCCACCACTTTGGAGTATGCCGCTTCCATCATTGCGCTGGTTGCCATCTTCAAATCCTTCTTCGGCCACTATCTGGGGACGCTGGAAGGGTTGAATGGTCTTATCCTCCGCTTTGGCTATCAGGGCGACAAAAGCAAGGTTTCCAGTAAAAAACTCAATATGGTCAGTATGTTGTTCATCATGGGCTCCACCTGGCTGGTCGCTTATGTGAACCCCAACATCCTCGACCTGATTGAGGCAATGGGGGCGCCAATCATCGCTTCCCTGCTCTGTCTGCTGCCGATGTATGCGGTGAGCAAGACACCGGCACTGGCAAAATATAAAGGTCAGGCCAGCAACCTGTTTGTCACCATCATCGGTGTGCTGACCATCCTGAATATAGTTTCCAAGATGTTCTGAAAACCTTTTCTGCAAGTCATCAACCATTCAGGCCCCCCTGGCGGGGTCTGGATGGTGCAGTCAGACATGAGCAATAACCGGTTCTTCGTTGGCCCAATTGTGTGGGCCCTGGGCAAGGCTATCCATTATTTGGCCACCAAACACATTGGCAAAGATGCTCTGACTGCAGTGACTCGACATCATAAATATCGAGGCGATGTAATGAAGTTTGATTCGTTGGTTCTGGTTATCAATTGCGGCTCCTCATCGGTCAAATTCTCGGTACTGGAGAGTCAATCCTGCGAGGTAGTGATATCCGGTATGGCGGATGGTATTGAGACAGCCCATCCACAATTGCAAGTGGGTAAAGAGCCCGCAATGTCATTAGCTGAAAATAACCACACCTGTGCATTGGCTGCCATCGCGGCGGAATTGAAAAAAAGGGATCTGCTGGATGCCATTGCACTGGTGGGTCATCGAATTGCTCATGGTGGTAGTGAATTTAGCGAAGCCGTGATCATTGATGAACATATATTGGCCAAAATAAAGCAGGTGTCACCCTTAGCCCCCCTGCACAATCACGCCAATCTGAGCGGTGTGATGGCGGCTCGTCAGCTATTTCCCACACAACCCCAAATTGCGGTATTTGATACCGGTTTTCACCAGACCCTCAAGCCGGAAGCTTATATCTATGGGCTGCCTTACCAATATTTGCAGGATTACGGCGTGCGCCGCTATGGCTTCCATGGCACCTCCCATCGCTATGTGGCCGAGCAGGCCTGCGTATTTATGGGGCTGGATGAGCAGCATGCCGGTCTGGTTATCGCCCATCTGGGCAATGGCGCCTCTATTTGCGCGGTACAGGATGGCAAGAGCGTCGATACCTCGATGGGGATGACGCCGCTGGAGGGGTTGATCATGGGCAGCCGAAGCGGCGATATCGATTTTGGCGCGCTGGCCTATATCGCTAGCAAGACGGGGCAATCCATCGAGGATATCGAGCGGGTATTGAACAAGCAGTCCGGTCTGCTGGGTATTTCGGGGCTCTCCTCCGATATGCGGGTATTGGAAGCTGCCTATCACGAAGGACATCCCGGGGCGAAATTGGCCATTCACGCCTTTGTCCACCGTATTGCCCGCCATATCGGCGGCCATGCCACCTCATTGCGCCGGCTGGATGCCGTTATTTTCACCGGCGGGATCGGCGAGAACTCGGCCTTTATCAGAAAGCTGGTATGCGAACGACTTCAGGTATTTGGCGTAGCGATCAGCGAGCCGTTTAACCAGCGTCCCAATAGCGAGGGCTGCCGGGTAATTTCGGCGGCAGAGTCCATGGTGCTGGCGGCGGTTATTCCCACCAATGAAGAGAAAATGATCGCGCTGGATGCCATTCGTCTGGGGCAGCAGGTTCGTCAGGCCGAGTGCGTCTGACATCTTCCACTGTAGTGTCATGAGTAGTGAATGAGGTTTATTTGATGAAAGTTGATATGCAATTGGATCAGGATAAATTCCGTCAGGCATGGCAAGGGTTTGCCGGTGAAAACTGGAAGCACGAGATCAACGTCCGTGATTTTATCCAGCAGAACTACACCCCCTATGAAGGTGACGAACAGTTTTTAGCAGATGCGACCGAAGCGACCACCACTTTGTGGAACAAGGTGATGGAGGGTATCCGTATCGAGAACGCCACCCACGCACCGGTCGATTTTGATACCAATATTGCCACGACCATTACTGCCCACGGGCCAGGGTATATCGAGCAGGGGCTGGAAAAGATTGTTGGCCTGCAAACCGACAAGCCCCTTAAAAGAGCACTGCATCCATTTGGCGGCGTAAATATGATCCGCAGCTCTTTTGAAGCATATGGCCGGGAGATGGATCCCGAATTTGAATATACCTTCAGCGAATTACGCAAAACCCATAACCAGGGCGTGTTCGACGTCTACTCTCCCGAGATGTTGCGCTGCCGAAAATCGGGAATTTTGACCGGTTTGCCGGATGGTTACGGCCGTGGTCGCATTATCGGAGATTATCGTCGGGTCGCGCTCTATGGCATAGATTATATAATCCGTGAGCGGGAGCTGCAGTTTGCCGATCTGCAACCGGCACTTGAACGGGGAGAGCAGCTGGAGCAGGTGATCCGCCAGCGCGAGGAGCTGGCCGAGCACAAGCGGGCACTGGTGCAGATCAAGCAGATGGCGGCCAACTACGGCTTTGACATCTCCGGGCCGGCACGCACTGCCCAGCAGGCAGTCCAGTGGCTCTACTTTGCCTATCTGGCGGCGGTGAAGTCGCAAAATGGCGGGGCCATGTCCCTCGGTCGTACTGCCACCTTCCTCGACATCTATATCGAGCGGGATCTTAAGGCGGGGCTTATCAGCGAGCAGGATGCCCAGGAGCTGGTCGATCACTTCATCATGAAGATCCGCATGGTACGTTTCCTGCGTACCCCCGAGTTTGACTCCCTCTTCTCCGGCGATCCCATCTGGGCGACCGAGGTGATCGGCGGTATGGGGCTGGATGGTCGTACTCTGGTGACCAAGAACTCCTTCCGTTACCTCCACACCCTCAAGACCATGGGGCCGGCGCCCGAGCCCAACCTCACCATCCTCTGGGCGGAAGGATTGCCGCGGGCCTTCAAGACCTATGCCGCCCGTGTCTCCATCGATACGTCATCCCTGCAGTATGAGAACGATGACCTGATGCGTAACGATTTCGAGAGCGATGACTACGCCATCGCCTGCTGCGTGAGCCCTATGGTGATCGGCAAGCAGATGCAGTTCTTTGGGGCCCGTGCCAATCTGGCCAAGACCCTGCTCTACTGCATCAACGGCGGGGTGGACGAGAAGCTGAAGATTCAGGTTGGCCCGAAAGTGGCGCCCATCATGGACGAGGTGCTGGATTACGAGACCGTCATGGCCAGCCTCGACAGCTTTATGGATTGGCTGGCGGTGCAGTACATCAGCGCGTTGAACCTTATTCACTACATGCACGACAAGTACAGCTATGAGGCCTCGCTGATGGCGCTGCACGATCGCGACGTCTATCGCACCATGGCCTGCGGTATCGCCGGTCTGTCGGTGGCGGTCGATTCGCTGGCGGCCATCAAGTACGCCAGGGTCAAGCCGGTGCGCGATGCGGATGGGCTGGCGGTCGATTTCGTGATTGAGGGGGAGTATCCCCAGTACGGCAACAACGACGAGCGGGCCGACTCCATCGCCTGCGATCTGGTCGAGCGCTTCATGAAGAAGATCCAGGCGCTGCCGACCTACCGCAATGCGGTACCGACCCAGTCGATCCTGACCATCACCTCCAACGTGGTGTATGGCCAGAAGACGGGCAACACCCCAGATGGCCGCCGCGCCGGTGCCCCGTTTGCACCGGGAGCCAACCCGATGCACGGTCGGGATCGCAAGGGGGCGGTTGCTTCGCTCGCCTCGGTAGCCAAGCTGCCGTTCAAATACGCCAAGGACGGGATCTCCTACACCTTCTCCATCGTGCCGGGGGCGCTCGGCAAGGAGCCAGCCAATCGCGAGAGCAATCTGGTGGGGCTGATGGATGGCTACTTCCATCATGAGCGGGATGTGGAAGGGGGTCAGCACCTCAACGTCAACGTGATGAACCGCGAGATGCTGCTGGATGCCATCGACAATCCGGACAAGTACCCCAGCCTGACCATCCGGGTCTCCGGTTATGCGGTGCGCTTCAACGCCCTGACCCGCGAGCAGCAGCAGGACGTCATCTCCAGAACCTTCACCAACATGATGTAACTCTCATGCCCGGGGTGAGCAGGCTTGCTCCGGGCCTACTTTTTGTTTGTCAGCACGAGGAAGTAACAGATGCGACAGGTTATCACTACCAAGGCGGCGCCGAGCGCCATCGGCCCCTATGTGCAGGCCACCCGGATTGGCAACATCCTATACACCTCCGGTCAGATCCCGCTGGACCCGGTGAGCGGCGATATTGCGGAGGGTATCGAAGCGCAGACCCTGCGTTCCTTGCAAAACGTACAGGCGATTGTCGAGGCTGCAGGTGGCGAGGTGCGCAACATCTTCAAGACTACGGTGTTTGTCTCGGATCTGAACGACTTTGCTGCGGTGAATCAGGTCTACAACGACTTCTTCACCGAGCACGATGCCATGTATCCGGCGCGCTCTTGCGTGGAAGTGGCCCGCTTGCCGAAGGATGTGAAGATCGAGATAGAGGCGATTGCTGCGCTGTAACCCCATCGGGAGTGTGTCAGCAAGCCAAAACAGAGCGGCTGCCAATGGCAGCCGCTTTTGTCTATATGGTCATCGGGCAGATCAGGCGATCCGTTCGATACGAGCCATGTAGAAGCCGTCGAAGCCTGTCTCGGACGGGCTCACGGTGTGATCGTCACGCAGACGGAAGTTTTCGTTGGCGGCGAGGAACTTGTCCACCTGCTGGCGGTTCTCCTCGGGCAGGATGGAGCAGGTTGCATAGACCAGCAGGCCGCCGACTTTCACCATCTGGCTGTAACGCTGCAGGATCTCTTCTTGCAGCGCGACCAGCACCGGCAGACGCTCGGCGGTATCACGCCACTTGGCATCCGGATTGCGCTTGAGTACGCCAAGACCTGAGCAGGGCACGTCCAGCAGTACACGGTCGGCGCTCTCTTTGAGGCGCTTGACGGTCTTGCTGCTGGTGATGACCCGGGTCTCCACGTTGTGGGCACCGGCGCGACGGGCGCGTTGCTTGAGGTTCTCCAGCTTCCACTCTTCCACATCCATCGCCAGCAGGCGGCCTTTGCCCTGCATCATGGCGGCGATATGCAGGGTCTTGCCACCGGCACCGGCGCAGGCGTCGATGACGCGCATGCCTGGGGCAACTTCCAGCGCAGCAGCAACCAGCTGGGAGCCAGCGTCCTGCTGCTCGAAGCAACCATCGGCAAAGGCCTTGGTACGGAACAGGGCGGCGTCGGAGGTGACCTGCAGGGCAGTCTCCACACCTTCAACCGGAATGGTGGTGACATGCTCTTTGGCCAGAATGGCTTGCAGCTCATCACGGGTGCACTTGAGGGTGTTGACCCGAAGGTAGCGCTTGGGCATCCAGGCTAGGGCGGCACGCTCGGCAGGCCAGGCTTCACCCAGCTGCTCGCTACCCAGTTTCTCCAGCCAGCTCGGGCAACCATCCATCAGCACAGGATTCTTCTTCGCCTCGGTCAGACGGCGGCGGAATGCCTCTTCATTGAAGCGATCCAGGGTCGGGTTGTTGGGCTGGGCAATTTTGTGGAAAGCGTGCCAGCTGTGCAGCAGTGGCCAGACATTCTTTTCGGCCTGACGCACCTGAATACCGGTGAGGAAACAATAGAGGCTGAGACGGCGCAGCAGGTCGCCGGTGACCAGGGCAATCCTTGCCTGTTCTTGCGGTTTGAGTTCGATGCCGGAGAAGTGACGGGCATAGGCGCGGTCGAGGGTAAGACCCTGACCGAGCACATCGTCAACAATGGCAACGACCAGATCCCCGAAACGGGGCAACAGTGGGGATTTGAGCATGAGATTAACCTTGGCCAGATAAAGATGAACCGCACCTTTGTGAAGAGGAGCCGTTCTAAAATTGACAAATCCGCGCAATGATAGGGGTTAGACGGGGTTGGCGCAACACTCCCACTCGGGAATGGTGGAAAGGGTTGCTTCAGCTTTGTATTGATGTGGCCGAATAAAAATAAAGTACAGGCCGCAATTCAGGCGATTGCATTAATACAAGGACTAAAAACAATGCATGTGACGAAATACTCTACGGTGGCCTTGCTGATGGCCAGCATGCTGGGCTCAACCAGCCTGATGGCCAGCGAATGGGGCACGGTTGCCGCCAGAGCAACAGCAGATGAGGACTATGAGGTGCGGGCCCATCAGTTCCGGGTCGCCAAAGTGCCGCTCGACTATTTTGCCGGACTGCAAGCCGGGGCGAGTGAGCTGACCCTGCCGCTGCCCGATGGGGGGGAGGTCACCTTTGCTCTGGAAGCTTACGACGTGCTGCCCGCAGACCTTGCCGCCAAGTATCCGCAGATCCGTACCTTCAAGGGGCACAACCCGGCGCATCCGATAGAGACAGGGCGCTTCGATCTGGGGCCGCAAGGTTTCCACGCCATGTTCAGCCATCAGGGCAAGATGGTGTTTGTCGATCCGCTGCGCAATGCCGAAGGCTACGCCGTCTATTACCAGCAGGATGCCCATAGTCGATTGGAAGAGACGGCAGATGAGGTGATAGGGCCCAAGCTCAGCAAACTGGTGCGCAAGGTGCAAGTGGATGGCAATGTTCGCAAGCGCTACGTCATTGCCATTTCGGCGACAGGAGAATTTACACAATACCACGGTGGCTCCAAAGCGCTTACCATGGCGGCGATTGCGACCTTGCTCAACCGCGTCAATCAGGTCTATCAACGGGATGTGGGCGCCGAATTCGTGCTGGCCAGTGGCAATGACAACCTGATCTTTACCGATCCGGCCAGCGACTTGTTTGCCAATGATAATTCGGATGCGCAGACCAATATCGGGGTACAGGCTTATTACTTTACCAATATGCAGCTCGGTAATTTTGATATCGGCCATGTACTCAATACCGGTAGCGGTGGTCTGGCCGGTTTGGCAGTGCTCTGCACCAATCAGAAGTCTGGCGGGATGTCGGGTTCACCCACACCGGTGGGAGACGCTTTCTTCGTTGACTATGTGGCTCATGAAATTGGCCACCAGTTTGGTGCCGATCATACCTTCAACGGCACTACCGGGAGTTGCGGTGCTGGTACCCGGGTTGCGAGTCAAGCCTATGAGCCTGGTAGTGGCAGCTCCATCATGGCCTATGCCGGTATTTGTGGTGATGAGAATATCCAGACTCACAGCGACCCCTATTTTCATAGCAAGTCCATCGAGCAGATGCGTGCGCACATGGCGACCGTATCGACTTGCGGAACCACACTCGCGTTGAGCAATAATGCCCCGCAGGCAGCTGCAGGGGGGGACTATGTGATCCCTGCCAATACGGCCTTTATGTTAAAAGGGGCTGGTGGAGATCTGGATAATGATTCTCTGCTCTACAACTGGGAGCAGATCGATCTGGGTACTGAATCGAGTAGTGCCGCCACCATGATTGACGATGGCTCCCGGCCGCTGTTTCGTTTTGTCTCTCCCACGGCATCGCCGGAGCGGATCCTGCCGAGTTTGCCATCCCTGCTCTCCGGCACGCTTGCCAAAGGAGAGGCCTGGCCGACTACCAACCGGGATCTCAATTTCAGACTAACGGTGCGTGATGGTCAGGGTGGAGTTGCCAGTGATGACATGAAAGTGCAAGTGATCAATACCGGTGCGGCATTTCGCATCACCAACCCGTTTTACGGGGTGACTCTCACTCCGGGGGCCAGTCAGGCCATAGCATGGGATGTGGCGGGCACAACTGTGGCGCCGATTAGTTGCAGCAAGGTGGACATCTCGGTGACCCAGGATGAGGGCGCAAGCTGGACAATGCTCGCAGCCGGACAACCCAATAACGGCGCAGCAACGGTAACGTTGCCTGCCGATCTCACCAGCAGCGTCAGGCTGAAAGTGGCATGCAGCGACAATATCTTCTTTGCCATCAGTCCCCTCAAATTGCCTCTGGTGCAAGGTGGCTCCACTTCAGGTGGCGGCGGTGGTGGCGGGGCGCTCGGATTGTGGACGCTGGCTCTGGCACTGCTCGGCTGGCAACGGAGGCGTACATGAAGGGAGTCCCTCTGTTGCTGCTTGTCATGCTCGGCGGTTGTCAGGCCGATGCCAGTACGCTGGAACAGGAGCTGAGCGCAAACCTCGCCAGACAGGATTACCGCCTGATAGTGATAGCCGGGCGGGGAGAGTTCGCCCCCGGTATTGCAGCCGAGCAGCAGGCAGAGGCCAAGGCGCGCTGTGGCAAGCGTTATCTGGATGGATTGGGCGATGTGATAAGGCCCGGTCAGCAAGAGATACATGCCAGGTTGAGCGCTTACGCCAGCGAGTATAACCAGCGTATGGTGATTCATTGCCCAATAGCATCGGGCGCGGATAAGCAGTAATACGCCAACGAACCAACCCAAATGGGGGGATATTCAGCCCCCTATCTATCCGTGAAGGCGCCAATGGCGCCTTCACTTTTTCCGTTGTTGAATGGGACCAGTCTGTATTGCCTGAGATGGGGAGCGCGGGTGTAGCACGATTTTTCAGCGTGACAGAAGTTTTGTGCGAATTTTCTTTTCTGTCTGTCACGCAGATCGTCAATTGACGCTGCACCATACTTGTTGTCACCAAGGTAGGGCAAGGAGGCTCTATGAAGCATGGCATTGCGGTGATTATCACCAGTTTGTCTGTTCAGGTTGCAGCAGAACCACAGTGGACCTTCATGGATGAAAACTTGGAAAGGGGAGGGGTCTATGATGTGCGCGCTGAAAAGGTCAGAGTGGTGGTTCCTGACAAGCCTTTTGAACCCGGGCATCTCGCCAGTGTATTGACCTTGCCATTGCCGGATGGCACTACGGTGCAGTTTGATGTTCATCCCAATGCCTTGCTCCCGGAGTCTTTGGCCCAGCGCTACCCTTCTATCAATACTTACAGTGGGAAGGCTATCGATCGGGCGGCGGATACAGGCCGATTCGATGTCACCACACATGGTTTTCACGGTATGTTTACCCATCAGGGGCGTACCTTTTATGTCGATCCGCTTCAGGACGGTTTCTCTTATGCCGTTTATGAACAGCAAGATGCCTGGCGGCGACAGGATGTGGATCAGGTGATTGATCCTCATGGTATCGAGCGTGAGCGAGCTGTGCTGGTCGATGGCAATTTGCGCAAGCGCTACACCATCGCCATCTCGGCAACCGGGGAATATACCCAGTATCACGGTGGTACCAAGGTTGCAGCACTCTCGGCCATTGCAACACTGCTTAATCGGGTCAATGAAGTCTATCGCCGTGATGTGGGGGCCGAGTTTCAGCTTGCAGCCGATACAGACAAGGTGATTTTCACTGATCCGGCGACGGATCCTTTCACCAACTCGACCCAGGATATTGCCATCAATCAGGTCCAACAGGATTTGCTGTTGAATCCATCCTTTGATTTGGGCCATCTGCTGGCGACATCAGGCGGCGGAGTGGCGACCCTGAGATCCCTCTGTAACCCGTTTAGCCGTTCACGGGGCATGACCGGAGGGTCACAGCCTATCGGCGATGCATTCTTTATTGATTATGTGGCTCACGAATTGGGGCACCAGCTGGGGGCCGAGCACTCCTTCAATGGCATGGCCGATAGTTGTGCCACGGGTCGCAAGGCTAGCTCAGCTTGGGAACCGGGCAGTGGCTCGACCATCATGGCCTATGCCGGGATCTGTGGTGAGGAGAATCTGCAGGTTAACAGCACACCTTTCTTTCACAGCAAGTCGATCGAGCAGATGCGGGCTCTGATGGCCTCTCTGCCCTCCTGCGGCACCGACCTAGCGCTTGCCAATAACGCGCCGGTTGTGGATGCGGGGGGCGATAGGGTGATCCCCGCCAATACGCCTTTCACTCTTGTCGGTAGTGCGCTGGATCTGGATGGTCATCCCCTCAGTTACACCTGGGAGCAGGTTGATCTTGGCAATGCATCCTACAGCGTGGCAACCATGGTGGATGATGGAACCCGCCCGCTGTTTCGCTTTGTTTCACCAACATCGGATCCCCGTAGAACATTACCCGCCATGAGCTCTCTGATATCGGGTGTCTTGGCCAAAGGAGAGGCGTGGCCTGCGACCAATCGCAATCTCCAGTTCAGCCTTACCGTACGTGATGGTCAGGGGGCGGTGAGCAGTGATGAAATGGTGGTTCAGGTGATCAATACCGGCGCGGCATTTGCCATCACAGCTCCGCAGATCGGCGCCATGGTGGCGGGTAGCACTCAGCTAGTGACATGGAATGTTGCTGGGACCGATCAGCCTCCTATCAATTGTCCCAGCGTGGATTTGGCACTGACACAGAATGGCGGCTCTACCTGGACTACGCTGGCAAGCGGGCTTGCCAATAATGGTTCGGCCAGTGTGGTGTTGCCTGCACCGTTGACCAGCACGGCCAGGCTGAAGCTGGCATGCAGCAATAATATTTTTTTCTCCATCAATGGGATAAGAGGTAATGCGTCTGCCACTACGGAAAGTGCAACTGTCATTACCGAGAACAATGCGGGTGGCGGCGGTGGTGGTGGTGCAGTGAATCTTATCGTGATCCTCCTGATGGGAGGGGCAGCCGGATGGCGCAGGTATTACGGTTAGTCGTCAGTTTGCTGTTTCTATATATCTGCGCAGCGCCTGTTGTGGCCGCATCACTGACCGAGGCAATAGATGAGAGTCTTGCTGCTCAGGATTATCGGCTCATCGTGCGCGGCGGGCGCGGTGGTATGGCCCCGGGGGTTGTGGAGTCATTGCAAGCAGAAGCGATAACCCGGTGCGGAGTCCGTTATCTGAAAGGGTTCGGTGATGTCATTGAGATGGGCAAGGAGTCGGAGTTTGAGCTGCGGATTGACTATGCCACCCGATATAACCGACAGATGCTGGAAAGGTGCATGCCGGAGGCGATTTCAAGGCCGTAGTGGCTGTTCAACAACGGCGTGTAAATCGGCATGATTGGAGTTATAACTCTAATATTCCAAACATAGTGATAGCCTCAGGGAATGATTCGATGACTCACATATGAGCCTCCATATAATTTTTTTTGGAGTTTTAACTCTATTAAAAGAACTGCTGAAAATGCTAACAAAATGAGCTGCTTATAAACTTTAACTCACTAACCTTATGATTTTAAATGAAATAAAATTCATTTGATTTTTATTGAAAAAGTTGAATTGTGACTTGTGTCACGTTATTCTCGCCGGCTGTTCAGTCAGGTGATTAATAATGATGAAGTTCACAATAAATGCAATCTCAGTTGTCATCGCAATGTCAGCCAATATCGCGCTGGCATCCCCATGGCATATGATCGAAAAACGCAGCAAGCAGGCCGATGAACCTGTAAGGGCTCGCGCATACAATATCTTTGAGGTAGAACCGGATTTTTTAGAAAATCTGCGCTTGGGCCAAACCGTGATTGCGCTACCATTGCCTGATGGCAAGATGGTGCAATATGAATTGGAAGCCTATTCCGTATTACCGCCTGCGCTGGCAGCAAAATACCCAGATATCATGACCTATAAAGGGCATGAAGTGGGTACCGCCAGCAATACCGGTCGCTTTAATATTTCTCCACGCGGTTTTAACGGCATGTTTATGCATGCTGGAGAGCAGGTGTTTGTCGATATTCAGCGCAACGGTACCTACGCTGTCTATTACAAAAAAGATGCACATTCAATGAGTGGCAAGAATATCAAGGAGATCATTGAAAAATCCGAGCCGAAAAAAAATCTAGAAAATAATACTGAAGCGGCTCGTAACGAGGCTAGTTATAGCAAGGCAGCGCTTACCCAGTACAGCATTGCATTCTCTACCACTGGTGCATATACCAAGTTCTTTGGCGGCAAGGCGCAAGCCTTGGATTCACTGGCTGTATTGGTTAACCGTTTAAATGAGGTGTATGAAAGGGACTTGGGTGTTCGTTTCGTATTGGCAGAGGGAAATCACAATATTATATTCGAAAATCTTGCTGACGATCCTTTTGTGAATGGTAGATATCCAGGTGAAACAAGAGATACTCTTATAAATGCTAGAGTTCAGAGAGAGAAACTGATTAGTAGAGAGATTGGTTATTTCGACCTTGGCCATGTATTGACCGCGGGTAAAGATGCAGGTTCGGCGAGAGTTGGGTCATTATGTGATGACATAGGATATTTTTATTCATCTAGGTCTCAAGCTGTTACGGGAAATATCAATCCTGTTGGTGATGCATTTTTTATTGACTTCGTTGCGCATGAAATTGGCCATCAATTTGGCGCCAATCATACCTACAATGCAAATGGGACACAAAGAGAGCCCTCTATGGCATGGGAGCCAGGCAGTGGTAGTTCAATAATGGGTTATGCGGGCTTGATGGGGGAGCAAAACGTACAGCTCAACAGCGAGGCTTATTTTCATAGCAAGTCGATTGAGCAGATGCTGCACCATATCATCGCGAGAGAAGCCAAAGCGCAGAAAGGGGAGATCGAAATCAAGGACGCAGCGATTCTTGCACCGACTATCGCATCGCGTTGTGGCGCCTCTATTCCGAGACAGAATGGGGACAATTTGGAGCCGGAAATTACCGAAGTGCCGCCAGTGCATGTGATCCCTAAAGGTGTGGCATTTAGCCTGAGTGGTAAGGGCAGTGACCCTGATGGTGATGCACTTGTTTACACTTGGGAGCAGGTTGACCTGAGTGATGATGCAACGACGAGTGGCCATCAATTGAGCTCCGGGTTCCTTGCTACTGGTCCCCTTTATCGTTACGCCGCGCCGACAACATCCCCGGTTCGCCACTTTCCTTCGCTGGCTACCCAGTTAAAAGGGGAAGCTGAGAAAGGTGATGTCTGGGTTAATGTACCGCGCACTCTGAATTTCCGCTTGGTGGCCCGTGATGGCAAAGGTGGTGGTGCCTATGATGAGACCTCGGTCGAGGTGGTCGATACAGGTTCACAAACCTTCAAGATATTGCCAGCCCCTGACCAGCGTATTCTGGTTGGTAGCCCGACCACAGTGAATTGGCAAGTAGCTGGAACCGATGGTGGCCACATCAACTGCCAGCGGGTCGATATCAGTTATAGCAACGATGAAGGCAAGAGTTGGCAGCCGCTGGTCAATGGCGTGAACAACAATGGCGCCCATGAGGTGACCATTCCGGCCAATGTTGGCAGCGCTGTTCGCCTCAAGCTGGCCTGTAGCGACAATATCTTCTATGCCATTACGCCAAAACTGGCGACCAAGAGCAGTAACACACCGGCTCCCCAGCCTGAAAGCAATGGCGGCGGCGGTGGCGGTGGTTCGACCGGTCTGTTCGCGCTGCTGGGCCTTGGTATCGCTGCGCTGCTGCGTCGTCGTGAGACCATGAGCTACTAAACCAGATAACCCAAGGGTGAAATTACCCATCTTTGGTAAATTGATGAACCAAGCGAAGAGGCGTGAGCCTCTTCGCTTTTTTGTATGGTTTACAAGGTTCCTTTATCGAGCGCACAATGCCTGCAATCATTCTCTTGATGGTCGTGGAACCATTATTTATTTGAAGGAAAATCAAGATGATGGATGTTGCTGATCTGCGCCGTGAGTATACCCGTGGCGGGCTGCACCGGGCCGATCTGCCGGCCGAGCCGCTGGCGCTGTTCGAGAAGTGGTTGGCGCAGGCTTGTGAGGCCAAACTGACCGATCCCACCGCCATGGTGGTGGCGACGGTGGATGCCGATGGTCAGCCCTGGCAGCGCACCGTGCTGCTCAAGCACTACGACGCCCAGGGGATGGTCTTTTACACCAACATGGGCAGCCGCAAGGCGCAGCAGCTGGAAGGCAACCCCCGTATCAGCCTGCTCTTTCCCTGGCATACGCTCGACCGTCAGGTTCATGTGACCGGTCGGGTGGAGAAGATGAGCACCTTCGAGGTGATGAAGTATTTCCACAGCCGTCCCAAGGATAGCCAGATCGCCGCCTGGGTCTCCAAGCAGTCGACCCGCATATCGGCCCGTGGCGTGCTGGAGGCCAAGTTCCTCGAGCTCAAGCAGAAGTTTGCCAATGGCGAAGTGCCGCTGCCGAGCTTCTGGGGCGGATTCCGGGTGATGATCGAGACGGTGGAGTTCTGGCAGGGGGGCGAGCACCGGCTGCACGACCGCTTCTACTACACCCGCGACGGGGATGGCTGGCATATCGAGCGTCTGGCTCCCTGAGCGCGCTATTCAAATCTGTTTTCACAAGGAGTGTGTATGCGTCTGTATGGTGATCTGCGTTCCGGCAACTGTTACAAGGTGTGGCTGCTGGCCCGCTGGCTGGAGCTGCCCCTTGAGTGGGTAGAGGTGGATATTCAGGCGGGGGATACCCGTACCCCCGCATTTCTGGCCATGAACCCCAACGGCAAGATCCCGGTGCTGGAGATTGGCCAGGGCGATACGCTGGCGGAATCCAACGCCATCCTCTTCTATCTGGCGCAAGGCAGTACCTTGTGGCCAACCGATCCGCGCCAGCAGGCCGAGGTGCTCAAATGGATGTTCTTTGAGCAGTACAGCCATGAGCCCTACATCGCGGTGGCCCGCTTTATCGTTCACTATCTCGGCCGACCCGAGTCGCAGGAGGCGAGGCTCGACGGTCTGAAAGCCGGTGGCGAGAAGGCGCTGGCGGTAATGGAGCAGCAGCTGAAACAGAGCCCCTACCTGTGCGGTGATGCGCCTACCATCGCCGATATCGCCCTTTATGCCTACACCCATGTGGCAGAGGAGGGGATCTTCTCCCTGCAGGGATGGCCAGCTATCCGTAGCTGGATCGCCCGTATCGAAGCCCATCCCCGTCACCTGACGCTGCCAGCGGCCTGTCAGGCCAGCTGATGGAACTGCTGATCGAGGCCAGTCTGTGGCAACCGCAGTGGGCTGCGCTGTTGCCGCACTGGCAGCAGCAGGGTCATCGCTGGCAGCTGCTGCTGGGCAAAGAGGCGGCGGCTGCCCTCGATCAAACCGATGCACCCTGGGCGAGCAGCCCTCCAGACGGGGTGCTCTGCCCGGGAGCCCTGCTGACTGCCTGGCTCGATGGGGATCTGCTGGCGGATTTTCATGTTGATCCCAGCCGCCAGGTTCTGATCAGTGCCTCTACCTCCCTATTGACCCTCGCCAAGGAGCAGGGACTGCTCACCCTTGGCCCTGTGGGGGCCGATCTGCCGCTCACCCCCGAGGCCGATTTGGGTGCCGTGCTTAATCGCCTGCTGGCGCGCCGCGTGATGATACCGACGTTGGCCGAGGATTCGCACGCCGCTGGCGTCGTGCTGCGACCACTGCAGGCCGCCGATGAGCGCGAGATAGTGCGCTACTGCAGCGACGAGGCGCTGGCCCGCTATACCCTCAATATTCCTCACCCCTATCCGCCGGAGGGGGCCCGCGACTGGCTGGCCCTTAGCTGGCGCAAGGCGGCGCTTGGCCTTGGCTGGAGCTGGGCCATCACCTTGCCAGAGGAGCAAGGGGCGGCGCTGGTTGGGGTGATCTCCCTGCACTGGAATGGCGAGCTCGCCTGGTGGGTGGGCGTACCTTGGCAAAATCGCGGTCTGGCGACTCGGGCCGCCAGCTTGGTCAAGGAGTTTGCCTTTGACCAACTTAAACTGCCGGCGCTGACGGCTCGCCATATGCCAGACAATTTAGCCTCCGGCCGGGTGATGGCAAAACTGGGGATGCACTATCGCGGGCGGCGCCATATCAGCGGTCGTCAGCCGTGCGAGGTGAGCTACTGGCGGCTGGATCGCGCGCCCTCCTTGCCCAGCCCCTTGCCCGAGGAAATTGCCCGCTGGCTGGCAGATGAGCGGATCGCCGTGGTGATCCTGTGGGATCCTGCCACGACCAATCGGCAGAGTGCCAACGGCAAGCTGGCCATCTCGCTCTTTGTGGATGAGAGGGGCGAGGGGGAGAAGCCCTGTTTTCTGCGTTGCCCGCCGCATCTTGAGAGGTTGCTGGCGCTGCACTGTTACCCCGTCGATCTGCTGGAGCAGGCCGAACCGGAGCAGTTGTCCCATCTTGGCGGCGTCTTGCTGAAAGACAGGGATGAACGGGGGCTGGCGTGGCTGCTGCAACTGGTCGCGCTGCAGCGTCAGGGGCCCGAGCTGCTTAGCCGCGAGGAGCGCGTATCACGGCTCCACTGGTTCAACCAATTGATGGCGCAGGCGCTGGGCGGCAACGGTGACTCTTCGCAGATACGCTATCAGCAGTTACGGCTGCTGGTGGAGCTGCCGGAGCTGGTCGACGAGCTGGATGGCTGTTGGCATCAAACGCCCGAACTGACCTTTGAGCGGTTGGCGCGGGAGGCTCCCGCCCTCTGGCTGGCCTACCGCGAGGCGATGAACAGGGCCACCCCGGCTACGCTAACAGCCTTGCAGCAGCAGTTTGCCGCTCGTTTTCCTGAGTGCACCCTCCCATTTTTGGACAAAGGTACTCAGAATGACCAGCCGTTGTGTGGAATAATGCCCGCTCTGCTGTACGAGGAGTAATACCTGATGTTGAGAACCGAGCGCCCCGGTGACATGCTGCCGGTCTATGAGCTGCTGAGTGCCGCCTTCGGTCGTTCCGATGAGGCCGAACTGGTCAACCGCCTGCGCGAATGTGGTGCCGCCGTAGTGACCATGGTCGAAGAGGAAGAGTACGAGTTCATGGGGCACCTGATGCTAAGCCCGATCACCATTAACGGCATGGAAGGGCCCTGGCTCGGTCTGGCGCCGGTCGCGGTTCATCCTGACTGGCAAGGTCAGGGGATTGGCTCGGATCTTATCCGTGAAGGGCTTGATACGGCGCTCGAGATGGACTGGAAAGGGGTGGTAGTACTCGGGGATCCGGCCTATTACAGCCGTTTCGGTTTCCGCCCGGCCAGCGAGTTTGGCCTCCACTGCATCTATGAGGTGCCTGCCGACTGCTTTATGGCGATGGAGCTGCAGGAAGGGGGGTTTGCGGGAGTGCAGGGGGAGGTGCTCTATCACCCCCTGTTTGATGAACTCCCTGACGAGCTGCCGGACGCGCAGGCAGAAGAGTCCTATTTATAGCGAGAAGTCGCAGCGACAAGCCATAGCGAAAAAGCCCTCATCGAGGGCTTTTTCAGTTTATATCAGTCCCTGCCGGACTTATTCGAGCAAATTGGCTCAGGCAATGATGTCGAGCTGGGTGCCCTTGCGATTATCTTCGCCCACCATGTCACCCATCTGCTGGGCGAGCGGGCTCTGCTGGAATTGCATGTAGTCGCTGAGATTCTGCTGGCGCTGGTAGCGAGTCGCAGCCTGATACATATCAGCCGTGCTCGGGCCCGACTTGCTGTCGCTCTCCTGACCGCTGGCCTCCAGGTAGCGCTCCACCACGGCTTTATCTTGCTGGTTAGCCGTATAAGAGACCGCCATGGCTCTGCGAGCCGTTGCTCTCTCTTCGCTCTGTGCCTGCACTTCATCCTTCTTGGTCAGTGCTTCGTTACGGGCCTGACTGACCTGCTCGGGTGTGACAGCGGGAGAGGAGGGATATTTGCCGTAATCGGGCAGCGGCATGGGCCGGGAGGTGATTTGCATGTTGGCGCTTCTCTTGTGAACAGGGACGGACGCATGATACCCATCCATTTTAGTTCAATAAATCACCACCTGTCGGTTCATCAAGAGTGGGTTCAGCTTCGCGCATCGATTGTTAATTGAACCGCCTCTGAGTGACAAAAAAGGCGCCATAAGGCGCCTTTTTATCCTTCGGTTACTGCCGGATCAGTTGAAGAACCAGTAACCACGGTTGACCAGACGGGTCAGCAGTTGCAGGAAACCAGCCTGATCGGCCAGCTCCACCATATCGGCCTGAGTGATGATGTCCTTGTCACACAAGAGCGAAATGGCTGCCGCGTCTTCGCTCTGCAGGGTCCAGGCTTCGCCATCGATGAAGCACTGCTGGCTCTCGCCGCTAAACCAGACGGTGCGCAGGCCTGGTACCTTGATGGCTGGCTCGCCCTGGGTCAGCAGGTCGGCCACTTCCTCGGCGCTGTAGTCTGGCTCCACCGGATTGACGTCCAGATCGTGCTTGGCCTCGGAGATCATGGTGCCGAACCACTCCTTGAACAGAGTCTCGTCATCGAGGGCCTGCTGCATCAGCTCGCGCAGACGGTGCAGCTCGTGGGGCTGGATCTCGCCGTGACGGGCGCGGGGCTTGAGATCGGCATCGCCGTAACGCTCGGTACGCACCTCGTTGTCGATCAGGTGATCGGCAAAGGAGGAGATAAGCGCCTTGGCATCCGGTGCGCGGAAACCCACCGAGAAGTTCATGGAGGGCTCGATGGCGTAGCCTTCGTGGGGGAATCCGGGCGGAATGTAGAGGATGTCGCCCGGCTCCATGATGACGTCGATGATCGCCTCGAACGGCTCGCAGTGCAGCAGGGCGGCGTGGGCGGCGAACTCGTTGAGGGGCTTGGCATCGCCGACTCGCCAGTGGCGTTTGCCCAGACCCTGGGTGATGAACACATCGTAATTGTCGATGTGAGGGCCGACACCCGCATGGGGGGTGGAGAAGCTCACCATCACATCGTCAAAGCGCCAGCCCGGAATGAACTGGAACGGTACCGCCAGCTCGTTTACTTCGGGAGCCCAGTGGTTGCAAGCCTGTACCAGAATGGTCCAGTTCTCTTCGCCCAGATGGTCGTAGGATTCGAAGGGGCCGTGGGCAGCATCCCACTTGCCGTCGAAACGGGTGACGAGGCGAGACTCTACCACATCTTCCATGGCCAGACCCGCCAGCTCGTCCGGGCTGATGGGATCCTGAAAGTCCTTGAAGCCCCCCTTGATAAGGAGCGGGCGCTTCTGCCAGTAGTGCTCAAGGAAGTGAGCGATATCCAGATTGAGTTCGTACATGCTGTTTCTCGTGTCTCGCAAAGAGGTTTTGCCCAAGGCGGGCTTGGGAAAAGCCACTCGGGATCCTGCCGTGGCAGGGAAAATAACAGGGGCCCTGTGGCGTATCGTGCACAGGGCCCCTTCGTCACTACCGGTTGGCTTACTTCAGCAGATCAACCAGACGCTGGGCGTCACCGATATAGTTGGCCGGGGTCAGCTTCTTCAGCTCAACCTTGACAGCTTCCGGCAACTCCAAGGTGTCGATAAAGGTACGCATCCCTTCGGCATCGACGCGGCGACCACGGGTCAGCTCCTTGAGCTTCTCGTAGGGCTTCTCGATACCGTAGCGGCGCATCACGGTCTGGATCGGCTCGGCCAGCACTTCCCAGTTGGCATCCAGATCGGCGGCCATGGCGGCGTCGTTGGCTTCCAGCTTGGAGATGCCCTTGAGGGTCGCCTGATAGGCAATCAGGGAGTAACCCACCGCCACACCGAGGTTGCGCAGCACGGTAGAGTCGGTCAGATCACGCTGCCAGCGGGAGATGGGCAGCTTGCTCGCCAGATGCTGGAACACGGCGTTGGCCAGACCCAGATTGCCTTCGGAGTTCTCGAAGTCGATGGGGTTGACCTTGTGCGGCATGGTGGAGGAGCCGATTTCGCCTGCGATAGTGCGCTGCTTGAAGTGACCCAGGGAGATGTAACCCCACACATCACGGTCGAAGTCGATCAGGATGGTGTTGAAGCGGGCCATGGCGTCGAACAGCTCGGCGATATAGTCGTGCGGCTCGATCTGGGTAGTGTAGGGGTTCCAGGTCAGACCCAGGGAGGTAACGAACTCCTCGGAGAACTGGTGCCAGTCCACATTCGGGTAGGCGCTGAGGTGGGCGTTGTAGTTGCCGACCGCACCGTTGATCTTGCCGAGGATCTCCACCGCCATGATCTGCTTGAACTGGCGCTCCAGACGGTAGGCGACGTTGGCCATCTCCTTGCCCATGGTGCTCGGGGTCGCCGGCTGGCCGTGGGTGCGGGAGAGCAGCGGCATGTCACGGTACTCGTGGGCCAGGCGCTTGAGCTCGCCGATCAACTTTTCGCAATAAGGCTTGATTACCTCTTCGCGGGCGGTTTTCAGCATCAGACCGTGGGAGTTGTTGTTGATGTCTTCCGAGGTGCAGGCGAAGTGGATGAACTCGCTGACAGCCGCCAGCTCCGGGTTCATTTCGACCTTCTCTTTGAGGAAGTACTCCACCGCTTTCACATCATGGTTGGTGGTGCGCTCGATCTGTTTGATACGGGCGGCGTCACTCTCGTTGAAGTTGCTGACGATGCCGTCGAGCAGGGCGTTGGCGGCCGCGCTCAGGGCAGGGACTTCCGGGATCCCGGCGTGGCTGGCCAGTTTTTGCAACCAGCGCACCTCGACTTCGACGCGAAAACGCAGCAGGCCGAATTCGGAGAAGATAGGGCGCAGGGCATCGGCCTTGTCGCCATAACGACCGTCAATCGGGGAAACAGCAGTCAGCGCGGACAGCTCCATGGGGTGAACTCCTGATGATTGGTGTGGGGGATCCGTATTCACTTGCGCGCCGGTCGGGGTGTATCAAGGCTGATGTGCGGCTGTTCACCTTGTCCTCCCTCTGCCTGCGCGCAAGCCAATGATTAGTAACGCTTGGCCAGTTCCACCATCTTCTTGCGAGCGAAGATGATCTGGGTGCGGCTGCCACCGAGCTGACGCCACAGCACGCAGGCTCGAATGCCTGCCAGCAGCAGGGCGCGCACCTTGTGCTGCACCAGCGGTTGCTGCAGGAACAGCGGGGTACCCGCCACCTGAATGCGCGGCCCGATGGGGCTGATAAGATCGCTGTAGATGCTCGCCATGTTGGCCAAAATCTGCTCGTCGAGCAGATCGAAGTGCTGTTGCTGGCGACCAATCTGGCTGATCCGCTCACCCAGCATATTGAGAATGTCCTTGCGCTTGGCCAGCTTGCGCTCCAGTGCAATCAGGCTCACCACGTAGCGGGTCAGCTCGGCATTCTTCTGGCTGCCGTCGGCACCCAGCTGTTCGACCAGCGCACGGTAGCCGTCGCGAATGGCCAGATGGGTGTTGTTGAACACCTCGAGCGGCTGGCTCGGGTTGGTCACCAGAATGCTGGAGAGGCTCTCGCGCAGGGCGGCCTCGTCACAGCTGCCGTCTCGGGCCACCTTCTGCACCAGATACGCGGCCTGGCAGATGCCGGCAAAGGCCATTGTTCTGTCTTGGAATTTATCGCTCACGTCTGCTGCCTTCTGTTAAGGATTCAAACCGGATGGCTGAAACGTTGTTCGATGATGCCGCCGCCCAGACACACTTCCCCGTCGTAGAAGACGGCGGATTGGCCCGGGGTCACCGCAGCCTGTTTTTCGTCGAAGATGACCCGGATGGTCTCGTCGTCGATGGGCTGGATCAGGCAGGGGATATCCTGCTGGCGGTAGCGGGTCTTGACGGTGCAGCGACGCGGTTCGCGAATGGGGGTGCGATCCACCCAGTGCAGCTGGCTGGCGATGAGACCGTCGGAGTAGAGACGGGGATGTTCGCCCTGCGCCACCACCAGCACGTTGCGCTCGACCTCTTTGTCGACCACATACCAGGCCTCTTCGGTGGCATCCTTTCGACCACCGATACCGAGCCCCTTGCGCTGGCCCAGGGTGTGATACATCAGACCCTGATGCTCGCCGATCACCTTGCCATCCACGGTCTCGATTTTACCGGGCTGGGCGGGCAGGAACTTGGCCAGGAAGTCCTTGAACTTGCGCTCGCCGATAAAGCAGATACCGGTGGAGTCTTTCTTCTTGGCGGTGATGAGATCCAGCTGCTCGGCGATGCGGCGCACCTCGGGCTTCTCCAGATCGCCAACCGGGAACAGGCTCTGACCCACTTGCTTCTCGCTCAGGGTATAGAGGAAGTAGCTCTGATCCTTGTTGGTATCGAGACCGCGCAGCAGGCGCGGGCGGCCGGTGCTGTCGTCACGGCGCACATAGTGGCCGGTGGCGATGTAGGTGGCACCCAGCTCTTCGGCGGCAAATTCGAGGAACGCCTTGAACTTGATCTCCTTGTTGCAAAGGATATCGGGGTTTGGCGTGCGGCCAGCCTTGTACTCTTCGAGGAAGTGCTCGAACACATTGTCCCAGTACTCGGCCGCGAAGTTGATAGTGTGGAGTTTCATCCCCAGCTTGTCGCAGACGGCCTTGGCATCAGCCAAATCCTGGGCGGCAGAGCAGTACTCGTCCGTGTCGTCTTCTTCCCAGTTCTTCATGAACAAGCCTTCGACCTGATAGCCCTGCTGCTGGAGCAGGTAGGCCGAGACGGAAGAATCCACGCCGCCGGACATGCCGACGATCACCTTGATTTGGCTGTTGTCTGTCATTAGTCGAAGTTACCAGTTCGTTTAAACGGGGCGTATTCTACCAGAGTTTTGCGCCCCCGGTCACATATCCATGCCGCAGTTCCCATCAGGAGCCTGATAGCAGGAAATCGTTTTTCTGTTGTTGGCCTTTGTCACCGAAAAAGAGTGTCAAATGGCCTCAGATAAAGGCCTTGAGGGCCGACAGTGGCAGCCGTGTCCCCGCCAGATAATCCTGAATGCACTGCCACACCAAGGGGCTGCGCAGGGCCGGTTTGCATTCCGCTATTTCTTCAAGAGTGAGCCAGTGGCAAGCCAGCACATCACCGTCAGGATCCTCTGGGTGGTGCTGACCCGGCGCTTTTTCAAGGTCGAAGATGATGGCGGTGCGCACATAGGTGGCCTCGCTGTCGGCCGGTTTGAACAGATAGGTACCAAGCCAGGCGGTCGGTGTGGCGGTCAGACCCGTCTCTTCTTTCAGCTCACGACAGGCCGCTTCAAGCAGGTTTTCCCCCGGCTCCACATGGCCGGCGGGTTGGTTGAAACGGCGCTGGCCTTTTATCTCCTCTTCCACCACCAGAAAGCGCCCCTGCCACTGCACCAGGGCGGCGACCGTTAGGCGCGCCTCCATGCGGGCGTGGCTGGTGGCCGATTGCTCTGCCTGATTGCTCATCATGACTCCTTGTCGCTGCTATTGGGATTGCCCGCACGGGCGGGTCTGCGTGCCGTTCCTCGCCCGCTGCTGCGGGGTTTGCCGCTGGTCGGGTTTGAAGTTGAACGCTCGCTTGGGTGAGTGCTGCGGGGGCGTTCGTCCCGTCTCGGCTGGCTGGGCCGCCGTGGCGCATCCCCTGCCGGTTTGGCCGGTTTGGCGGTATGAGCGCCTGAACGGGATGATGAGGGTCGCGGGCGACTGCTGGAGCTCGGCGCCAACTCGGGGGCGGGCAGGCTGCGGCTCTCGCCGGGTGCCAGCCCGTCTTCTTGCCAGTTACCCAAGGTCCAGTCGCCGATGGCGTAGCGAATAAGGCGCAAGGTGGGGTGGCCGATATGAGCGGTCATCCGCCGCACCTGCCGGTTGCGCCCCTCGATGATCCTGATCTCCAGCCAGCTGGTGGGGATCTCCTTGCGCTCGCGGATCGGCGGATTGCGCGGCCACACCGCAGGTTCATCCATGATGCGCGCCCCAGCGGGCAGGGTCATGCCGTCATTGAGCTCGACACCGGCGCGCAGGGCGGCCAGTTTCTCTTCGCTCGGGATCCCTTCCACCTGCACCCAGTAGGTCTTGGGGGTCTTCTCCCCCGGCTGGGTGAGGCGCGCCTGCAGCTTGCCATCGTTGGTGAGCAGCAGCAGTCCCTCGCTGTCGCGATCGAGCCGCCCTGCGGCATAGATGCCGGGCTCTTTGATGTAATCCTTGAGGGTCTCCCGGCCCGCCTCGTCGGTGAACTGGCAGAGCACCATGTAGGGCTTGTTCAGCAGGAGCAATTTGCGATCCGCTGGGGCCAGCTCCGGTTTGCGGGGGGATGCATGGCGAGGTGCGGCTGGTTTGGCCGCCGTGCGCGGGGCGTTATCGCGCGGCGAACGGCTGACAGAGAGACGGGGGCGGGGAGATTTCATCGGATACACACTTCAGACAGACGATGGCAGCGAGTGTACCACAGGGTGCTGAGGGCAGGATGAATGGCTGTGGCGTCACAACAAGCAGTGCCCAGAGCCAATTCGCCTAGCTCAGCAGGCTCTCGATGACGATAGCCTGACGGGCGGGGGCCGAGCCCGCCAACAGCAGGGCGTGGCTAACCACATCGTCGATCATCGCCTGCGCCAGTCTAGTGAGGGGGCGCAGGGTCTCCCGTCCGCTACCAACCGGCACCGCCAGCAAAATGATGGTTTGCACCGGCCCGATTTGAGAGCCCCACTCGATGGGCTCCTTGCAGCTAAGCAGGGTCAGCGCTGGCTGGCTGATCCCTTCGCTCAATACATGGGGCATGGCAAGGCCGGGGCGGATGATGGTGGCTGAGACCTGCTCGCGCCGTTCCACCGCGGCGGTCAGTGTAGCGCGGTCGGTGAGCAGCTCGGCGGGCAGCAGATCGATCAGATGCTCGAGGGCCTCGGCCTTGCTCAGCGGTTCGGGGCTGTGGGCCAGCTGGCGCAGGGCAAACTGGTAGTCGGGCAGGGCGTTGGCCAGTCGCAACTCCGCCAGTGCGGCGGTGTGCGGGCGCACCAGCGGTTGACCCAGTTCCCCGCACCAGCAGGTAAAGGCCATGTGGGCCAGCTCGGCATCGCACCCTTCAATCTGCAACTGGCAGAGATCGCCGGGTTGGGTGGCGAGGGTCAACAGGGAGAGCTGGTTGCTGGCGGCAACGGTCTGGCGCCGGGTGAGGTTGGCGCAGCGGATGGTGGATTTGAACATCCCCGCCAGCCGGTTCAACTGCTTGGCCAGGGTGATGCTCAACCCCTGCTGGCAGTAGAAGGTGATTTCGCGGGTCAGCATCAGGCCGGGATCGGCAGGGCCTTGAGTACGGCGTTGGCATCCAGCAGCACGGTTTCCAGTGTCACCTGATGGATGGTGCAGCCGAGGAAGCGCTCTTTCTGCTCAATCTCGATATCGGAGGCAATCAGCACCAGGTCGGCGCTGGCAATATCGCGGGCGGTCAGCATGTTTTCCATGCCCATGGCGCCCTGTGTCTCGACCTTGATCTTGAGTCCCAGCCCAGTGGCGGCTTTTTGCAGGGCATCGGCAGCCATATAGGTATGGGCGATACCGGTCGGGCAAGCGGTGACGGCGACGATCTTCATCTGCTCTCTGTGATGCTGACAAGGGGGAGCAACAAGATAGCGCCAGCGGGGGGCTTTTACCAAAAGCGCATATGAAAAGTGGGATCTTGATGGGGATATGCCTGCCCCTTGAACGGCAGTGCAGGCTCATGCCGGGCCAGTCGGGTATCTGGTTGCTCTAAACAACAAGGGCCACCTCGGTGGGTGGCCCTGAACAATCTGCGTCTGTTGTTATGGCTATCAGGCGGTCTGGGCGGCCAGTTCGGCGGCTTTCAGTTCGCGCTTGATGCGGCGGATCTTGCGCTCTTCGGCGACCGCGACACAACCCATCAGTACCAGACAGGCGGCGGCTGCGATGTCCAGCGCCGCGAAGGTGCCGGTCCAGCCGGTCAGACCGAAGATGGGGGTGCCATCGGCGATCATGCCCAGACCCAGTTTGGCGAAGCTGTCACCAATCAGGTAAGCGAAGGTGCCCTTGACGCCATCGGCCACGCTGATGCCCTGCTTGGGGACGAAGCCCACGGCGGCCACGCCGATCAGCAGTTGCGGACCAAACACCAGGAAGCCTAGGGTGAACAGGGAGCCCAGGAACATAAACTGGGTGGTCGCATGCTGGTAGAGACCCAGGGTGGCGATGATCAGCGCCAGTGCCACACAGGCAACTAGACCACGACGGCCATTGGCCAGATCGGAGAGGTAACCCCACATCAGGGTGCCGACCAGTGCGCCCACTTCGAAGAAGGTAAAGCCCTGAATGGCCACGTCTTTGGAGAAGCCCAGCTCCTGGTGGGCATAGACGGTAGACCATTGGTCGATACCGATACGCACTACGTAGAGGAAGATGTTGGCAAAGCAGAGCAGCCAGATCACCTTGTTGAGCAGCACGTACTTCACGAAGATCTGCCACTTGGTCAGCTGCTGCTCTTCGGTAGCGATATCCTCTTCGCTCGCCACTTCGTCAAACAGCTCTTCCACCTTGCCAAGGCCATAGGCTTCCGGCGAATCGCTACCAAAGCGCAGGCCGATAAAACCGACGATCAGCGCGATGATGGAGGGGAAGATAAACATGCCGAGCACGTTGCCATCGAACAGGTAGTTGGCACCGAACAGCGCCACACCGGCCGCACCGGCACCGCCCACGTTGTGGGAGAGGTTCCACATGCCCAGATAGGTGCCGCGCTTGTTGCGAGGGGTCCACTTGGTGATGGTGGAGTAGCTGCACGAACCGCCACAGCTCTGGAAGAAACCGCTCAGGGCATAGAAGAAGATCATGAAGTAGAGGCTGAAACCGGTGCCGCCCATGCTGGCACTGAAGCCCAGCATGCAGAGCGCGGAGAGGATCAGCATCAGCGGTAGGAACTGCTTGGTGTTCTTGCCATCGGCGTAGTAGGAGACGATGGTCTTGCCCACCCCGTAGGTGATGGAGAAGCCAAGGCCGATCATGCCAAGCTCGGTCATGGAGAGACCGTACTCCTGGATCATGTCATTTTGCGCAATGTTGAAGTTCTTGCGGATCAGATACATGGTCAAATAGCCAATAAATACAACCAGATAAGATTGCATAAACGGCTTGAACCAGAGCTTGCGCCGGGCTTCGACCGGCAGGTCCAGGGTGGGGACCCGGACCTGTTGGAGCAATTTCAACATCTTCGTTCATCCTCTGCGAGATAGACGGTATTTCCGCCGCGCCCCTCATTTGTAGATAGGTTGTTCGAGGTCACGCCACGGAAGGGGGAACGGAACGTCGGGGCTGTCAGCCGTTGCTGCGCTCGACGCTCCATCCATATAAACCCGGGCCCGGCACGGGATGACGGGGCACATTGCCCATCGCGGTGCGGGTCACGACATCAGGTGAGGTGACTCTAATAAGAGGGGCAAAAAATGGCTTGAGAGCCATCCCTAGTGGGGCTAGGAAATTTTCCTAGTTTTTGCGCTTTCGCGGACAAAGCGTGAGAAACATCACACCGCTGACGCCAGATTGCTGCCATTTCAGCCAGTTTGGCGCTCTGTGTGAGTGCTGGGCTGAGGAGGGGAGAGGCCAGAAGGGAGCAAGGGAAAGGCAAGGAGAGAGGTGAAGGGATAGACGAGGAAGAGTGCTTATCGACCACCATTTCTCGGGGGGCGATTTTGGGAAATACGGCCCGCCAGCTATCCACAAAAAACAAGAGGCCACCCCGTGGGGTGGCCTCTTTTATGGTTTAGGTGCCTCGATGGTGAGGGGGGACTCAGGCCGCCTTGGCCAGAGTTACCTCATCACTCTTTTTGACCCGCAGTTTTTTCAGGGCAACCGCCACCACGCCGGTGACGATGGCACCGCAGATCATGCAGAGCAGGGCCAGCAGCGGCTTGTTGACGGCACCCAGCAGGGCCACGATGGGGCCACCGTGGGCAACGCTGTTGGTGATGCCAAACAGGAAGGCCATCACAGCTGCGGTCATGCTGCCCAGAATGTTGGCCGGAATCACGGCCAGCGGGTCACGGGCGGCGAATGGAATCGCACCTTCGGAGATCCCCACCAGACCCATGGCGCCGGCGGCTTTGCCCGCTTCGATTTCAGAGGCATCGAAGATACCCAGCTTGCGACCGAGCACGGTAGCCAGCGACATGCCAAGGGGCGCGGCCGGGATGGCGCAGGCCATGGCACCCATAAACTGGGTCTGACCGGAGGCAATCATGCCGACGGAGAAGAGGAAAGCCACCTTGTTGACCGGGCCACCCATATCAAAGCCGGCCATACCCCCCAGCACGATACCCAGCAGCACCAGACTGCCACCGCTCATGGAGAGCAGCATGGCGTTGAGGCCGGTCATCATGTCGGCAATCGGGGCACCGATGATGAAGATGAAGACCGCAGCGATAAACAGGGAACCAACGATGGGGGCGATCAGGATCGGCACCAGCGGTTGCACCATCTTGTGGTACTGGCGGGTGGCAATCCAGCGCACCAGATAACCGACCAGCAGGCCCGCGATGATGGCACCGATAAAGCCGGTACCCGCTTCGGCGCCGTAGAAGCTGCCGTTGTTGGCGATCCAGCCGCCGATAAAGCCCGGTGCCAGTGCCGGACGATCACCGATGGCGTAGGCGATATAGCCCGCCAGAATGGGGATCATCAGGGTGAAGGCGGCCACACCCACGTTGAGGATCTGGTTCCACATGCTCCCTTCCGGGATCTGCATGCCGCTCGGGGTCGGATTGCCGCCGATGGCCAGTGCCAGCGCAATCAACAGACCGCCGGTTACCACGAACGGGATCATGTGAGAGACGCCGTTCATCAGGTAGCGATAGAGATCGGAACTGCCGCCCGCGTTCTTCTCTTCACCTTTTTTATCTTCTTTGCCAGCCACATAGGCGGGGGCTTTCAGGGCTTGCTCGATCAGACCCTTGCCATCCTTGATAGGGGCTTTTACGCCGGTCTTGATGAGCGGCTTGCCAGCGAAGCGGGCCATGTCCACCTGCTTGTCACAGGCCACCACGATGGCGGTGGCGCGGGCAATCTCGTCTGCGGTCGGGCTGTTCTTGACGCCGATGGAGCCGTTGGTCTCCACCTTCACCTCATAACCCAGCTCCTTGGCGGCGCGCTCCAGCGACTCGGCCGCCAGATAGGTGTGGGCGATACCGGCCGGGCAGCCGGTGACACCGATGATAAAGCCCTTGCTGGTGGTAGGGGCCGCGCTCTGCTCCTCTTTCTTGGTCAGCAGCAGCGCCAGCGCATCGGCCGGGGTTTTTGCCGCCAGCAGTTTGGCGATAAAGCCCTCTTCGATCAGCTTGCCGGAGAGCTCGGCCAGCACTTCGATATGGTGGTTGGCGCCGCCATCGGGGGAGGCGATCATAAAGAAAATGTGGGACGGCTTGCCATCTTCGGCGCCGTACTCGATGCCGTTGCGGCTGATGCCGATGGCGACCGCCGGATTGCATACCGCCGCACTCTTGGCGTGGGGCAGGGCCACGCCCTCTTCAAAGCCGGTGTTACCCAGATCTTCGCGGGCCCACAGATCCTTGATAAAGGCCTGCTCGTTGCTGACCTTGCCTTGCGACGCCAGCAGGCGGGCCATCTCGGTGAAGACCTCTTCCTTACGCGTCGCTTTCAAATCGAGGTTGATCAGATGTTCATTGATCAAGGTGGTGATCATGGCGCTCTCCCCGCTTCCGGTGACGGAAGCTATGCGTGAGTACGTATCGACGTACTGGATAAAAATGACCTGTTCATTATCGTGGCTCGCTCGTTCCCTCCCTATCGGACAAATGTGCTAATCACTGGATTTTTGTGCGCAGTAAAACGCGATGTGATGAAGATCCCGTTTTCAGGCAGGACTCGCCATTTTCAGGTCATTGCTGATTTTTTCTTTAAAAACAGACAAATGGATTATGGTTGGCCTCGAAACCAGGTTTGTAATGCGTCATGTCAATAAATTAATTATCAGTGGGGTCTGGATTTATATGTGGTTTTAAGGCGTTATCAGATGTGACCTTTCTCACAAAAAGTCGCCATTTCGTCGGGCGGATTAGGATTTTTATGCGCCTGATGGCGGAGGCCAATCGCATTGGCAGAGCGAACGCAGAGGGGCGTTGTTTGGGAAGAAAGTGTGGTGGCAAGAGAGGGATGGCCGAAAAGAGAGAGGTGATAACGCGAACGTTCGAATACGCTGTGCTATTCGAACCTACGGATTACACCATATGCGCCACCGACTCCAGCCAGTTGGGAACTTGTTGCCGATACCACTCCAGATATTGCTGTGCCTGCGGCTTCTCCCTTCTGGTCAGCAGATTGGTGACCTCAATAATCAGCCAGCACTTGGCCATGACGAGATGGCGCAGCAACCGGTCGCCAGAGAGCTGCGAGCTGTGGCGCTGATAACGTTCAATGATGGTTTCATACTCAGCCTGTGAACCCATCCGCGGCACCAGCGGGGCCAGATCGATGGCCGGGCTGCCATAACCAAATCGTTCCCAGTCAAACAACACCAGCTCACCATTGTCGCGGGTGCCCCAGTTACCCTCATTGCTATCTCCCGAAATCAGGTATGACTCCTCGAATAGTTCGTGACCAAGTTGCTGGATATGGCGGATCTTCTCGTTTAACGCTTCCGGCAGGCAGAGTACAGAGAGCGCCTCGTTGGTGTCGGCGAGCGACCAGCCGTGATTTTTCACCGCAAAGTCGGGCTGATAGTTGGCGTTATGCAGGCTGGCAAGCTGAGCAAAGGTCTGTTCGTTGTGGTGCAGCTGCGTGAGCGTGACCGGATGAGGGATCTGCTCAAGGAACAGGATCTCCCCTTCGACCCTGAGCAGGGTAGGTGTGTTGAGCCCGCTCAAATGCGGGGCTGCACGTTGGTAGAAATGGCGCTCGACAGGCGATGCGCCGCTTTTTCTGATACAGGGTATGCCATCCAGCAGCTGGATATTGACCGAAGCGCCCCCCATTTTCGCCAGCTCGTGTTGTGTCATCCAGAGTATCCCGTTAGCTATGAGTGGTCAGTTGCGTGAGATAGCTATGAACCTCTGTGCGAGTCGTGAAACGGTGCTTGTCGTTTGGGAATCGATCAAACAGCTCGTGATGGAATTGGCGGGAGCTTTTGCTGGTTCGCTGCCCATATTCCGATGCCCACACCAGCAGTTGTTGAAAGCTCTCTTCGGCTGCTACGGCATCCCGTTGCCTGGCACTTTGTGATCCGCGCGATAGCAGTGAATCACGGCATACAGACCAGTCAAGATCCAGAAAAAGCACGGTATCGGCGGCATCAAGCAGTTGCTCGGCCAGGGCACCAAATACCCCTTCGACCACCCATGATTGCTCTTGAGCAAGTGTCTGAATGGCATGGTCAATCTCATGCTGGGGCCATTTTTGGTTAAAGCCGCCCGGCTGCCAGACAATGGTGTCCAGATTGACCTCGCGGATAGTTAACCCCTCAGCCAATCGAGCTGCCAACCAGCTCTTGCCCGATCCAGAGTTGCCAATAATCAGAATTCGTTTCATCTATGAGCGCTCTTTTCTGGAACAGATATCTGGAGGCTGGAAAGTAGGGGGCAATGCGCAGCTCTGCGGGATCGGCCTCCAGCAGCAGCGCTAGCGGCAGTTGGTCGGGGTTCGTCTCGACAAACGTCATCTTTATTTCTCTTTTATCCCGCTCTGACGGTCCGTGGTGCGCCGTCCTCTGGGCCTGATGGTCACTCAATATTCCAGAAACTTCTCGCCGCAGCGCTCGCAGATCAGGTGCTTTACATGGGTGGCCTGGTAAGCCAGCGTTTCGCCAAACGCCCAGTTGGTAATGCTGCTGGAAGTAAAGGCTTGCCAGAAGGCTTTGCGCGGATCCTTGGGCATGATGTCCTGGCTATGATCGCGGGCGACCAGCACCACGATATGGCGGGTACGCTCGCCACATTTGTCACAGCGATGGATTTCACTCGGTGGGTTCTGGTCGTGCGGGTTGCTCATAAAGGGGCTCGTGAAGAGAAGGGGCTCCCATCATATGCCTCTCCACTTGACTCTCAATTCCCTCGCTGCAAAGAGGTGATCAGGCTCACCTTCTATCTTGGGGGGCTGGGTCTGGAGTGGGAATTTACTGTGCTTTCACCGGTACCGAAGGCCAGAACCTGTGGTAGAAATCCAGTGAACCCTCAAAATGGCCCTGCAGTATTTCCGGGTGAGGCGACTGTTGAAAAATGGCGATATGGTTGGGGGTCAGCTTCTTCCAGCCATAGTTAAGGGGCATGGTGAAGCTGCCATGCATCTTGTTAAGGTCACTCAAAGGTGATTTGGTCTGGGGGGCTTCAACCTGAGAACGTTCAGTGACGAAGAAAATGAGCTGGCTACCCAGCACAGCCTGATATGCCGTGACCATCCAGGTCGCTTTTGAGCCGTGTTCACGTTCGATGACGGTAAATTTGCCAGCTCGGCAAACGGCATAATAATCAGCCTCTTTGGATGACAGACGCATTTCATAGTCACAACCCAGACTATTTAGCAGTATCAGCGAGACCAGCAGCATCCCCAGCGAACTCGACACATAGAGCAGTCGAGTCAATAAACTACGTTTCATCGCTGTTTCTCCTGAAATTTTGCCTGCTCGTCACCCACCATCAACCAGATCTCCCCCCGTTTTGGGGTCGGCAGTTGGCTGGCTGGCTTCTGGGTATGGCAAAGGATCCCTTCTCCGGCCGGTTCGCATTTGACGGTGACCCAGGTAGTACTCAAGTAAATGCCTGTCAGCAGTAGCAGGAGCACAAATCCCCCCATCATGATCAGCATCAGATTTTGCTGCCAGCTGGACAGCGGGAGCGGCTTTGGCTCTTTGCTTGTCGTTGCAGATACCGGATGGGTTGGGTCATCCGCGGTTGACATGACCGGCGTGGCAGCAGCCTCTTCTTCACGGGCTGCTTGCGGTTGGGCCAGCTCGGCCTCCTGCACAGAGACAGCGCCGGGGGCAAGCATGAACAGATAGCCTTGCCGCGGCAAGGTTCTGATCACCGCCTCTTGTTCCGGGGTATCGAGATAGCGGCGCAGGTTGGCGATGGCGACTGGCAGTGAACTGGCGCTGACCGGTCGACCCAGCCAGCCGGTTTGCAGCAGCGTTTCTTTGCTGAGCAAGGTGCCAGCATGCGTGAGAAAATAATGCAGGAGACGCGTTTCAGCGGCAGAGACACGCATGACCGATGGCTCGCCATCCTGGCGTCGGGTCAACGTAAGTTGTTTGGTGTCCAGCACGAATCGGCCGAAAGAGTGCAAATGGGAATCCTGATCCGGAAGCATGGCGTGGTGAGCGTCTCGAGAGTCATGATGCTGAAGGTCAACTTGATAGTGAACTCTGACGGGGGAGGATCTTTTTTGTCAAGGGACATATGTGCCTGACAGGCTTCTGTTGTTGCAGATCGTGTCGTTGCTGCTCAAATCGATGCAGCTTGAATGAGAATAACGTAGGGCGCAGCGGGCTGATCACCACCATTCTCTTTCAAGCCTGCATCATGTGCACGCCGCTCTACCCCATCACCAACTGGCCTAAATACAACAACTCTTTGATTATCAAAGTCTCACTCACCTTCTTGATGCTCAAGGGGATGTTTAGCCTCACTTTATATAGCAATTCGGGTGCTTATCGGGGGCTTAATAGGTGGTGCAGTTTATGGTGTTATTGAATGGGCTTTGGCGGCAGATGGTTTGTCTTGGTCTGGTGTTCTGCAATACCTGCTGTTGCTGGCGCTCCATCTCGGCGCCTGTAGCAGACAACTGCTTGCCGCTGTCGATAAGTGCTTGCCAGCGTGCTTGGTTTGCCTGCTCAAGTGATATGCAGGCGTTGCTGTCGTGATAGGTTGACATGCACTCTGCGAAGCGTGAGGAGGGGGTGCTGCACCCGGTCAAGGTAAGTGCAATCAAGGAACAGCAGATTACTGCTTTACGATTGTTTTTCACGGTGTTGTCTCTCACTTAATGGATAGAAATGTGAACGAGCTATTTTTCGCACGCAACTAGGAGTTCACGGGCATCCGTCAAACAATCCCTTTAGTATCTAGCCAGCCCGATAGATAGAATGACGCCACTTTTTCGTTGTCGAAAATCCAGAAACTAAACTACTAGACGTCAGTGCGCTGTGCTTGCATTGTTGGCTCCTGATTAATGTAAAGGCAGGAGCCGTCACAACAGACTCCCGCCCTAGGCAGAGGAAGAGGGTGGTTAGCGTTTGAGGTTCATGCCGAGGAAAGAGCCATCTTTGCTAAAGGTACACTCGAAGAAAATCGAGTCACTCTGCCCCGGTACCACGTATTTGCCATGGCTTTTTTCGGCGGGCAGGGTGCTGACATCATCCTTGTATCTTCCCAGGTCTTCGGCAGCAAAATTCAGGCAGTAGTTGGGCATCTGGTTGACGGCAAGTCGCTGTTTGTGGTCATGACTCGGGGTTGAAGAGTGAGAGCGTTGTACGACAGCGCCACACTCATCACGTTGCTCGTCACTGATGTCATTGACCTTGCCATGTTTGACGGTCAGGCGGATGCACTGCTGGTCTTGTTGGTTCCACCAATATTCGACGGCGCTGCTGGGGACAGAACCTTTTACAAAACCGCGGTCACTCAATTCCTGTTTGACCCAACCAATATCTTGATAATTAAGATCGGCCGTGTCGGCCGCCATTATCGGCAATGCACAACCAGATGCACTCAACAAAATCGCGACAGCTATATATTTTGAATATGTCATTTTCATGGGGATGTTCCTGTTAACAATGATAATTTAATTAGGCGTGGCAATTTTCATTGCGTGTGTCAGAGGCATTTTTTACGTCGCCACGAACAGTTTTCAACTGCAAGCATTGATGAGAGTTGTCGTTATACCAAATGGCAAAGGAGGCATGGTTACCGTGATCATTTTGCCAGCCATCGACCATATGAAATCCATGTTTCTGTAATTGATCACTGGCCTGACTTTCACGCATGCCGGTCAAATCTTGCTGATCGAATTGTGCTGAACTGCTCTCTTTTCCTGAATTTTTATGATGTCCGGCATAATAGCCAATCGCACCTGCTGCACCCAATGCTGTTGCACCAATCAAGGCATCACGGGTACTGATATTCGAGCAGCCAGTGGTCAGCAAGGTCATGGTAACAAGGATGGCTAAACTTTTTTTCATATCTCACCTGTTTGGCATTTGTGATGTGGAACGTTGCTTTCTGACCTGAAGCCTAACTGGCCAGTCCAGTGAGATGCCAACCAAAAATAATTATTAAAAACTATTAAAATAAATTAAATCATGATGTTAGCAAGTGGTGCGAGCAGCTGAACGCCCATTTTCAAGCACGTTTGCTGATGCGATGTGCAAGCCACCGCTCTCAAGCTGCGAGGCTCCCATCCAGTACGAAAAGGGAGGCTGGTGGCAAGTGAGCCATCTGCCAGGACATGCTCCGCCATCCTCGTTTTTTATTTTTCCGCGTTAATATCTTTTAATAATGTTTATTGTGTTGGTACGGCTAACGCTATTGGCTATTGTTGAACTGCTCCGGCCAATTGCGACATAACGCATTAAAGTTGGCACAACAACATTTCTGTTCAGGTACTTATATCGAGGTGTGTGATGAACTTTTATTTTAAAGCATTCAAAAACTACTTTAACTTTCATGGGCGTGCATCACGTCAAGAATACTTTATGTTCTTGCTGTTCCATACCGTGATTGCTGTGATTTTAACGCAGTTATTCAACTCCCCGGATCATATAAATTATGAGCTTGGCGTGTATGGCTTGCTGACCATTATTCCTTGTGCGGCGCTGGCTGTGCGTCGGATACATGATACCAATCGTACTGGTTGGTATTTGCTGCTCGGTGCAGTCCCCATTATCGGATTTGTTCTGTTGCTGCTGATTAAATTGCAAAAAGGTTCTGATGAAGCCAACCGCTATGGTGAGGCGTTGCTGTAAATAGATGGCATTGCTTCTCATCGCAATGACAAAACACCGCCCATTGGCGGTGTTTTGTCATATATGGGGATGCCATGAGTGATGGGGTGGGCATCGGCAGATAAGGCCGCTTTACTCATCCAGCTTGTGGTTCAGGCCCCCTTTACTACTCTGCAAGCCTCCTCGCTCAGGCTGACTCACGCTTCTGCAAGTTGGGGGTGATGATATGGCGGTTGGGGGCGAGCTCGGGTTGCTGCATCCGGGTCAGCAGTCGTCTCGCCGCCTGTCGGCCGATTTCGCGGGCCGGTGAGCTGACAAAGGTGAGGGCGGGGGAGGTGAGTTCGGCCTCCGCCACGTCATCAAAGCCGAGCAGGGCCACCTGCTGGCCGATGTAGTTGTCCTTGCCCACGGTGCGGCCGCTCGCCTCGACGCCATAGATGGCGCCGAGCGCCACCTCGGGGTAGTGGCAGAGCACGGCGGTCACCTTGGGGTGCTGGTGCAGCAGCTGGGCGATGGTGTCGGCGGCGCTGCGCTGGGTGCGCTCGCACTCCAGTACCCACTCCGGTTTGAAGGGCAGGCCATATTGCAGCAGGCTGGCGCAGTAGCCGCCGATCCGCTCGGCGCGGGTGAGGGAGTCGGCCCGCCCGCCGACGTAGGCGATATGGCGGTGGCCCTGCTCGATAAGATAGGTGGTGGCCTGCTTGGCGGCGTGGGTGTTGTCGGGACCGATAAAGTCCACGTCATCCCGATAGTAGGAGCGGGCGGCGCACACCACCGGCAGCTCGGAATCGAGCAGAGTCTCCAGCGTCTTGGCCGCCGCGCCGCGCACCGGATTGAAGATGATGCCCGCCACCCCCTGCCGCGACAGGGAGTGGATGCTCTGCTGCAGCCGCTCCGGGCTGTGGCCGCACTGGGTCAGAAACAGCAGATAGCCCTGCTGCTCCAGCACCTCGCTCACCCCGGCGGTCACCTCGGTATAGAAGGGGTCGGTGATGTCGCGCAGGATCAGCCCCACCAGATTGGACTGCTGGCTGCGCAGGTTGGCGGCGGCGCTGTTGGGCACATAGTCGAGCTCTTTTATCGCCTGCTGCACCCGCTCGGCGGTGGCCGGCGAGATGCGCCCCTTGCCGTTGAGCACCATGGAGACGGTGGTGACCGACACTCCCGCCCGCTGGGCGACATCGGTGATCTTGGTGGCTTTGGCAGAGAGGGATTTGGGCGACATAGGGCGAATGGACGACGGACAGTTGAGAGAGAGGCCCCAGCATACCTGCTTGGGTTGCCAAGTGAAACGTTACATCACCATCTGGCCGATCCGGCTCACAAATTTGGATCCTGCTGCCAGCCAGCCCCCTTATTCTGTGATCCTGTCGGCACTTGCAAGCTGATAAAACGTTTTATCATCCAGCAAAACCTGATGCTGACCCGCGCCTTTTGCTTCGAGATTGCTTCGAGATTGCCTCGAGCGGGGGAGGGCAGCCGCAGACATTGCTGTCTATTCACAAGGAGCCGTTTCATGGCCAAGCCTCAAGCCAAATCCACCATCTGGGAGTTCCTGCAGAGCCTCGGCAAGACCTTTATGTTGCCGGTCGCCCTGCTGGCCTTCTCGGGCATCCTGCTCGGTGTTGGCAGCTCGCTCACCAGCGATGCGGTCAAGCAGAGCATGCCCTTCCTCGACAATACCGTGCTGCAACTGCTGTTCCTCTGGATGACCAAGGTAGGGCTGGTGGCCTTTATCTACCTGCCGGTGATGTTCGCAGTGGCCATTCCGCTCGGGCTGGCGCGAGAAGAGAAGGGGGTCGCGGCCTTTGCCGGTTTCGTCGGCTATGCGGCGCTCAACCTATCCATCAACTTCTATCTCACCGTGGCCAACGTCATCGGTGACGCGGCGGCGGAGAAGGCCTACGGGGTGAAATCGATCCTCGGTATCAGCTCCATCGATACCGGGATTCTGGGGGCCATCATCGTCGGGGTGATCGTCGCCAAGTTGCACGCCCGTTTCTACACCTACAAGATGCCCGATGCGCTCGCCTTCTTCGGCGGTGCCCGCTTCGTGCCCATCATCACCGCGCTGGTGCTGGGTGTGGTCGGTCTGGTCGTGCCGTTCGTCTGGCCCTGGTTTGCTGCCGGCATCAACGGTATCGGGGCACTCATCTCCCACGCCGGTCCCTTCGGCCCCTTCCTGTTCGGTACCGGTGAGCGTCTGCTGCTGCCGCTCGGCCTGCACCACATTCTGGTGGCGCTGATCCGCTTTACCGAAGCGGGCGGCACCCAGCTGGTATGTGGTCACGAGGTGAGCGGCGCCCTCAATATCTTCTACGCCGAGCTCTCCTGCGCCGACACTTCCGGCTTCTCGGTCTCTGCCACCTCCTTCCTCTCTCAGGGCAAGATGCCTGCCTTCCTCGGCGGCTTGCCGGGCGCGGCGCTCGCCATGTATCACTGCGCTCGCCCGGAAAATCGCGGCAAGATCAAGGCGCTGCTGGTCTCCGGCGTGGTGGCCTGCGTCATCGGCGGCATCACCGAGCCGCTCGAGTTCCTGTTCCTGTTCGTGGCGCCGGTGCTCTACGTTATTCACGCCATCCTGACGGGTCTGGGTTTCATGACCATGGGGCTGCTTGGCGTCACCATCGGCAACACCGACGGCAACCTGATCGATTTTCTGGTGTTCGGCGTGCTGCAAGGCACCGCCACCAAGTGGTATCTGGTGCCGGTCGCGGCCGCCATCTGGTTTGCCATCTACTACAGCGTGTTCCGCTTCGCCATCGTGCGCTTTAACCTGAAAACCCCCGGCCGTGAGATTGAAACCAGCGAGACTGCCCAGCCCGCAGGCAAGAAGGCTGGCAACAGCGGTTACAACGGTGAAATCATCCTCAACGCCCTGGGCGGTGCCGATAACATCCTGGCGCTCGATAACTGCATCACCCGCCTGCGGATGTCGGTGCAGGACATGAGCCGGGTCGATGACAAGGTATTGAAGGCAAACGGCGCCATCGGGGTGATCAAGCTCGACGAGCACAACCTGCAGGTGGTGATCGGCCCGCAGGTGCATCTGGTGAAAAACCAGCTGCAGAGCCTGATGGGGGCCTGAACCGGCCAATAAGATCCGAACGGGGGGCGCAAGCCCCCCTTGTTTGCCTCTCCCTATATGTCTCCTGTTTATGGAGGGAGAAACTTCATGCACGATATTTATGACTTCGACCATGTGGTCGACCGCCACGGCACCTACTGTACCCAGTGGGACTACGTAGCCGACCGTTTTGGCCATGCCGACCTGCTCCCCTTTACCATCTCCGACATGGATTTCGAGACCGCCCCCTGCATTCGCCAGACGTTGGCAACCCGACTTGAGCACGGGGTATTTGGCTACAGCCGCTGGAATCACGACGACTTCAAGGGGGCGGTGAGCAACTGGTTTGCCCACCGCTACGGGGCGAGCTTCGACCCCGAGACGCTGGTGTACGGCCCCTCGGTCATCTATGTGATTGCCCAGCTGGTGAGCCTCTGGTCGGCGCCGGGGGAAGGGGTGCTGGTGCATACCCCCGCCTACGACGCCTTCGGCAATATGCTGGCTGCCAACGACAGGGTGCTGCTGCCATGTCCGCTCAAAAAAACAGAGGGGAGTTACCAGATCGACTGGCAATGTTTCGAGCAGCAAGCGGCCCGCTCCGATTGCCGGATTTTGCTGCTCTGCAGCCCCCACAACCCCACCGGCCGGGTCTGGACGCGGGATGAACTCGGCCGGATGGCCGCTATCTGCCAGCGCCATGGGGTCAAGGTCATCTCGGACGACATCCATATGGATATGAGCTTTGCTCGCTACCTGCCGTGGAGCGAGGTGGCGCCGGACGATCACTGGGCGCTGGTTAGCTCGGGCTCCAAATCCTTCAATATTCCCGCCCTTGGCGGCGCCTATGCCTTTATCGCCAACGCCGAGGCGCGCGCCGCCTATCTGCAACGGCTCAAGGTGGCCCACGGCCTCTCATCGCCGCCCATTCTCGGGGTGCTGGCCCATATCAGCGCCTATCGGGACGGCGGTGCCTGGCTTGATGCCCTTAAAAGCTACCTGCACGGCAACCTCGCCCATGTGGCGGCGCGACTCAACGCCGCCTTCCCCGCCATTGACTATCGGGTGCCCGAGGGAACCTATCTCGCCTGGATTGACCTGCGCGGCCTTGGCATCGACTCCACCGAACGGATGGATGCGCTGCAAACCTTGCTGGTGGAGAAATACCGGGTCGCCATCATGCGCGGCGACACCTACGGCCCCGAAGGCACAGGCTATATCCGCCTCAACGTCGGCTGCCCGCGCTCGAAGGTTGACCAGGGGCTCGACGCCCTGATCGGCGCGCTGGGGGAGGTGGGGTAGAGCAAATCCATTCAACATGAGAAACATAACGGGGCCATCAGTGATGGCCCCGTTATGTGGGGAAATATAAAAAACCGCCCCGGATTTACGGGGCGGTTTTTTATTTTGCGATACCGAGATGAGCCGTGGACGACACAAGGGCTCAGCGATAGCGGCCACGTACCGAGCTGCTGGCGCGGCCGGCCATCTTGATCAGGCTCTGGCGGGTGTGCAGGTGGCAGAGCGCGACGCCGAGGGCATCTGCTGCATCCGCCTGCGGGGTGGCGGAGAGTTTCAGCAGATGGGTCACCATATGCTGCACCTGCTCCTTGGCGGCACCGCCGGTGCCGACTACCGCCTGCTTGATCTGGGTGGCGGAGTATTCGCTCACCGGCAGGTAGGCATTGACTGCTGCGACGATGGCGCTGCCCCGGGCCTGCCCCAGTTTCAGGGCCGAGTCGGCGTTGCGGGCCATAAAGACTCGCTCGATGGCAAACTCGGTGGGCTTGAACTGGGTGATGATCTCGCATACCCCGTCATAGACCTGTTTGAGGCGCTCCGGCAGCTCGCCGCAATCGGTGCGGATGCAGCCAGAGCCCAAGTATTCGGCCTTGCCGCCCACGACCCGGATAACCCCGTATCCGGTGATCCGCGAACCCGGATCGATGCCCAAAATAATGCTCATGGGTGTTGATTGCTCTAAACGCGAGTGATGGCCGCCAAGATAGCAAACTGTGGCCCGTTTGGCTGTATATCCCGGGTCAAGCGGGCAAAGATTGGCCAGCCTGCGTCGAGCGTGGCTAGCCCTTGAACAATTCTATGGTGTCGCCATCCTGCAGGCTGCCTGCGCCACGCACCACCACCCGATCCCCCTGCTTGAGGGCGCCGCTCACCGCCACCTGCTGGCTGTCGCCAAACAGCACGGTGACCGGCACCCGATTAACCTTGAGCGACTTGCCGCTTCGCGCCACCTGATAGACCACGCTGCCATCGGTGCCGAGCACCAGAGCATCCCGGGGCAGCAGCATGCTTTGCTGATCCCCCAGTGGCAGGGCAACCCTTACCGGCGAGCCGATGATGAAGTTGCCCGCTTCCGGTTTGAGGCGCAGCTCGATGAGGCGCGACTTGGGATCGGCGCTGGCGGCTCGCTGGTAATAGACGCCGTGACCGCTCAACTGCTCCCCCTCCACCCGCAGCCGGGTTTGTGGTGCCAGCTGCTGGGCCCATAGAATGGGGGCCTGCAGACGGATATCCGGCTGATCCGGGTTGACCAGCTCCAGCGCCTGCTCGCCCGCGTCCACATGCTCTCCGGGCTGGATGAAGTGGTTGTTCACCACCCCGTCGAACGGGGCATAGATGTGGCTGCGGCGCAGCTGTTCTTCAATCTGGTTTACCTGTATGGCGGCCAGTCGCTCGGCCAGCGCGGCCTGCTCCACATCGTAGCTGGCCTTGTCGTACTGGCTCTGGGAGGCGCTCTTTTGCTGATGCAGCCGGGTGATCCGCTGGGATTCGGCGCGGGCGAAGCGCAGGTTGCTCTGCCATTTCGCCTGCTCGGCGCGAGCCTGCTCCAGCGAGAGGCGCAGCGCTGCGTTGTCGAGGCGCAGCAGCTCAGCCCCTTTTTTGACCCGGCTGCCAAATTCGGCGATCCACTCCACCCGGCCGCTCACTTCGGCGCTGAGCGACGCTTGCTGGCGACTCGCCACCGTGCCGCTGACCCAGATATTGGCGGCCGCATCCCCTTGGGTCACATCCGCCAGGGTCACCATCTTGCCCTGATCGGCCAATACCGGTAGCGCACTGCCTGCAATCAGCACAGCGCCAGCCAACATTTGGGTAATCATATGTGTCATCGATGAGCTCCTTGCTCAGGCCCGCTGGCGCAGGGGTTGTGGGATCGCCACCTGCTCCCCGAGACGCAGGAAGGCAGGCAACAGGATCAGGGTAAACAGAGTGCTGCAGCTCATGCCGCCAACAATGACGGTGGCGAGCCCGCGGTAAATTTCGCTCCCCTCGCTCGGGCTCAGCATCAGCGGCAGCATGCCGAAGATGCTGGTGAGACTGGTCATGGCGATGGGACGCATCCGGCTTTGCAGGGCATCGGCCACCGCCAGCTGGCGGCTCATGCCGTCCCGCTCGGCGGTGCGGGTCTGATGCACCAGCAGGATGGCGTTGTTGACCACCAGTCCCAGCAGGATGACAAAGCCGATGATGGTGAGCAGATCCATCGGCAGCGGCACCAGCAGCCCGCTCAGTTGCAGCGCCAGCACGCCGCCAACCGAGGCAAGGGGCAGGGTGAGCAGCACCAGCAGGGCATCCTTGAGGGAGGCAAACACCCCCCACAGCAGCACCAGCAGGATCACCACGGCGAACAGGAAGATGGTCCCCAGATTGTCGAGCGCCTGTTGCAGGCTGTCGGCATTGCCGGCAATGCGCAGCTCGCCACCAGCGGGCAGCAGGGGGCGGATGGCGGCAAAACTGCGGTTTTTCAGGGTGTCGATCACCTGCTCCATGGTCATGCCTGCCGGGGGCGCTATCTGCAGGCTGATGCTGCGCCGCCCATCGGCCCGGAAGATACTGGTCGGGCCCATGTCGTGCTCTACCCGCAACAGCTCGCCAAGGGGAACGATGCGCCCGGAGGGGGTGGCCAGCGGCACTGCCTTCAGTTCGTCCGGATTGGCGGAGCTCTGCCCCATCAGCATGATGTCGAGCCGATCTTCGCCGTCGAAATACTCGCCAACCCGCAAGCCGTCGCCAAAGGTCTGGATGATGGCGGGCAGGGGCGTGCGATCCCAGCCCACTTCGGCGAGACGCCGATCTTGCGGCACCAGTTTGAGCTCGGGGGCGGTGAAGTCGAGACTCGGCTCGGGCCGGATCTGTGCTCCCGGCAGGTCCTTGCTGAGGATCCCCATGCTGGCACGGGCCGCCTGATAGAGCTCGGGCAGGTTACCCCCCTGCAGCAGCAGGGAGACGCCGTTTTCGCTGTCAAAGCCGCCAAACAGCGACCCCTGACCGCCGAACACCCGGGTGTCGGGAATACCCACCAGCAGCTGTTTCATCAACAGGCTCTCCAGCTCCTTGATGCGGTTTTCGTCCTTGGGGCGCACGCCAATCTGGGCGCCCCCCGGGTAGCGCAAGATGTAGTAGTTCTTGAGGGCAGGCTCTTTCTCCCCCTTCATGTAGGGGGCGAGACGGGTGATCAGGGTATCGATCACCTCTTCGCGCTGGGCCTTGAGATTGACCCCGGGGGTGAAGTTCATCCAGACATCCACCGCGTCCCGTTTCACGTCCGGCAGATAGTCCATCTTGGGCAGCAGCGCCCAGGTGGCCAGTGCCGGCAGGCTCATCATCAGGGTGATGACCGTCCAGCGCTGGCGTGAGGTCGAGGTCCAGCGGATCACATGACGAGTGGTGCGCTGCCACAGCGACTCATAGGGATCGGTCAGCGTTTCATGTCCCATCCAGCGCGCCGCCACCGCAGGCAGCACGATGACGGCGACCAGCATGGAGACAGTCACGGCGCAGGCGATGGTGAGCGCCAGATCGGCAAACAGCTGACCCTCCACATCGTTGAGCAGCAGCACCGGCAGGAAGATGGCGACCGTGGTGAGGGTGGAGGCGACCAGCGCCGTCCACACCTGACGGGTGCCTTCGAGCGCCGCCTCCGCCTTGCTCAAATCCCCCCGCTCGTGGCGCCGATAGATGCTCTCCAGCACCACGATGGCGGCATCGAGCACCATGCCGACGGCAAAGGCGATGCCCGCCAGCGAGATGATATTGAGGGTGCGATCCATCACCTTGAGCAGGCAGAAGGTGAGCATGATGCTGATGGGGATGGCGAGGGCAATCATCAGGGTCGCCTTGAGCTGGCGCAGGAAGAGCCAGAGGATGGCGCAAGAGAGCAGCACCCCGAGCCCCAGGTTGGCGGTGACCATGCTGACGGCGCGATTGATGTAGAGGGAGGCATCGAACGACTGCTCCATGTGCAGCCCGACCGGCTCCAGCACCTCGCGGTTGAGCTCGTTCACCCGAGCCTTGATCGCCTCAAGGGATGCCAGGGCATTGGCACCGCTCTCCTTGAAGATCTGGGCGGCGATGGCGGTATTGCCGTTCTGGATCCGCAGCACCGGGTTCTCTTCCCTGGCCACCCTTACCTCCGCCACATCCCGCAGATAGATGGGCAGGCCATTGCGCCAGTCCACCACCTTGTCCCCCAGCGTCTCGACATCATAGCGACCGGCGAAGCGCAGCTTGTACTCCCAGCGCCCGATGTCGAGGGTACCGGCCGACACGTCCCAGCCGGTGGTGGCCCGGCTGGCCAGCACCGGGATCTCCACCCCCAGCTCGGCGGCGCGATAGGGGTCGAAGCGGATCTGGATCTGGCGCTCGTTGATCCCCTCGACTGCGACTGTCGAGACCCCTTCGATGCGCTCCAGCTCAGGTTTGACCCGCGCCTCGATCAACGCCTGATGATCATCGATCACCCCTTTGGCCCCGGGCAACTGCTGGATGAAGAAGAAGGTGAGGGTATCGTTGCTGCTGTAGTTGTTGACGTAGGGACCGCCGATCTTGTCCGGCAATCCCGAGACCCGGTTCAGTCGCGAAATCACATCGAGTTGGGCCCGCTGCATGTCGGTGCCGAGGGCAAACTCCATGTCGATTTCGGTAAAGCCGGGATAACTCTCGCTGGTGAGGCTCTTGAGCCCCTGAATCCCCTGCATCTCCTGCTCGATGGGGTCGGTGATCTCCGACTCCATCTCTTGCGGCGAGGCGGAACGCCAGCTCACCGAGATGTTGAGGTGTGGACGATCGATGTCGGGGAACAGCTGGATCGGCAGTCCCCGGATGCTGAGCAGGCCCAGCAGGAAAATCAGCACGATCGAGACCGCCACCCAGATGGGGCGTTCGATCGCCGTTTTGGCGAGGTTCATTCACTCTTCCTGAGTTGTTGTTATCGGCCATTCCGCTGGCCTTGCTTCCAAAAGCCCCTGCAAAGGGGCTCAAGCATTTAACTGGAATTCTCCCGGCTTGTAAATGCATGGTTAACAAACAAAAAAACCGGCCACGAGGGCCGGTTTGGTACTAGTTTGCCAAGGGATCAGGCGGCGTGCTCGACCTTGTTTGGCTGCTTGTTTGCTTGCTGGGAGAAGCCTTCCAGCTCGCCAGGGGCGAAGTTGTCTACCTGAATCGCTTCGTAGCGCAGGGCATCGGCGGCCAGCAGTTTGTCCGCTTCGTCCTTGCTCAGGATGGAACCGGCCAGTGCGGCGGCAACCAGCTCCGGCAGCGCCAGTTTGCGAGGCAATTTGCCCTCTTTCTGTGCCTGCACCAGCTTCTTCTCGTAGGGCTGCACGGCGATCATGGCCTGGAAGGCACGCTCCATCAGACCGACCGGATCCGCCTCATCCTTGCCCACATAGCAGAGGGCGGTCAGACGGTCGCGGAACTCGCCCGGCTTCATCATGGCCAGGCAGATGGCGTGGCAGCGATCGTCGGCCGGCATCTTGTAACCGACGCCGAACGGGAACACCACGCGCTTGAGTACGGCACCCACCACCTTGTTCGGGAAGTTCTGGAAGAAGCCCTCGAACGCCTTGCCAATCAGGTAGAGGTTGCGCTCGACCGCGTACTGCGCGAACGGCAGATCGGAGACCATGCGGCCCTGATCCTCGTAATGCTTGAGGGTGGCGGAGGCCAGATAGAGATGGCTCAGCACGTCACCCAGGCGGGCGGAGATCATCTCCTTGCGCTTGAGATCGCCACCCAGCATCAGCATGGAGACGTCGGCGCACAGGGCCAGCCCTTTACTCATGCGGGAGAGCTGCTTGTAGTAGCGGGCGGTTTCACCGGCTACCGGCGCGCTGTTGAACTGACCCAGGGTCAGCCCTTGGAACAGGGAACCGAAGAAGTTGCCGGCGCCAAAGGCGATGTGCTTCATCAGCAGGGCGTCAAACTTCTCGAGACCGCGCTCCACGTCGGTATCGGCTGCCGCTTCCAGCTCGGCAAACACATACGGGTGGCAGCGAGTGGCCCCTTGCCCGAAGATCATCAGGTTGCGGGTCAGGATGTTGGCGCCTTCCACCGTGATGGCGACCGGAATCCCCATGTAGGCGTAGCCGGTGTAGTTTTTCGGGCCGAGCTGGATGGCTCGACCGGCGTGGATGTCCATGGAGTCATCCATGATCTGGCGCGCCATCTCGGTCATGTGGTACTTGGAAATCGCGGTAACGATGGCCGGTGCCTGACCCAGGTCCAGGGAACCGGCGGTCATACGACGGGCCCCTTCCAGCTGATAGGTGAGGCCGCCGATACGGGCCAGCGCTTCCTGCACCCCTTCAAACTTGCCGATGGACATGCCGAACTGCTTGCGCACATAGGAGTAGGCGCCCACGGTGCGGCTCGCCATGTGACCGCAAGCGGTGCCCAGAGCAGGCAGCGAGATGCCGCGACCGGCGGAGAGGCACTCCACCAGCATACGCCAGCCGCGACCGGCGTAATCCGGGCCGCCGATGATCCAGTCGAGCGGAATGAACACATCCTTACCGAAGGTCGGACCGTTCATGAACGCCAGACCCATGGGGTAGTGGCGATCGCCAACGCGCACACCCGGGTGGCTGGTGGGGATAAGCGCGCAGGTGATGCCGAGCTCTTCCTTGTCACCCAGCAGCTTTTCCGGGTCATAGAGTTTGAACGCCAGCCCCAGCACGGTGGCTCGTGGCGCCAGGGTGATGTAGCGCTTGTTCCAGTTGAGGCGAATACCCAGCACCTCTTCACCCTTGTGCATCCCTTTGCAGACGATCCCCTTGTCAGGAATGGCGCCGGCATCGGAGCCCGCTTCCGGACCGGTCAGGGCGAAGCAGGGCACCTCTTTGCCACTGGCCAGCCCCGGCAGCCAGAAATCTTTCTGGGCCTGGGTGCCATAGTGCATCAGCAGCTCGCCCGGGCCGAGGGAGTTGGGCACCATGACGGTGACCGCCACGCTCAAGCTCTTGGTGGCGATGCGGGTGACGATGGTGGAGTTGGCAATCGCCGAGAACTCGCGGCCGCCATAGGATTTCGGGATGATCAGGGAGAAGAAGCCTTCTTTCTTCAGATAGTCCCAGACCGGTTCTGGCAGGTCTTTGGTTTCGTTGACGATCTTGAAGTCATCAACCATGGCGAGCAGGGTTTCGACCTGATTGTCGATAAAGGCCTGCTCCTCCGCGGTCAGCTCGGCCTTGCCGTAGCCGTGCAGTTTTTTCCAGTCGGGGTTGCCGCGAAACAACTCGCCATCCCACCAGACGGAGCCGGCTTCCATGGCCTCCCGCTCGGTAGCTGACAAGGGCGGCAGTATCTTTTTGAAGATGCCGAACACCGGACGGGTTACCACCTTTTTACGGATGGAGGGTACGCCGAGCACAACGGCTATCGCCAGCACCAGCAGGACAAGCAATGTGATCATACCGAAGTTCCTTCTATTTCACTGTTTCCGTTGATTTATTGTTGGTTGTTACACGGCCAGGGAGAGCCTGGTCGACTCCACGGGCGCCCCGACTCCGGACGCCAGATAAGGAATAACGTTGCGCACCAGCCCTTCCACATCGAGCTGCTGGCCAAAATCGGCCAGGGCGATGTCGCGCAGCGCATCGGCAGAGGCCATGGTGAATACGACGGTGCCCAGGGTGAAGTGCAGGCGCCAGAAGAGATCCGCCGGCGACAGGGCCGGGTTGGCCTTGGAGATAGCCTGGGTGATCCGCTGCAAAATGGGGCCGTAGTGGGCGGTGATAAAGCGGCGCAGGTGGCCCTGGCTGTCGATATAGCCGCGCCCCAGCAGCTGCATGAAGATGGCCGGGCCGTTGGCCCGTACCGCCGAGAGCTTCATCAGCGGTTCGACAAAACTTTCAAAGAGTTGCAGCAGGGTGAGCTGATCCTGCTCCATCAGCACCCGCAGGCGGGCATCCAGATCGGGCATGAACAGACTCAGATAGCGGTCGAGCACCGCCTGGATCAGCTCCTTCTTGGAGCCGAAGTGATAATTCACCGACGCCAGATTGACGTCGGCTTCACTGGTGATCAGACGCAAAGAGGTATCGGCGAATCCCCGCTCGGCAAACAGCACTTCAGCGGCGTCGAGAATACGGTTTTTGGTATCGATTTTACTCACTGGACACCTCACTTAAACGAATGTTTAAAAAGTACGTTTCATAACGTGAAGTGTCAAGAGAATGTGAATGAGTGTTAGCGGAATGTTTTTCGATGAAAAAAGCACAGTGGGCGGAACTTAGTCAAAAAGCAGGACTCTATATCTATGCCACTGCAATTAAACATTAAGTCTCGCCCAACCTGCACCATGCTAGTTGGGCCTTTTTTTGCGCGTCTGTTACCGGTTTGCGGTTTGCAGGCAAAAAAAACCGCCGCAGGGTGCGACGGTGGGGAAAGTGAGTTCGCGTCATCCTGACGGCAAACTGTCGATGCGAGTTCAGGCATGTATCGACGGGAGCCAGTATGCCAGTCAGCCCGGCTCAGACTATGTCAGCTTCGCGGTATTTTGTGACAAAGTGTGGCAAGCACTGGCGTGGCCCAATTCCCCCTACTTTGTTATGCTGCCCCTTCAAAATATGAGGGGAGAGAAGATGAAGTACCCGGTCGATACCCACACTCACACCATTGCCAGCACCCATGCCTACAGCACCATCCACGACTATCTGCCGATAGCCAAGGCCAAGGGGATCAAGCTGTTCGCCACCACGGATCATGGCCCCGAGATGGCCGATGCCCCTCATGTCTGGCACTTTGCCAACTTGCCGATATTGCCAAGAGTGGTGGATGGGGTAGGGATCCTGCGGGGTATCGAGGCCAACATCAAAAACCTGGAGGGGGAGATCGATTTTCCCGAGCGCTATGAGTCGCGCCTCGACATGATCATGGCGGGTTTTCATGAGCAGGTATTCCCTCCCTGCGATCAGGCTACCCACACCCAGGCGATGATCAACGCCATCAAGAGCGGTCGGGTCGACATGATCAGCCACCCGGGCAACCCCGCATTTCCCATCGACATTCAGGCTGTGGTCAAGGCGGCGGCCGACTATCGGGTGGCGCTGGAGATCAACAACTCCTCCTTCATTCACTCGCGCCCGGGTAGTGAAGGCAACTGCCGCGCCATCGTTGAAGCAGCGCGAGATCTGGGGGCCTATCTCACTTTCGGCTCCGATTCCCACGTGGCATTTACTCTTGGCGATTTTGACCACTGCCACCGTTTGGTGACCGAAGCGGGCTTCCCGCAAGAGCGGATCCTGGTGCGCTCCCCCCGCGCCCTGCTCGAATTTCTCGAGAGCCGCGGCCGTGCCCATATCCCCGAGTTTGTCGATCTGTAAATCGGGCTCTAACACCATGAGCCAACTCATAAAATCGAGCTGGCTCAATTGACTTGCCGGTCATTTTTTATGAATGTGGGGAGCAACAAGCCGGTATAGCTCAGTTGGTAGAGCAGCGCATTCGTAATGCGAAGGTCAGGAGTTCGATTCCCCTTATCGGCACCAGATCGTGAGGGCAGGTTTCATTTGTGAAACCTGCCCTTTTTACATGGCTTTTGCCAAGGCTCGCTCCACATAGAGATAGCCAATCCCCATCACCTGCTGGGCGCGGCTGAGCTGGCCGAAACGGATATGGGTGGCGTTGACCGCATCGCTGCAGTCGAACGGGTTGGCGCCGGTCTGACTGACGATCGTTTGCAGCCAGGTTTCACCAAAGTGGCAGCTGCGGCCATAGAGCCAGATGCGGTTGATATTGAGGATATTGAGGAAGTTGTAGAGGCTCAGGCCAATGGCGCGGGCCCCTTCGTCCACCAGGGCGCGGATCATGGCATCCCCCTGATGGTAGAGCGTGATCAGTTGGGCGGTATCCAGCTCTACACCAGTCTGCGCCGGGTTGTCGGCACTGGCTTGTTGTTTGAGAAAGACCCGGGCCCGTTTCTTGATGGCAAACAGCGAGGCGACTGTCTCTAGGCAGCCATAGCGGCCGCAGGCACAGGCGCTGCCGTCCGGATTGATGATGGTGTGGCCTATCTGGCCGCTGCCAAACAGAGCGCCCCGGTAGATCTGGTCGTTGATGATAAAGGCCGAGCCGATGCCGTAATCGACGTTGATGACGCAAAAATCCCCGTTCCCTTCCCGGTCCTGCCACTTCTGGGCCAGCGCCAGCATGATGCAGTCGTTATCCACCATCACCTCGCAACCCAGCCGCTCCTCCAGCAGGTACTTGAGCTCGACCGGTGCGTGCCAGGGTGCTTGCGGCATGGTTTGTGATACCCCGGTCGCCGGGTTGACCTGACCGTGTACCGCCAAGGCCAGCCGGATCGCCAGTCCCTTGTGGCGGCGCTTGTGCTGGTAGTAGTGCGCTTCAATCAGGCGCAGCAGCTCATCGGGGGTTTGCGGGGCAATCTTCTGGTCACAGAACTCACCCTGCGGGGTGATCAGGTTATCCACCAGGATGCTTTCCAGATGGGTGGGGCTGATATTGAGGCAAAGAATGGCCCCTTGGCCGCTGGCAATGCGGTAGCTGCCGCCATTGATACCGCGCTGGGAGAGGTTCTGATCGCTGTGGCTGATGGCGCCATCGGCCACCAACTCGTCAAGGATCTTGCTGACCGCCGGAATGGAGAGCTCGCAGTGGCGCGCCAGGGTGGACTTGCTCGCCTCTTTTAGCTGATAGAGCAGGGCAAGCAGCACCTGCTTGTTGTGGTGGCGGACCTTCTGGTTGTTCAACCCTATGCTCATCGATTCACTAAACTCCGCTTACTGTATTGCGTGATCTTTCAGCAATTAATGCAGGTTTAACCATTCTAATCTGGTCTCACTGAAAACTTTACTAACAAATGTTGAGTGAGGCGAGATTAATGAGAGCTGATGTCAAGGTCTGGGTAGAGACCATCTCACTGCCGACCTACGAGGTAGGCGCCGAAGATCCCAACCCCATGTTTCTCGAGAAGCGGGTCTATCAGGGCTCCTCGGGGGCTGTCTATCCCTATGGGGTGATCGACACCCTCACCGGCCAGAAGCAGATGAAGTCCTATCAGGCGGTCTGGCTGGAGAACGACTTTATCAAGGTGATGCTGCTGCCGGAGTTGGGTGGCCGTATCCACCGTGCCTACGACAAGGTGATGAATCGCGACTTCGTCTATTACAACGAGGTGATCAAACCGGCGCTGGTGGGGCTGGTGGGGCCCTGGATCTCCGGCGGCATCGAGTTCAACTGGCCCCAGCACCACAGGCCCACCACCTTTATGCCGGTGGATTTCACCATTACGGAACGGGAGGGGGGCGCCAAGACCGTCTGGCTCGGCGAGGTGGAGCCGATGCGTGGTCTGCAGGTGATGGCGGGCTTTACCCTCTATCCCGACAAGGCGCTCATTGAGATCACTGGCAAGGTGTTCAACGGGAACGACACGCCGCGCCACTTCCTCTGGTGGTCCAACCCGGCGGTGAAAGGGGGCGATGCCCACCAGAGCGTCTTCCCGCCCGATGTGACCGCCGTCTATGACCACGGCAAGCGCGACGTCAGTGCCTTCCCCATCGCCCGCGGCACCTACTACAAGGTGGACTACTCCGCCGGGGTCGATATCTCCCGTTACCGCAATATCCCGGTGCCCACCTCCTATATGGCGGACAAGTCTGACTACGACTTCGTCGGCGCCTATTGCCATGACGAACAGGGCGGCCTGTTGCACGTGGCGGATCACCACGTTTCTCCGGGCAAGAAGCAGTGGAGCTGGGGTAACTGCGATTTTGGTCTGGCCTGGGATCGCAACCTGACCGATGACAACGGCCCCTACATCGAGCTGATGACCGGGGTCTATACCGACAACCAGCCTGACTTTACCTGGCTGGATGCGGGGGAGGAGAAGGTGTTTGTGCAGAACTTCCTGCCCTACAACACCCTCGGCACCCTGCAAAATGCCAACACCCGCGCCGCCATCAAGCTGGAGCGTAGCGAGGACGGTCTGTTGTGCGGTGCCTACGCGATTGCGCCGCTGTGCCACGCCCGTTTCGAAGTGAGTGATGAGAGTGGCGTGCTGTTCACCCAGACGCTAGATCTGCAGCCGGGTCAGGCCTGGCTTGAGCCGCAAGCCATCACCAGCGAGGGACGCTTGCAGGTACGCCTGCTGGATGAGCAGGGCCAGCCGATCCTGAGCTATCTCGAGCATCAGCCCGCAGGCGAAGCCCTGCCTGATCCTGCCACCGCGCCGGAGCCCGCCGTCAATCTCGACTCGGTCGACGAGCTCTACTTCATCGGCCAGCATCTTGAGCAGTATCTGCACGCCAGCCGCTCGCCCTTTGATTACTACCTGCGGGCACTGGAGCTGGATGGCGGCGACTATCGCTGCAACCTGGCGCTGGCAACGCTGGAGTACAACCGCGCCAACTATGAGCAGGCGCTGACCTACGTCAATCATGCACTGGTCCGTGCCCATCGCCTCAACAAGAACCCCCAGTGTGGCAAGGCGAGCTTGCTGCGTGGCCACATCGAGGAACGTTTGGGGCAGTTCGATGCCGCCTTCGATGACTTCTACAAGGCGACCTGGAGCGGTAACTGCCGCGAAAGCGGCTTCCTCGGGCTGGCTCGCATCGCCATGGTGCGCCGGGATCCCGCGCAGGCGCTGCAATTTGTCGAGAAGAGTCTTGCGGTCAACGGCACCCACTACGGCGCTATCGCCCTCAAAGGGTTGGCGCTGCTGGAGTCTGGCCAGCGGGAGGCAGCCATCGCCTATATCGACGAGCTGCGCGTTCGTTATCCACTTCACTATCAACTGGCCTTCCTGCGCTGGCTGGCAAGCGAGCAGCCGACCGATCTCGAGGCGCTGCGCACCCTGTGCAACGGGCGCGGGGTGAATCTCTGCTTCCTGGCAAGCGATCTGCTGGCGCTGGGACGCCCCGAGCTGGCGCAGCAACTGCTCTCAACACTGCAGGTGGAGGAGACCCTGCCGCTGCTGTTCCAGGCTGCATTGTTGCTGGAAGGTGAGGCGCAGGATGCCCTGTTGCAACGGGCCGAGCAGGCGTTTGGCCGCAAGGTGCGCTTCCCCAATACCCTTGGCGAAGTGGCCATGCTGGCGCAACTGCCCCATAGCTGGTTTGCCAGCTATCTGCTGGGCTGCTTCCACTACAGCAAGCGTAGCTACCCACAAGCCATTGCCCTGTGGCAGCAGGTGTGCGAGCAGGCGCCCGGGTTTGCCCCGGCATGGCGCAACCTTGGCATCTATCACTTCAACAAGAGCGACGATCCGGTGGCGGCCGAGCAGTGTCTGAGCCGGGCCTTTTCCCTCAAGCCGGATGATGCCCGTTTGCTGTTTGAACTGGATCAGCTGCACAAGCGCTGCGCCATGGCGCCAAGCGAGCGGTTGGCGCTGCTGGAGGCGCATCGTGAGGTGGTCCTCAAGCGCGACGACCTGACCGCTGAACTGCTCAGTCTCTATCACATCACCGGCCAGCTGGAGGCGGCGGCAGAGATCTTGCGGCTGCGCGAATTCCACCCCTGGGAGGGGGGCGAGGGTAAGGTGACCGGTCAGTACCTCATCAATCAGCAACGCCGGGCGTTGGCGTTGATGATTCAGGGACGCCACGAGCAGGCTATTCCGTTGCTGCAACAGGCGTTGCACTACCCCCTCAATCTGGGGGAGGGACGTCTGGTTGGGCAGACCGACAACGATATCCATTACCTGTTGGCGCTCTGCCATCTGGCCTGTGATAACCAGAGTCTGGCGGCCCAGTGCCTGCAACTGGCCTGTCTGGGTCAGGGGTCGCTGGGGGCCAGCCGCTACTACAACGATCAGCCGGTGGATTATCTCTTCTATCAGGGTATGGCGCTGGCACGTCTTGGTCGGGTTGCGGAGGCGCAGCGTCTCTTTGAAGGAATGGTCGGCTGGGCCGAGCAGGCGATGGGCGAGTCGATCGAGGCGGACTTCTTCGCTGTCTCACTGCCGGATCTCATCGTGCTGGATGACGACCCGCAGCACAAACATCGCCAGCACTGCCTGCTGGTCAGAGCACTCGGTCTGTTGGGGCTGGGTCAGCGGGATGGTTGTGAACAGACCTTGCGAGAGCTGCTCATCCTTAACCCGGCTCACGACAAGGGGCACCTCTTTGCCCTGATCTGCCGCGAGCTGTCACTCCACTCATAACTCTCATAACAAAAACCGGCGCCCCGCCACGGTGAGGGGCGCCACTGCACCCTACAATCGACAAGATAGAAAGGATGAGTCATGGAACGCACGAAAAATCAATTGGATACGAATGGGCTCAATATGAGCTACATCTGGATGATCTGTTTGGTGGCCGCCTGCGGTGGCCTGCTGTTTGGTTATGACTGGGTCGTGATTGGCGGGGCCAAGCCCTTCTATGAGGCCTATTTTGCCATCACGGATCCGGCCCAGTCCGGCTGGGCCATGAGCTCGGCGCTGGTGGGCTGCGTGCTGGGGGCCGCCATCTCCGGCTGGTCAGCCGACCGCTTCGGTCGCAAGAAGCCGCTGATCCTGGCAGCCATCCTCTTCACCATCTCGGCGTGGGGCACGGCTGCGGCCAGCAACTTCGATCTGTTTGTGGTTTATCGCATCATCGGTGGGATTGGCATCGGTCTGGCCTCTGCGCTCTCGCCCATGTACATCGCCGAGATCAGCCCGGCCAACAAGCGCGGCAAGTTCGTGGCCATCAACCAGCTCACCATCGTCATCGGTGTGCTGGCGGCTCAGCTGGTGAACCTGATGATCGCTGATCCGGTGGCGAGCAATGCGACTCAGGCCGATATTCTGGCGACCTGGAATGGTCAGTCCGGCTGGCGCTGGATGTTCGGTGCCGAGCTGGTACCTGCGCTGGCGTTTCTGGTGTTGATGTTCTTCGTGCCGGAGTCGCCGCGCTGGCTGGCCAAAGATGGTCAGTATGAGAAAGCTTCCCGCATGCTCGGCAAGATTGGCGGGGATGCCTATGCCAAGCAGACCCTGGCCGATATCCGCCAGACTCTGGTGGGCGAGACCCACAAGGTCTCGCTGGCGGAGCTGGGCAAACCCTCGGTGCGGCCGATCCTCATCATCGGGATTGTACTGGCAGTCTTCCAGCAGTGGTGCGGCATCAACGTGATCTTCAACTATGCGCAGGAGATCTTTGCCTCCGCCGGGTTTGACATCAACAGCACCCTCAAGTCCATCGTCGCCACCGGTCTTATCAACTTGCTGTTTACCCTGATCGCGCTGCCCATGGTGGACAAGATTGGCCGCCGCAAGCTGATGCTGATTGGCTCGGCGGGACTGACCATCATCTACGGCATGATGGCGGCGGCCTACGCCACAGGCGTACTGGGGCTGCCAGTGTTGCTGCTGGTATTGGCGGCCATCGCCATCTATGCCTTGACGCTGGCGCCGGTCACCTGGGTGCTGCTCTCGGAGATCTTCCCGAATCGGGTGCGTGGGCTGGCGATGTCGGCCGGTACGCTGGCGCTCTGGATCGCCTGTTTCGTGCTGACCTACACCTTCCCGCTGCTCAATGCCGGGTTGGGGGCTGCAGGCAGCTTCCTGCTCTATGGCCTCATCTGTTTTGCCGGTCTCATCTTTATCTATCGCAAGGTGCCTGAGACCAAAGGGGTGACGCTGGAGGCACTGGAAGCCCAACTGGCCCAGGGCAAGGTCGAACTGACGCCGACCAAGGCGAGCGCCTCGGCATGACGGTTTACACATTAAATAACCCGCATCTTCGGATGCGGGTCTCTGCACAAGGGGCCTGCCTGCTGGGGCTGGAGGATGACAAAGGGCGTCCGTTGCTGCGCGACACGGACCCGGCGCAGCCCTGGCATCCCGGCCAGAGCGCGCTGTTTCCCATGTTGCCGCTGGCCAACCGGGTCGCAGGCAACCGTTTTGAGTTGTGGGGAGAGGCGTGTGCATTGCCCGCGAGCGAGCTCGATCCCGATTTCTTTTTGCATGGGGATGGCTGGCTACAGCGATGGCAACCGGTGGCGTTGACCGACAGCTCGGTGACCCTGCAGCTCAACAGCCAGAATGGCCCCTTTCACTATCTGGCGGAGATCGACTATCGGCTGCAGGGGGCGAGCTTGGTGGCGCGGATCAGCCTGACCCATCTTGGGGAGAGCCCCTGTCTCTACGGCGCGGGTTTTCACCCCTTCTTCTGGCGCGACAAGCAGACCCGCATCCGTTTTCTGGCGAGCGGCGTCTGGCAAGAGGGAGCAGATCATCTGCCGATCAACTGGTCGAGCAGGCTGGCGCCCCACCTCGACTTTCGCCAGTGGGCTCGCCCGCAAGGGTGGCTCAACCACTGTTACGGCGGCTGGCGCGGTCAGGCCGAGCTTGACCATCCTGCCCGCCAGCAGCGGCTGCTGGTTTCAAGCGAGTGTGCCTTCCTGATGCTCTATCAGCCCGATGAGGGGAGTGGCTTCGTCTGCCTGGAGCCCCAGAGTCACGCCGCCAATGCTCACCACCTGGCCGGTCACCCCGGTTTGCGGCTACTCGCCAGAGGTGACCGCATGAGTATCGGTATGACCCTGACAGTGGCGTCCGGGGGCTGATAATGATCTGGCTTGTGGTATTGGTGAACGCAATGAGCCACCCGTCGGGTGGCTCTTTTTATTGCGGATTATCCTGCGTGTTACCTGATCTCCGGTCAGGCTATCTCCATCTCTGGCTGTGGTGTCGAGGTGTGTTGGCTGGTCAGCTTGTCGATGCGCACCGCTGCCACCTTGAACTCGGGGATCTTGGCGTGAGGGTCGGTGGCATTGATGGTGAGCCGGTTGGCCGGGGCTTCGGCGAAGTGGAACGGGATAAAGACCACGCCCGGCTGCATCCGTTTGGTGACGAAGGCGGGCAGTTCGATATGGCCGCGGCGGCTGGTGACCTTCACCTGCTCGCGGTTGCTGATGCCCAACCGCTGCGCATCCACTACGCTCATCATCACCCGCGGCCCGGCCAGCTTGTCGAGCCCCTTGGTCTTGCGGGTCATGGTGCCGGTGTGGAACTGCTCCAGCAGGCGGCCGGTAGTTAGCACGATGGGATAGGTCTCGTCGGGCAGCTCGGCTGCATAGCGGAACGGGGTGGCGACCATCTCCCCCTTGCCGCGGGTGAACTGCTTGCCGTGGAGCAGGCGAGTGCCTTCGGGCGCCGCATCGTTGCAAGGCCACTGTAGCCCTTGCACTCCCACCTTGTCCCACTGGATGCCGGCGTATTGCGGGGTTACCCGGCATATCTCGGCGGTGATCTCCTGCGGGTTCTGATAGCGCCAGTCGCCGCCCATGGCGTTGGCGATCTGCTGGATGATCCACCAATCCTCCCGCGCTTCCCCCGGCGCCTTGAGGGCGGGGGAGATGCGCTGCACTCGCCGTTCGGTGTTGGTAAAGTGGCCGCTCTTCTCGGCAAAGGAGCAGGAGGGGAGCACCACATCGGCCAGCTGTGCGGTTTCCGAGAGGAAGATATCCTGCACCACCAGAAACTCCAGCTGCTTGAGCCCCTCAATGACGTGATGCTGGTCCGGATCGCTCAGCACCGGGTTTTCACCCATCACATAGAGCCCCTTGATGCTGCCCGCACAGGCGGCATCTATGGTCTCGGTGAGGGTAAGGCCCGGTGTGCGCGGCAAGTCTGGCTGCTGCCAAGCGGTTGCGAAGCGGGCATGAACCTCGGGGTTGGCCACCTTCTGATAGCCGGGCAGGCAGTTGGGCAGCGCCCCCATGTCACAGGCCCCCTGCACGTTGGACTGGCCCCGCAGCGGGTTGATGCCGCCCCCTTCGATGCCGATGTTGCCGCACAGCAGTTGCAGGTTGGCGATGGCCCGCACGTTGTCGTGCCCGGTGGTGTGCTGGGTGATCCCCATGGAGTAGTAGATGGCAGTGCGTTCGGCGGTGCCGATAAGGCGCGCGAGCTCGATCACCTGCTCGGCCGGTACGCCAGTGACGAGGGCAACCTTGTCCGGTGCATAGGCGGGGGAGAGCACCTCGGCTTGCAGCGCCTCGAACCCTTCTACTCGTACGGCGATATAGGCCTTGTCGTGCCACTCATTCTTTATGATCTGCTGCATCAGGCCGTTTAGCAGCATCACGTCGGTGCCGGGGCGATGGGCCAGATAGAGGCTGGCATGGTCCGCCATCTCGATCCGCTTCGGATCGGCCACTACCAGCCGCGCCTTGCCCGTGGTGACTGCCCGCTTGATATGGGAGCCTATGATGGGGTGAGCCGCCGAGGTGTCGGAGCCGATGATGAAGATAAGATCCGAGTGATCAATGCTCGGGATGTCGTTGGTCATGGCGCCGCTGCCGAGTGACGCTTCCAGCCCGGTGACGGTGGAGGCGTGGCAGAGCCGCGCGCAGTGATCCACGTTGTTGGTGCCAAGCTCCCGGCGCATGAACTTCTGGAACAGGTAGTTCTCTTCGTTGGTGGTTTTGGCCGAAGAAAAGCCCGCCAGTGCATCGCTGCCATAGCGCTGGCGCAGGGCGGTGAAACGCTCGGCGACCAGGGCGATGGCCTCCTGCCAGCTGGCGGGCTCCAGCTCGCCATTTTTGCGGATAAGCGGGGTCGTGAGGCGCTCCTTGCTCTGGATAAAGTCAAAGCCGAAGCGCCCCTTGACGCAGAGCAGCCCCTGATTGACTGGCGAGTTGCGATTCCCCTCCACATAGCGGATGCGGTTGCGCGCCTCATCGACATAGAGGGTGACGCCACAGCCGACCCCGCAGTAGGTGCAGATGGTATTGACCGGCGTGAGCAGTTCGGTGCGCCCCTGCGACTTGTCGCGGGCATCCACCAGGGCACCGGTGGGGCAGACCTGTACGCAGGCGCCGCACTGCACGCAGTGGGAGTCGCCCATCGAGAGTCCCGTGTCGAACTGCGGCCGGTGCGAGAGGGTACCATCGTTGTTTTTGGCAAAGCGCAGCACACCCTGTACCGCCTGCTCACCACAGGTCTGCACGCACTGGCCGCAGCCGATGCAGCGGTTGGCATCGAACACGATAAATTCGCTGCTGTTATCCACCGCAAACTTCTGGCACTGGCTGGTATCGAGAGCGCTCTGCTCGACCTCGTATTCGGTGGCGTAGTCGCGCAGCGCGCAATCGGTGTTGGCCTGACAGCCACACTCGAGGCAGCGGCTGGCTTCGCTGCGGGCATCGTTGTCACTCAGCCCACGCTCCACCTCGGCAAAGCTTCCCTCGCGATCCTTCTTTGCCAGATGGGGCATGATGGTGCGGGCGACTTTTTTCAGGTGAGCAAACTGGGCGGGATCGACCTGCTTGAGTGTGGGAGCCTTGCAGGCGTTGAAGGGGCGAACCGGATCGATCATGTCACCGTGAAGGAACTGATCGATGGCCAGCGCGGCCTTGCGACCATCGGCGACCGCTTCGATGGCGGTCGCAGGCCCGCGGCGCAGATCGCCGATGGAGAACAGGTTGCCGTGGCCGCTGTGCATGGTCTCGGGGTGGGACTCCAGCGTCTGCCAGCGGGTGAAGGGGAGGGTGAGGGGCTCCCCTTCCATAAAGCTGAGATCCGGCTGCTGCGACACTGCCGCAATCACGGTATCAAACTCTTCAAGGAAGAACTCGCCGGTGGGCTCCGGGCGGCGGCGACCGGAGGCGTCCGGCTCGCCGAGGGCCATCTTCTCGAGGCGCACCTGACAGACGCGACCAGCCTCATCGGCCAGATTCTCTACCGGATTGGTGAGCATCAAAAAGCGCACCCCTTCGTGCTCCGCTTCGTCGATCTCATACGCTTCGGCGGGCATCTCGGCGCGGGTGCGGCGATAGATAAGGGTGGTTTCAGCGCCCAGCCTGACCGCCGTGCGGGCGCAGTCGATCGCGGTATTACCACCCCCGATCACCGCAACCCTCTTGCCGGTGGTGAGCCGCTTGGCCAGCATCCGATTCTTGAGGTAATCGACCCCGAGATAACAACCCGCCAGGGTGCTGCCGGGGTAATCCATCGGCACCGCCTTGGAAGCGCCGACTGCCAGACAGACCGCATCATAGTCGCGGTACAGAGCCGAGAGGCTGAGCTCCTGCCCCAGTCGCTGGCTGGTGTGGATCCGCATGCCGCTTTGGCACATCAATGCGATCTCCTGATCGAGGATCGCCTTGGGCAGCCGGTATTCAGGGATGCCGTAGCGCAGCCAGCCACCCGCTTCGGGCATCGCCTCGAACAGATCGACCTCGAACCCCTCGTAACCCAGATAGTAACCGCAGGTGAGGCCGCCCGGGCCGCTGCCGATAATGGCCACCCGCTTGCCCTTGGCGGGCTTCTTTGCCGGTTGATAGGGGGCAACCTCTGCCAGATCGAGATCCGCTGCGTGACGCTTGAGCTGACGAATGGCGAGCGGCTCATCCACCAAGGCGCGGCGGCACTGTGCCTCACAAAAAGCGGGACAGACCCGGCCGATGGAGAGGGGCATTGGCAGGGTCTGCTTGATGACGGCCATCGCTGTCTGGTGATCCCCCATGGCGATGTGATGCAGATAGGATTGAATGTCCACGCCGGCCGGACAGGCGCGCTGGCAGGGGGCTTCGCAATCGGCGTAGTGATCTGCGAGGATGCGGCCGAGCGCCTGCTGGCGGTGGGCGCGCAGGGTATCGCTTTGGGTCGTGATCACCATCCCTGCCTCGGGGCGCGTCTCGCAGGCGCGCCGGATGCCAAGACCGGCAATCTCCACCACGCAGAGATCGCAGGGGGTCTTGGGGCCGCTGGTGTTGTCACCGCACAGGGAGGGGATATCAGTCTGGTGCTGTTTGGCTATCTGGAGCAGGGTTCTGGTCGGGTCAACCGTCAACTGAGCCCCATCGAGGGTGATGGTGATCATGGCGTCATAACTCGCTTTCAAGGCGCAGAAAATGCTGCATCTGGCGGAGCCAGCAGGGGAAGCGACAGGGAGGCCGCTTGCTATACGCTCACCATAACAAAGATTATTTACAACTTTATTTGATTTTAGACAGTTTATTGTTCAAAAGAGAAAACGATTTCAGGTTGTCTTGTCTACCTCATCGGCTCGGCGCATCGTTGAGAACCATTCCTGTTACAGCAGGCAATTCATTGTCTTATTGTCAGTTTATGCGTCTGGTAGAAGAGAGGCCGCTCTCGCTCGCGATAGGCGTTATCCGCCAGTAGCACCATTTGTGATGCAACTTATTTTGCATAAATGGTGGCTTTGATGAAGGCACTCGGCTGGATAGGCGGTTGCTGGAGAGGGGGCGGGCATGCGTGAGTGGTGAGCCCGACACAAAGAAAATGGCCACCTTTTCCAAGGCGGCCATTCACGTTACCGGTCGGTGCGCTGTTGGCCCAAAGGGTTGGTCGCAGGAGATCAGCCGGATATCAGGGTCGGCAGTCGGGCTTGCCAGATCTGGTGCCAGTGCTGCAGTTCGCTGCGTGGCATAGGGCGGGCGGTAAAGAAGCCCTGGCAGATATCGCACCCCAGCTTGGCCAGCAGTTGCCAGGTCTGCACATCTTCCACCCCTTCGGCGACTGATTTCAGCCCCAGCTTGCGTGCCAGCTCGATGCTCGATTCGATGATGGCCAGACGGGAGGGGTCGGCATAGCAGCGATCGACAAAAGATCGATCAAGTTTGAGCTCGGTAAACGGCAGCAGCGCCAGCTGCTGCATCGAGGAGTAGCCGGTACCGAAGTCATCGATGGAGAGGCCAAAGCCGTGCATCCGCAGTCGTGTCAGCACCTCCAGTGCCTTGCCGATATCCTCGACAAACGAGCTTTCGGTCACCTCCAGGGTGATCAGCTCGGGATTGACGCCCCAGCACTGGCACTGGTTGATCAGGAAGTGGCAGAGATCTCCCTCGATCAGCGAGGTGGTTGAGAGATTCATCGACAGATTGAGGGAGAGACCGGTCTGGCCCCACAGATGGCAATCCTGCAGCGACTTGTTGATGATGACATCGGTCAGCTGATCGATAAGGCCGTTATTTTCCGCCAGCGGGATAAACATGCCGGGGGAGATCAGCCCATATTCCGGATGCTGCCAGCGGGCCAGCGCCTCCATCCCCACCCACTGGCCGGACGCAAAGCCGACCTTGGGTTGATACCAGGGCAGCAACTGGTCGTTGTCGAGGGCGCGTTTGAGCTCGTCCACCGACAGGACGAGGCCATCGTCCTTGCCCGAGGGGGCCGACTTGGGTGCCCAGGAGTCGATCAACTGGCGCAGCCGCTGCGGGCTGGAGGGTTTCTCGATGCGACCCAGCACATGGAGACCATAGGCCGCGCTCATGCGCAGCACGGCCTCCACCACGTCATCTTCCAGCGCGCTGGAGAGGATGATGCCGCCCCGAAAGCCACCCAGCGAGAGGCGGCGCAGCAGCGCCATGCCATCCATGCCGGGCATCCGCAGATCGCAGAACAGGATGTCGACAGTGTGGCTCTGGCACAGTGCCAGGGCTTCGATGCCGTCTGCGGCCTCCAGCAGGTGCTGATAACCGAGCGCCCGGATCTGGTGCATCAGGGTCTTGCGTTGAAACCCGTGATCTTCGACCACCATGATGACCAACTCGTCTGCCGTTCTACTCATCGAGCCACAATCCCATTTCACGTTCAATATTGTTCATCTGTTCTTCCACTCTCTGTGTCAGCAGCGCGAGCTCGCTCAACTGTTTGAGGCGGGCCGCCGATTCCAGTTGCGCCGCCTGCTCGGCCAGGGAGAGCTCCCCGACCATTCTGGCTGCCCCTTTGATGCGGTGGGCGATCTCCACCAGCTCCTGGCTATCATCGGAGGAGAGCGCGCTCATCATAGCGTGGCAATCTTTCCGGTTGGAGGCCAGATACTCCCTTGCCATGCTTTTGGCAATCCCTTCATCGCCAAACAGATCTTGCCAGCGACCGATCATGTCGAGATTGATGGCCTGTCGTGCGGGCACTCTCTCTGTGATCGTAGTCGCGGGCAACCACCGCAGCAGCATCTGGCGCAGTGACTCCAGCGAATAGGGTTTGCACAGCATGCCGTTCATGCCGGCTGCCGTCATATTGGCTGCCGCCTCCTCCGAGGTATCGGCGGTGACGCCGATGATGGGGGCTTGCTCCCCTTGTTCCCGCAGGTGGCGGGTCAGGGTGTAGCCATCCATGTGTGGCATGTGGCAGTCGGTGATCAGCAGGGCGAAATCCCGGGTTTGCCAGGCGCGCAACGCCTTCTCTCCATCTTCCACAACCTCGCACTCCACCCCCAGAATCGCCAGCTGACGGGTCAGCAGGGCGCGATTAACCAGATGATCATCGGCGACCAGCACCCGCCCGCCCAGTTTTTCGATGCTGGCGGCATGGGTGGTCACTGCTCGCCCGGTGATCAGTTCGCGGCAGCTTTCGAGCAACAGATCCGGATAGAGGGGGGATTGGCCGAGGCGCCACCAGTTCTCCGAGCCCATGCGTCCCCGCAACGCTTCGCGGGAGGAGAGGATGACCCCCTTGAGGGTGCCGGACTGCAGCAAGGTGTGCCAATCGCTCCCCAAGCAGGACTCCAGCGCGGCCTCTTCCGCCAACAGCAGTCCGTCGAGATCGGCGGTGAGCTGGTGGATATCGAGGGGGCTCAACCGGGCGCCGAGCCGTGCCATGGTGGCCTGCAAGGCGGCATCGCTACCCAGCCACCACCATTCGCTGCCCGCCAGTGCGGGTGGTTCCCACAGGCCATTGAGCAGCGGGATGCTGAAGCGGAAACAGGCTCCTTCACCGAGCTGGCTCTTGACCGTCAGGGTGCCCCCCATCTTCTTCACCAGCTGATCACAGATGGCCAGGCCCAGACCGGTGCCACCAAAGCGGCGATTGATATCGGATTCCACCTGCTCGAACGGGGTAAAGAGCAGTGCTTGCTTCTCTTCGGCGATGCCGATGCCGGTATCCGTCACCGCGATAACCAGCTGCTGGTCGTGATAGCTGACCTGGATCGAAATGGTGCCCTGCTCGGTGAACTTCACCGCATTGTTGAGCAGATTGGAAACCACCTGGCCCACTCTGACCGGATCGATATCGGCCTGGTCGGGGAGTTGATCCTCCCACTGGAGCGTGACCTTCAGCCCCTTGCTGTAGGCCAGTGCGGCATGGCCGCGGATCACGTCGCACACCACTGGTTGCAGACGGCAGGATTGGCGATTGAGGTGCAGCTGACCCGCCTCGATTTTGGAAAAGTCGAGGATATCGTTGACCAGATAGAGCAGGTGGTTGGCCGAGCTCTCCACATTGCGCAGCAGATAGCGCTGGTCATCATTGAGCTCGCTCATGCGCAGCAGCTCCAGCATGCCGTGCATGCCCGAGATGGGGGTTCTCAGCTCATGGCTCATGGTGGCCAGAAAAAGGCTGCGAGCCTGCATCGCCTGCTCGGCCGCGGCGCGCGCCTCACGCAGCTCATGCTCCTGTTGCTTGATGGCGGTGATGTCCTGCACCACGCCGTTGAGCAGGCGATCATGGCCCTGTTGCGCCACAAAGTTGCCGCGGATCTGGATATAGCGCTCCCCCTGAACAGAGGGCACCAGCACCTCCATATCGAGCGGCTCAAGGGTTTGCGCATGTTTGGCCACCTTATCGATAAAGGTTGCCAACGCCTCATCGTTCAAGCCGAGGATCACGCCGCCAGACTCGGCTGCCATCAACTCTTGGTGGGTCATCCCGAGAATGTCGCTGGCCCCCTGGGACAGATAGAGGAATTTCCCCTTGCCGGCCCCTTGCCAGAGATATTGATAGACCAGACCCGGCATGCTGTCGGTGATATCCCGCAGCCTGCCCTCCACTTCCCGAACCTTGTTTTCGGCGGCCTTGAGGGCACTGACATCGGTCAATACCGTCAGCACCCCCTGAATCGCGCCGTCTGCTGCGCGATAGGGCAACTTGACGTAGACCACGTGAAGGGGAACATCCCCATCGCGCTGGGTATAACCCGATCCTTGGAAGATCTCGCCGGTTTCCCAGACCGCACGCTCCTCGCGCAGCATCTGTTGCCGCTCGTCCTCGGTCATATAGCCCCAGCGATCACCTTCTTCCCCATCACCGACAAACAGCTCGCGGTATGCCCGGTTGCTGAGGGTCAGGCGATGATCGCGATCCCGCAGCGCCACCATATTGGGTAGGGAGTCGAGCAGGGTCTGGATGAAAACCAACTGTTCATTGAGCGTCTTCTCGGCCCGTTGTCGCTGCACGATCTCCCGTTTCAGGGTACGGTTCCAGGCCCAGAACAGGGTAAACAGCAGGGTGGCAGTTGCGCCGCTCATTACGAACCAGAACAGCACTGTCTCGTTATTGATGCCGGTCTGCACGCTCATGGAGAGCCAGCGTCTCTCCACTTTATTGAGCTCCTCCGGCGGTATCGAATAGAGCACCTTGGTAAGGATCCGCTGCAGCATGGGATCTTTGCGCGTGGCCATGGCGACCGGCAGGCGCAAGTCTTTGCCGGCATAGACCACCTGATAGCGTTCGCTCACCCGCTTGTTGATGGATGGCAGGGTGACCATCACGTAGTCGGCATCGCCCGTGTCCAGCAGTTCCAGCAAGCGGTTGTCATTGTTGACCTCTACCGGATGGGCGCCGATGTGGGTCAGTAGATCTTTATCAAGCGAGCCATGCACCATGCCGACCCGTTTCCCTCGCAGCAGTGAGAGATCGGTGATATCGGCACTGCGTTTGGGGGCAATAACGACCCGATCGACAAACAGATAGCCGGGGGTGAACAGCGCAAACTGGCCGCGATCGTGGTTGGGGGAGATGGCCGGAATAAAGTCGATCTGCCGCAGCTTCAGCATATTCTGGGTTTCCCCCCAGCTATTGGTGCGAACCAGAGAGAACTTCAGCCCGGAGACTTGCTGCATCAGCGCCATCAGGTCCGCCACATACCCGACCAGTCGGCCCCGGTAATTGAATTCGCTCATGGAGGTCCAGTCCGGGGAGACGCCGTAAGTGAGCTCAGGATGCTGGTTGAGCCACTCCTGCTCCTCAGGGGTAAACTGCACAGACTTCACCGCTCCTGAGTCCGCATGTTGGCTAGTCGTGGTAGCTGCCAGCATATGACGACGATCTTCAACCGGTATCTCGTTGAATGCCTTGCTCACCAGGCTGACCAGTGCCGGGTCGCTCTTGTGCATATTGATGGAGAGAGACGTGCCGCTTACCCATTTCGGAGTGGCAATGGTGAAGCCAGCCTTGGGGTGCTGATCTTTTACCATCACCAGTGACGGCATGTCGGCAAGATAGGCGTCAGCCATGCGCTTTTTGAGCATAAAGGCTGCTTCGCTGCGACTCTCTGCCTCGGTCACACGGGGAAATCCCAGTTTTTTCAATTCACTGCAAGCATTGACTCCCGTGACACAGACCCAGTGCAAACCATGGGCATCCTGTCGTGACAACTTCGTTTTGCCATTGTTGAGCAGCACGCCGCGCGGCATGGAGAGCAAAAACGGGAGGGAGACAATATTGGATCGCCATTGTTCGCTTGGCTGGTCGTTCACCAGTATGTCGATTTCGCCGTGGCCAAGCCCGGTTAGCGCATCCACGTAGGAGGGGTAAACCTTGTAGCGCAGGGTCAACCCGAGCGTTCTGGCAATCTGCTGCGCAATGTCGGGGACTGGGCCGGTAAAGCGTTGATCTGCATCCTTATAGCTGTATGGAGGGTCACCCATCATCGGCATGCCGATGACCAGCTCCTGGTGTGATGACAGCCAGGCGCGCTCAGACAGATCAAACTCGTCTTCATTCAGACTGGTAATGGCGTGCGCCGCCACGCCCCAGAGCAGAAGCAGGAGAAACAGGAATAGACGATCACATTGGCGGAGCATCAGAAGGAATCCAACAGAATTGGGCGCATATTGTAAGTGCATTAAAATGCAGCGGCCAACTTCAATTTACTCAATATTGGGCCACGACATGCCGATGTGCGGCTGTGAGTCCGGCTAGTACCGGGATGGCAACCTGATGATAAAGCCTGCGCGGTGATGCGCCTGATTTTTTTGCCAAAGGCCAGTTCAAGGGGGATTTTGGAAAAAATCCAACCAGTTTGATATCGGTAAACAACATGGACAAACAAAAAGGGCCACCTCTTGCGAGATGGCCCTTTCCAAACGTTTGGTGGAGCTGGGGGGATTTGAACCCCCGTCCAAAATTACTACATCCTTGGCACTACATGCTTAGTCACTCTTTACATTCGCCAACCCGCTGCGGAGAGACACGCCACGAATTGACTAGCTCGATTGGTTTTAATGCTTCCGCCCCGAGCAGGACTTCCACACGATCCTGTGAAGGATGACCTTCCGATTCCCTAGGACACAGGCAAGCTAGGGTAGAAGGGCTCTATGCAGGTTATTAAGCTGCTAGTGCGTAGTTTTCGTCGTTTGCGACTATTTTTTTGCGGTTTATTAACGAGGCCTACCGCACCTCGGCATGCACCTTGGGTTTCGTGAATCTTGTCGAATCCAGAATCAGCCCCAAGTTGTTAATTGCGATTGTACGCAAAAATGCTGTCATAGCAAGGCGTTGATACCCATTCCCTCTGGCAACCAGTCTGTTTGCCGATTTATTGTACGCAGCTGAGCTTGAAGGGCCAGCTGCGCCGGGGGAAGGTGAACCGGCGTCCTGATCCTGCCAGTCGCAGGTTAGCCGCGATGCTTGTTCTTCATGATGCGGGCTTTTTCCCGATCCCATTCGCGGGCCTTGGTATCTTCGCGCTTGTCGTGCTCTTTCTTGCCCTTAACCAGGCCGATCTCGACCTTGACCCAGCACTGTTTCCAGTAGAGGGCGAGGGGAACTATGGTGTAGCCCTGACGGGCGATCAGGCTTTCGAGCTTGTCGAGTTCACGACGGCTCAGCAGCAGTTTGCGGGTGCGGGTCGGGTCACATACCACATGGCTGGAGGCCGCTTGCAGTGGCAGGAAGCTGGAGCCGAACAGATAGGCCTCGCCATCGCGGAAGATGACATAGGCTTCGCTGATGTTGGCCTTGCCCGCCCGCAGGGATTTGACTTCCCACCCTTGCAGGGACAGACCCGCTTCGATCTTCTCTTCGATGAAGTATTCGTGGCGCGCGGTTCTGTTGAGTGCAATGGTGCTGGACCCGGCTTTGTTTTTACTGTTTTTTTTGCTCATGACGGGCGATTTCCGGCAATGACTAGGAGGCTCGTATTATACGTAGGCAGGGGCGGCTGTAAAACGCGCAGCAGGTCAAGTGGTGGCTTTCTGAGCGGTTTGGCTGAGGTTTTACCTCCACAACCCCAAACATGGTGATAAAATCGCGCCGATTGGATGAGGAAAAGCCATGCCCCGAATTACGCGCAGTGCCCTGGTGATGTTCAGTGCAGAACAGATGTTCAAGTTGGTTAACGATGTGGATGCCTATCCGCAGTTTTTGCCCGGCTGTGTCGGCAGCCGTGTCCACGAGGCTGGCGATGACTACATGATGGCGTCGGTCGATGTGGCCAAGGCGGGGATTGCCAAGACCTTTACTACCCGCAATCAGCTGGATGTGAACCGCCAGATCAGGATGGAGCTGGTGGATGGCCCGTTCCGCAAGCTGGCGGGCTGGTGGACCTTTACTCCGCTTGATGTGGATGCCTGCAAGGTGGAGTTTGATCTCGATTTCGAGTTTACCTCCAAGCTTATCGAGGTGGCCTTTGGTCAGGTATTCCGCGATCTGGTGAGCTCCATGGTCTCCGCCTTCTCCAACCGGGCGAAGGAGGTATACGGTGTCTGACCAGCTCAACATCGAGGTTGTCTATGCCTTGCCGCAGCAGCAGACGGTGATTGCCCTGCGGGTGGCGCCCGAGACCTGCGTGCTGGCGGCCATCGAGCAGTCCGGCATCGTACAAAAACACCCCGAGATCGATCTGGCGGTCAACAAGTTCGGTATCTACAGCCGCCCGGTGAAAGGGAGCGAGCCACTGCACGACGGCGATCGTATCGAGATCTACCGCCCGCTCATCGCCGATCCCCGCGAGATGCGCAAAAAGCGCGCCGAGAAGGCCAAAGAGGAGGGGAGAGCCGATAGCGTGACCGGTGGTCGCCCCGATGTGCATCGCAAGCACCGCGAGTAGCGCTCAGGTTTTTCTTGCAGAAAAAAGGCGCCGAGGCGCCTTTTTTTGATCCCGTTAGCCGGTGAGCTTGCCGAGGGGATATCAAGAGAGGGCTGCTTCTGCCACACCCAGTCGTGCACGGGCCCAGGCGGCCAGTAGCTCTACCCCGCTTTGCATCACCCGCTCATCGAAATCGAATTCGTTGTGATGGTGCGGCGCCGCCAGATCGGCCCCCAGGATGAGGTAAGCCGCTTCGCCCCCCTGTTTTTGCACCCGCTCCATCAGAAAACCGGCATCTTCGCTGGCGCCAAAGCGGCGAGTCTGGATAGTGGCGAGCCCCTGCTTGCGGGCCAGCGCCGCCAGCTCGGCTTGCAGGGCCGGGCTGTTGTCGAGGGCAATGGCCTCACCCTGCTTGATGATGCGATAGGTGACACCGTGGGCGAGGGCTGTCCCTTCGACGATGCGCTGTACCTGACTGAACATGTAGTCGTTGAGCATGCTATCGGCGCCGCGGGTTTCACCGCGCAGCTCTGCATGATCGGGGATGACGTTGCGGCCGCTGCCAGCGTGAAGCTGGCCGATGTTGATGCGGGTCATGCCGTCGCGGTGGCGGGGAATGCCGAGCATGGCGGTGGTGGCCATGCAGGCGGCTGCCAGTGCATTGCTGCCGGCATTGGGTTCGAGCCCGGCGTGGGCGGCGGTGCCCATAAAGTGGACGTCGAACTTGGTGGAGCAGAGAAACTCGGTGGGGTTGATCACCAGCTCGCCGCTGCCAGCGTGAATACCGATATGGAGCGAGAGCAGGGCATCCACGTCATCGAGTGCCCCCCCGGCGGCCAGCGCCTTGCCACCGCGGCACCCCTCTTCGGCGGGCTGGAAGAAGAGCTTGATGCGGCCGCACAGCTGCTCCTTCATCGCCATCAGGCTGCTGGCCAGCCCCATGCCGATGGCGGTGTGGCCATCGTGGGCGCAGGCGTGCATCCACCCCTTGTTGTGGGAGGCAAAACCCTCCTGCTGCGGCTGGTGCTGTTCGGCATCGGACTCTTCCACCTCCACCGCGTCGATATCGAAGCGAAAGGCCAGGGTCGGGCCGGGACGGCCGGTATCCAGCTCCCCCATCAGCCCGGTGACATCGCCGATCCGCTCCAGCCAGTCGGGATGGGCTCCCTGACGGCGGGCACGAGCCTTCTCGGCCGCCACATCCACATCACGCCCCATCATCAGATTGCTGGCCAGCAGTTTGTCGCCGAGCACAATGCGATAACCGAGCTCGCTCAGGTGGTGGGCAATCAGGCTGGTGGTGCGAAACTCTTTCCAGGCGGCTTCCGGCAGGCGGTGCAGGTCGCGGCGCCACAGGATCAGGTGCTCAAGGGTCATCTTGGCTTCCTTGGTGATTCGATTTGTCGGCTATTGTGCCTTTTTTCCCGGCTGACCACACGGGGGCTGCAGCTGGTCGGGGGAGCTGTGAGTGCAAGTGGTGGCTGTTCGGGCCGTGAATAGTGGTGAGCGTCCATAAAAAACGCCTCCACAAGGGAGGCGTTGTCGATAGCTGGTTATCAGGCCGCGTGATGGTAAGCGGAGGCTTCAAACAGCTTCTTGTTGGCCACCAGATCTATGGGGTCAAAATCATCGACGTTGATGGTGCGCAGGCGACTTACCTCGGCGCGGCGCAGCAGCTCGGCTTCGCTCTGGGTCAGTACGCCAGCGGCCAGGCCGATGTCGGCCACCTTGTCCAGCGCCATGAAGGGACGCTTGATACCATCGCTCTTGCAGACTTTCTCGAACAGCGGCTCGGCGGCCAGCACGTCATCGAGCGCCTGCTCCAGCAGACCGAAGGGGTTGCCCTCTTCGCGGGTCAGATATTGCCCCTTGGCCAGGCGGCTGCGGGTCTCGCTCGGGGTTTGCAGCAGACGGGCAACCTGTTGGTCCAGCTTGTCGCACGGACGGTTCAGGTCACGACCCAGCGGCAGCACCACGGCGCGCAGGGCAAGCCCAATCCAGCGGTTCGGGAAGTTGCGCAGCAGCTCGTCGATCGCCTCTTGTGCCTTGAACATGGCATCTTGCAGTGCCCAGTGCAGCAGCGGCAGGTCGGCCTGCTGGCGTCCCTCATCCTGATAGCGCTTGAGGGCGCTGGAGGCCAGATAGAGCTGGCTCAGCACGTCGCCAAGACGGGCGGAGACCCGCTCCTTGCGTTTGAGCTCGCCACCCAGAGTGCCCATCGCCATGTCTGACAGGAACGCCAGGTTGGCCGAGAGGCGGGAGAGCTGCTGGTAGTAGCCCTTGGTCTGATCCTTGTACGGTGCCGCGGCAAAGCGGGCGCCGGTGATACCGAGCCAGAAGCTGCGTACCAGGTTGCTGATGGCAAAGCCGACGTGGCTGAATACCGCCTTGTCGAAATCTTTCAGCGCCTGCTCCTTGTCGGGATGGCTGGCGGCCAGCATCTCCGGCAGTACATACGGGTGGCAGCGGATAGCGCCCTGACCATAGATGATCATGCTGCGGGTCAGGATATTGGCCCCTTCCACCGTAACGGCGATGGGCGCACCCTGATAGCCACGGGCCAGATAGTTGTTGGGGCCCATGCAGATGGCCTTGCCGCCGTGGATATCCATGGCATCGATGATGCACTTCTGGGCACGGTCGGTGAGGTGGTATTTGACGATGGCGGAGATGACCGAGGGCTTCTCGCCAAGGTCGATACCGGTCACGGTCAGGTTGGCTGCGGCGCCCATGATGTAGGCGTTGCCACCGATGCGGGCCAGCGGCTCTTCAATCCCTTCCATCTTGCCGATGGGCAGCTTGAACTGGCGACGGATGCGGCTATATGCGCCGCTCGCCAGGGCCAGCATCTTGACGCCACCGGTACTGTTGGAGGGCAAGGTGATGCCGCGACCGACCGACAGACACTCGACCAGCATACGCCAGCCCTGACCGGCCATGGCCGGGCCACCGATGATGAAATCGAGCGGGACGAACACATCCTTGCCCTGGGTCGGGCCGTTCTGGAACGGCACGTTGAGCGGGAAGTGGCGACGGCCAATGCCGACCCCCTTGATGTGAGTGGGAATGAGGGCGCAGGTGATGCCGAGCTCTTCCTCTTCACCCAGCAGGTGCTCGGGGTCACGCAGTTTGAAGGCCAGACCCAGCACGGTAGCAATGGGGGCGAGCGTGATGTAGCGCTTGTTCCAGGTGAGGCGCATACCGAGCACCTCCTTTCCTTCCCACTCGCCCTTGCAGACGATACCGAAGTCGGGGATGGAACCTGCGTCAGAGCCCGCTTCCGGGCTGGTCAGGGCGAAGCAGGGGATCTCTTTACCCACCGCCAGGCGGGGCAGGTAGTAATCTTTCTGCTCGTCAGTGCCATAGTGTTGCAGCAGTTCGCCCGGGCCCAGTGAGTTGGGCACGCCGACGGTGGAGGCGAGCACGGCGCTGGCGCCGCACAGTTTTTGCAGGACGCAGGACTGGGCGTAGGCCGAGAACTCCAGACCGCCATATTTCTTCTTGATGATCATGGCGAAGAACTTGTTGTCCTTCAGGTATTGCCACACCTCGGGGGAGAGATCCGCGCGCTCGTGGGTCACTTCCCAGTCGCTCACCATGCGGCACACTTCCTCGACCGGGCCATCCATAAAGGCCTGCTCTTCGGCAGAGAGGGTGCTGACCGGGATGGCGTGCAGCTTTTTCCAGTCCGGGTTGCCCGCGAACAGATCGGCTTCCCACCAGGTGGTGCCCGCTTCGATAGCCTCTTTCTCGGTGCGGGACATCTCCGGCATGATCGATTTGTAGATCTTGAACAGCGGCTTGGTTATTTGATTGCGGCGAAATTCCACCAGATTGAGCGGGATGGCGATCACCGCGAACAGCGCCCATACCAGCAAGGGCACATGACCATAGATGGTGCCAAGCACCAGGGCGGCGCCGGTGACCAGGGTGGAGATGAACAGGGATGCCCGGCGATAGGCCAGGGCTCCGATAACCAGGATCACCCCGAGCAGAGTGAGGGTCGTCGTCATTGCTTGCTCCTTGCGTGGTTAGGTTGCCAACGTGGCGTAACTGATCCAGAGGTCTGACCTGTTGGATATGGCCCCTGTTGTAATTCATACGCACAAAGTTATCAAGCTGTTTACATCTTCATTACCTTCTCTCTGTGATCCCCATAACGCTCACGCGCCGCCAGCGCTGTGGCTAGTAGGGGGGCGACTGTGCGATTCGCTTGTGCGAGAATAGCCGCGATCTACACGCACACTAAAAACAGTGGAAGAGACATCATGTACCAAGAATTGATCCGCAATGAACTGACCGAAGCTGCCAGCGTGCTGCAGGCCTTCCTGGCTGATGAGCAGAACCTGAAAAACATCGAAGCGGCCGCCAAACTGCTGGCTGACTCTTTCAAGGAAGAGGGCAAGGTGCTCTCTTGTGGCAACGGTGGCTCCCACTGTGACGCCATGCACTTCGCCGAAGAGCTGACCGGTCGTTACCGCGAGAACCGCCCGGGTTATGCCGGTATCGCCATCTCCGATCCGAGCCACCTCTCCTGCGTCTCCAACGACTTTGGCTATGACTATGTCTTCTCCCGCTACGTAGAGGCGGTTGGCCGTCGTGGCGACGTGCTGCTTGGCATCTCCACCAGCGGCAACTCCGGCAATATCCTGAAAGCCATCGAGGCTGCCCGCGCCAAAGGGATGAAAGTGATCGCCCTGACCGGCAAGGATGGCGGCAAGATGGCGGGTCTGGCGGATGTCGAGATCCGCGTGCCGCACTTTGGCTATGCCGACCGTATTCAGGAAGTGCACATCAAGGTGATCCACATCCTGATCCAGCTGGTCGAAAAAGAGATGGCCAAGTAATCAGGCCATCGTCACCAGACAAGGGCAACGCCGGTAACATGGTTCGCCATCGGCCGGTTGTTGCCAGTCACAGGGGAAGGGATTGCGCCTTCCCCTGCTGTCTGTCGAACCAGCGTGCTGGTCGAACATGACACAAGCCAAATCATGAAAGGAGTCTGCCGGATATGTGCGAACTGCTCGGCATGAGTGCCAATGTGCCGACCGATATCTGCTTCAGCTTTACCGGGTTGATGCTGCGCGGCGGCAAGACAGGGCCTCACAAGGATGGCTGGGGGATCACCTTCTACGAGGGGAAGGGCTTTCGCACCTTCAAGGATCCCGAGCCCAGTGCCCAATCTCCCATCGCCAGACTGGTACAGGCGCTGCCCATCAAGAGCTGCGCCGTGGTCAGCCACATTCGGCAGGCCAACCGTGGCTGCGTGTCGCTAGAAAATACCCACCCCTTTACCCGTGAGCTGTGGGGCCGTTACTGGACCTTCGCCCACAACGGTCAGCTCACCGGCTACAAGAAGCTGCCAACCGGCCGCCACCGGCCGGTGGGGGATACCGACAGCGAGCACGCCTTCTGCTGGCTGCTCGATCGGCTGGAGCAAAAATATCCCAAGCGTCCGGCCAACTTTCCCGCCATGTTTCGCTATCTCGCTACCCTGTGTGACGAGCTCAGAGCGTTCGGGGTGTTCAACATGTTGCTCTCTGACGGGGAGTACGTGATGAGCTACTGCAGCAACAACTTGCACTGGCTGACCCGCTGTGCGCCCTTTGGCGAGGCGAGCCTGCTGGATGAGGAGGTGGTGATCGACTTTCAAAGGGAGACTACCCCCAACGATGTGGTGACCCTGATCACCACCCGTCCGCTGACCGGCAATGAGAATTGGGTCAAAATGGCGCCCGGCGAATTCAATCTGTTTCGCATGGGGGAGCGGGTGGCGACCAATCGGGTAGCGCTTGAGCAAGATAAAAAAATACCAGGGTAGATACCTACCCTGGTTCTTCGCAGCAGCCATAAAAGGCAAAAGGGATGAGAGGTGTTGCTGAGCATCATCACTCTGACGGCATTGAGTGTTGATCAATTGTTAATTTGCGGCAATCAAGTTGTTGTCTTGACGGGCGTTTCAGCATCGCTATTTCGATACTGATCACATTTTTTGCCACTTTATTCCCTGAGCCATCCAATCGGGTGCTTCATCACTGCCTGGTCGTGAGCCACGACATCGAAAACTATCTATAGTATGGTCTGTTTGAATACTGTTCAGGAGGAGCCTCGCATGGAGTGGGTGGATCGCAAGGTGTTGCAGCAGCTGGCAGAGGATATCGGTCCGGATATGCTGCCCGTGGTCATCGCAGTCTTTATTGAAGAGGTGGGCGAGCAGCTGAGTCAGCTCAGACCCCTCTATGAACAGGGAGAGTGGGAGGCGCTGGCTCGGGTGGCGCACAGCATGAAATCATCCTGTGGCAGCTATGGCGCCATACCGAGTTATCAGCAGGTGATGGCGCTGGAGATGGCCAGCAAGCAGGCCGATGTGGCCGAGGCAGAGCGCCAGTTGCAACTGCTGGAGGCCTCCTTGCCCCAGGTGCTCGCGTTTCTTGCCGATTATCAGTAACGGCGCCATGCAGGGGGGCCGGGGCGCCGTGACCGTTGCCTAACGCTGGTTGAGCAGTTGCTGGATGATCCGGTCCAGCGCCAGTTTCAGCTTCAACCGATCGTGCCGATGGGGCAGCTCAAGCTCGCCCAGCTCGGCTTCGATCACACGCCCTTGCCAGTCCCCCGCATCACCCGCGCCCTGTGGGGTCAGGATGGCATCCAGCCGACCCTGACCGACCCGGGATTCCAGCCAGCGACACTGACTCATCAGATCCAGCTGGCTGGCAGGACCGTTCTCCGCCACCAGATTGCAAACGAAAACCAGCATGGCGCTGCTCTCGTTGATGGCCTGTGCGATCTCGGCCAGCAGCAGTGGCGGCATGATGGAGGTGAGGAAACTGCCCGGCCCCAGAATGATCATGTCCGCCTGCTGCAGTGCCAGCACCGCTTCTCGGGTCGCTTGCACCTCCGGCATCAGGCCGAGGGAGAGGGGCGGTGTTGCCAGTTGATCGATGGATACCTCTCCCAGGATCTGGGTGCCACACTCCATATGGGCGCAGAGATCGGTGGGAAATTCAGACATGGGTAGCAATTGTGACTCGATTTTGAGCATGTCACTGATCAGCTTGATAGCATCAAGAGGACGGACACAGAGATTATCGAGCGCCAGCAGCATCAGGTTGCCAAGGTTGTGGCCCGCCAGCTCGCCTTTGCCGGCGAAGCGGTACTCGAACAACAGGCTGCCGATGCTGGGATCGGTCACCAGCTGGTTCAGGCAGTTGCGCAGATCGCCCCAGGCGATGCACTCCTGACTCTTGCGCAGGCGTCCGGTCGAGCCGCCATCATCTGTGGTGGTGACGATGCCGGTGAGCCGTTGACCGAGAAACGAGAGGGACGAAAGCACTCGTCCCATGCCATGGCCACCACCGATGGCAACGACCCGATCGAAGTCATTGATGTTTTTTTGCCACATATGGGCGTCCTGTCATTGGTCTCAGTTGACCGCTATGTTAGCAAGCGAAGCGAGATAATTGTTTGATAAAGGTATGATTTTTGCTTGAGGCTGCCATTCGATAAAACAAGGAGATGGTGTTGAAATATCTGACCGTTCACTCCCTCGCCCAGAATTCATCGCTGGCGGCCCAAGATATCTGCGCGCAGCTGCGCCACCATGCCGATCAGGCCCCCTCCCTGCTGTTACTCTATTTTACCCAAGCCCATGACGGGGCGATACTGCACGACGCGCTCAAACACCAGTTCCCGACGACCCGCCTGCTTGGGTGCAGCTCTTGCGGTGGTGTCATGACCGAGATGGGACACCACGCCCGAGACGGATATGGGCTGGCCGTTGCTGCCCTGTACGATGAGAAAGGGGCATTCGGGGTAGCCGGTGCCAGCGGTGACGGGGTGGATGTGCGACAGTTGCTGCGCCGAGCCATGAGCGATTGTGGTCGACCGGGCGAGCTGCCCCAGTTGATCCTGTTTCACGCCAGTCCCGGCAAGGAAGAGGGGCTGCTGGCCGGTATCGAGGCAGAACTCGGTGCCTCGGTGCCGGTGGTCGGTGGATCCGCGGCTGATAGCAGTGTCAGCGGTGACTGGCAGCTCTGCTGGGATGAGGCGGTGGCTCAGGATGGCATCGGTCTGGCGGTGCTCTATCCCGATTGCCAGCTGGCTTTTCAGTTTCACTCCGGTTATGTGCCTGCCGAATTCAGCGGCGAGATCACCGCCTGCAACGGGCGGGAGGTACTCACCATCGATCACCAGCCTGCTGCCGAGGTCTATGCCCGCTGGTGCGGGCGCGAGCAGCCCTGGCCGGTGGGGGCGATTTTGCGGGAGACCACGCTCACCCCGCTGGCTCGTCAGGTGGGAGCGCTGGATGGCATTCCTTACTACAAACTCTCCCACCCCGAAGCGGTGACTGAACAGGGCGGGCTGCGGCTCTTTACCGATGTGGTGCAAGGGGAGCGTCTGTTGTTGATGTACAGCAGTCAGGAAGGGTTGTTGCAGCGCAGCCTCAATGCCATGCGCATCGAGCCAGGGTATGGGGTCGATGTGGAATTGCAGCCTATCGGCGCTCTCATCATCTTTTGTGCTGGTTGCCGTTTGGCGCTAGGTGATATGTTGTGCCAATTTGTCGAGCAGAGCCAGGCTCGCCTCGGCAAGATCCCCTTTATCACCCCCTTTACCTTCGGCGAGCAGGGGCGGCTGCCCAATGGCGAGCTGGCCCACGGCAACCTGATGGTATCGAGCGTGATTTTCCTGACCCGTTGAGTCGGCAGAACATAACAGAGCAGGCAACAAGATGATTGGCAACAGTGAACTGGAAGCCCTCGGCGACAAATTGCAGACCACGCTGGTCGACCTTATGCGTTGCCGCGAGCGCGAGGCCAAGTATCGTCACGAGTCCCAGACCCTGCTGGGCGGGGTTGCCACCCTCGCCGATGCCAAGACGCTGGAGCAGGTGCTGGAGAGCCTTATCCAGGTGCTCAAACCCTTTATCGGCTTTGAACACGCGGATGTAGTGGCCTGGGAAGGGGAGCAGGGGAGTACCCACCTCAGTACCGAGCCGATGCTATCAGCCCGCAGCTGGCGTATGACCCCGGCATTTGCCCGCGCCATCTCGGGTGAAACCCTGGTGATTTACGATCCCGCCCAGCTCCCTGAGCTGGCGCCGCTGGCGAGCGAGCCGGGCTGGGCCAGCGTGATGCTGACCGGGCTGCAGGCCCCCGGTTTTACCGCCACCCTCATCTGCCGCCACGCTCGGGCGGGCACCTTCGATCTCACCAGCAAGGCCGCCATGGAGCGTTGTCGTCCGCTTATCGCCCAGGCTCTGGTCAACATCACCTATCGGGCCCGCTTGCAGGAGCAGGTCGCGGTAAAAACCGAGGCGTTACAGGCCAGCGAACGCCGTTTTCGCAGCTTCGCCGCCATGGCCTCTGACTGGTTCTGGGAGACAGATGCCGAGCATCGCCTCAGTTATGCCTCAGAGCCGGGTTATCTGGATGAGATGACCCCGCAGGCGACCCGGCCGACCCTCTATGACTACGTCTGCAACAAGCAGAGCTGCGATGCCCAGAAATACCTGCAGCTTTTGGCGCTGCGCCAGCCGGTGCGAGGGGTGCGGATGCAGGTTGCGCTGCAACACGGCCCCTGCTGGATGGAGGTGAGCGCTGAGCCCTGCTTTGACCATGATGGCCTGTTTATCGGTTATCGCGGCACTGCCCGGGATATCAGCAACCAGATCCGCCGGGAAGAGGAGCTGGCGAGGGCACGGGATGAGGCCGAAGCGGCCAACCGTGCCAAGTCCCAGTTTCTCGCCATGATGACCCACGAGATCCGCTCGCCCATGAATGCGGTGTTGGGGATGCTCGATCTGGTGCAGCATGCCGAGCTGGCGCCGGAGCAACAGAGCCTGCTGCGCCATGCCACCCACTCGGCCAGGTTGCTGCAAACCATCATCGACGACGTGCTCGATTTTTCGAAAATCGAGTCGCAAACCCTGGTGTTTCACTGCGAGACCCTGCAACCCGTCCAGCTTTGCCAATCCCTGGTCGAGCCGCTGCAAACCCGTGCCACCGCCAAGGGGATCGCGCTGGTTTATCGGGTCGATGAGTCTGTGCCCCGGGAGTTGCAGGGGGATCCGATGCGTTTGTCACAGGTGATGGGCAATCTGCTGGACAACGCCCTCAAATTTACCGAGCAGGGGCAGGTGACACTGCACCTGGGTTGGCAGGATGAGAAGCTGCTGATCTCGGTCTCCGACACCGGGATCGGGATCGCTGATGCGGATCAGGCGCTGCTGTTTGAACCCTTCTCCCAGGTCGACAACTCGGCCACCCGGCGTTTTTCCGGTACCGGCCTCGGTCTTGCCATCAGCAAGCGTCTGGTGACGCTTATGGGGGGAGAGATCCACCTCAAGAGCGAGCCGGGCAAGGGAAGCTGTTTCTGGTTCGAACTGCCCGGCATGGCGCTACCCTGCCATAGCCAGCCGCAGCGGGAGGAGGGGGCTTCGGCACTGCTGCCACTGGATGTGCTGGTGGTGGAGGACAGCCCGGTGAACCAGTTGGTGGTGTCGCTGATGCTGCAGAAACTGGTGGGCAAGGTACGGCTGGCAGCCAATGGTCTGGAGGCGCTGGCGCAGGTGGATGAGCAGCTCCCGGATCTGATCCTGATGGATATGCGGATGCCCCTGATGGACGGACTGGAAGCCACCCGGCGCTTGCGTGAGTTGGGATGCACCATGCCTATCGTCGCCCTGACAGCCAATGCGATGGCGGAGGATAAGGCCTGCTGTCTGGCGCAGGGGATGGATGACTTTCTCGCCAAGCCTATCACCTTGTCACGGTTGAGAGAGTGTTTGCAGCGTCACTTTGGTCAGCGGTTGCCGACGCGCGGATAAAAAAAATGGTCAACTTTGTGGGTTGACCAGTTCTTCAGCAAATACTGAAGAGAGCACGGGATAAATCGGGTTGTATCAATCTATATGAAAAATCTGTGCCAACTTTTATGGGACTCTTTTGTGTTCAATTTTGGCCGTTTAGCGCAGCGGCTCTCTCTTGTTATGGCGTTTTGCGTTCCTACTTACTCGCAAAATGCGAATTTCACATTTTCATTGTTGGAATAATTGCATTTTGCAACGCTGTTTTTGTCATTGTGAAATCAGGCGATGCAGGAATTTACGGGCTGCTTCGCTGTTTTGTTTGGCAATCAGCATCTGCTTTTCATAAATTGGCATCGGCAATATCTCGAGCCAGCGTTGGCAGAGCCAGGCGGCATCTTCAAAGCGCTTGTCCGGATAGAGCTCATCAAGCTCTGGATACTGCTCGAACACTTCCCTCAGGCGATTGACCAGCAGCTTGTCGTTGAAATCTGAGTGGGTGCTCGGCCAGTTGGGCAGCATCTCCACCTTGGCCCGGCGCAGGCCCATCTCGTCTGTTTCCATCTCGTGGATGCAGAAGCGCTCCAGTCCCAGCACCGTCACTCCCAGCAGGCCATCATTAAGGCTGTAGAAGTCAGTCACCTTGACCCGGGTGCCCACCGGCAGAATGCGGCCGGATTGTCCCGAGGTGGTCGACTCTTCCATCACGATGCCAAAGCCCTGATCGTTGATGAATGACTCCTTGAGCATCTGCAGGTGGCGTGGCTCGAACAGACGCAGAGGAAGCTTGCCGCCCGGCAGTATGTGGGAAGGCAAGGGGAACAGTGCCAAAGGTTGTAGTTTCATGTTCCATCCTCCATTGAGTAGTTGCTGAATATGACAATGCAGCGACTGTGCCAGAGAATGAAAAAAGCCACCGGAGGGTGGCTTTTCGGGCGGTTGAGGACGCTTAGTTGCGCTGCTCCAGATACATGACAGCCGCTTCCACGCGGCTTTGCGCCTCGAGTTTCTTCAGCAGGCTCTTCACGTGAACCTTGACCGTTCCCTCGGAGATATGGAGTACCGAGGCGACCTGTTTGTTGGAGAGGCCTTTTGCAATTTCGCGCAGGATTTGCATTTCGCGACGCGTTAAGCTTTCCAGCTTCTGCTGCAGGTGATCCAGCTCGTAGATGTTTTCGAGATAGGGGCGTAGCGGTTCGCTCAGGATCTGCTTACCGGTCATCACGTCGGCCAGCTGGGCCAGCAGCAGATCAGGCTCGGTATCCTTGAGCAGGTAGCCATCGGCACCCGCCTTGAGCAGGGCCACCACATCTTGACGGGCATCGGAGACGGTGAGGATCACTACCCGGGAGGTGATCTCTTCGGCCCGCAGCGCTTTGAGGGTATCGAGGCCGGAGAGCCCCTTCATGTTGAGGTCGAGCAGGATCAGATCCGGCTCTGATTCTTTGGCCAGCGCCACGGCATCTGTGCCGTTGGAGGCTTCACCGGTCACCTCCATGTTCTCTTCCAGAGCCAGCAACTGCACAATCCCTTTGCGCATGAGGGGATGGTCATCTACGACCAGAACTGTGTATTTCATCTCGTCCATCAGGCGTCTCTCGCTAGACTGGTGGGAAAGGTCAGATGCACGCAGGTGCCTTGTGGTTGCTGCTCGTTGATGGTCAGCAGACCGTGCAGTTTGCTGGCGCGCTCGTTCATGATGCTCAAACCGTAATGGTTGATCGCCGAGCTGGCGAGTCCGATCCCGACACCGTCATCTGAAATCTGAACCTCAATGTTACCACTGGCGAGGGTCTCACAGCTAACATCAATCACTTGCGCGTTGGCATGTTTGATGGCATTGAGCACTGCCTCACGGATCAGCTGCAAAATGTGGATATGCTGGCCCGCCTCCAGGTCGTTGTCGGCCAGTCCGTAATGGAACCGGATTTCGGCCTGGGTTTGGGGTTGCAGCTGATCGAGCATGACGCGGATCGCTTCCCCCAGATTGGCATCGCCAATGGTGAGACGGAAGGTACCGAGCAGTTCGCGCAACTGGGTATAGGCATTGCTAAGCCCCTCGTCGATCTGCTGCATCGCCTCCTGCGCCTTGTCATGTTGCCCCTTGGCGTAAGAGCGCTTGAGCAGGGTGGACTGGATCTTGAGATAGGAGAGGGCCTGCGCCAGCGAGTCGTGCAGCTCCCGGGCGATCACCGCCCGCTCCTCCATCAGCAGCAGTCGCTGCTGCTGCAGCAGGGTCTGGTCTTTGTGCAGCACTTGAGCCAGCAGCATGGTGAAGTTTTTAATCAACCGCTCATCGATGGGGTGTTGGCTGATGATGTCGAGGCGACCGAACTCCTGCTCATCCATCTGCAGATAAAAGCTGGCGACCGCATCGAGATCGCCGGGCCAGCCGGTGCGCCCCGAGATATAGACCGGCATGGCATTGTGCTCGAAGCGGGTCAGCCGGATATGGTCGATATGCTGGTGGGCGGCGGCGCGGTCCAGCAGTTTGATGAGGGTACGTGTGCTGAGCGGGGCGGCGTGCAGCTTCTGGGCGGTCGAGTAGAGAAACGAGAGCGTGTCGTTGGCCTGTTGCAGCTTGGCGGTTTTCTCTTCCACCTTGTTTTCCAGCTCCCGATAGAGTTTGCCCAGCTCGTCTGCCATGGTGACGAAGGCGCGCGACAGCTCCCCCAGCTCGTTTTCGCCGTGGGCGGGCAGCTTAAGATCGAAATCCTGCCGCTGGATCTGGCGGGCACAGTAGACCAGCTGGTTGAGGGGGGCGACCACCTGCTGACGGGTGAAGCGCACCGTGAACCAGGCGATGGTGATGATGGCCAGCAGGCCGAGCCCCTCCGCAAGCGCCAGCATCCTCACCTTGAATTCCACGTGGTACTGCATCTGATTGACGAAATTGTCGATGGCCGCCACAAACTGCTCGGTATTATCGGTGTACCGTCTGGGGGTGCGATCCTCGATGTGCTGGCGCATCACCAGCCACTGGCCGAGCACTTCGCCATAGGTGCGACGCAGGGAGGCAGGAGTGATCCAGCGCTGGGTCTCCTGCAGCTCTTCGGCGTGCAGGGTCTCTTCAAACTGGGAGAGGCGCCCCAGCACGCTGTCGCCCCGCTCGATTTCGTAGGCCATCCGGTAGGCTTGCATCCGCAGCGAACCGGAGAGGTTGATCGCCTTGGCATCGGGTACCGAGTAGAAGAGGGTGACCATGGCGACCAGCGCGATCAGGCTGGCCATAAAGAGGATCAACACCATGGCGCGACCAATGGCACTGCTGACCGAATGGACCCTGAACCGTTTTCCCATACTGATGCGCACCTCTGAATAGTGATAAGGACCCCGCAAGATGCGTGGGAGTGTACTCCAACTTGTGTTAGCATCGAAAAACTAGATGAACTCCGAGCGGTTTTGCCTAAGTCCTAGCGATAGGGGGAAACCAGCCGTCAGCCGACGTTCGAGCTGTAAGGGTCAGGAAAGAAATGCCCTGGCCTCCCGTATTTGGAAAGGTGTTTATGTTGCCACTTGAAGATGGTTTTTCCCGTCGTTTTTACTATTTGCGTCTGTCAGTGACCGATGTGTGCAATTTCCGTTGCACCTATTGCTTGCCTGACGGCTATCGCCCCCCGGAAGGTCACAAAGCGGGGCGTCAACCCTTTCTCTCGATTGACGAGATCCGCCGCGTGGTCAGCGGTTTTGCCGCCATGGGCACCCGCAAGGTGCGCATCACGGGGGGCGAGCCCTCCCTGCGCCGCGATTTCACCGAGATCGTCAAGGTGATTGCCACCACCCCGGGTATCGAGAAGGTCGCCATGACCACCAACGGCTATCGCCTCAAGGAGCGGGCTCAAGAGTGGTTTGATGCCGGACTCAACGCGCTGAATGTCAGTGTCGACAGTCTCGACCCGCGCCAGTTTCACCAGATCACCGGTGAGAACAAGCTGGCCGAAGTGATGGAGGGGATCGAAGCAGCACTGGCCGCCGGTTTCAAATCGGTGAAGATCAATGCGGTGCTGCTCAAGGGGCTCAACGACTACCAACTTGATGCCTTTCTGGGCTGGATCAGGTACAAGCCCATCGAGCTGCGCTTTATCGAGCTGATGCAGACCGGCGAGATGGATACCCTGTTCCGTGACCACCATGTCAGCGGCGAACAGATCAAACAGCGCTTGCTGGAGAGCGGCTGGGTGCAGCAGTTGCGGGGCACGGATGACGGTCCGGCGCAGGTCTTTATGCACCCCGATTCGCAAGGTGGGGTGGGGCTCATCATGCCCTACAGCAAGGATTTCTGTGCCGGTTGCAACCGGCTGCGGGTCTCCTCGCTGGGGAAGCTGCATCTGTGCCTGTTTGGCGACAACGGCATCGACCTGCGGGATCTGCTCGGCGCAGATGGGCAATCTGATGAGCTGCAACAGCGCATTCGCGCGGCACTGGCGGGCAAGAGTGCCACCCATCGTCTCCATGAGGGCAATACCGGTATCACCCCTCATCTCGCCTCGATCGGCGGATAACCGCAAAAAATCGCCAACGATTAAATAGCAATCCTCACATGGAGGTATTTTAACCGATACCTCCATTTTTATTGCGCTGCAAGGCTTTGATCTGGCGCAAAAGTCCCCCCTGTTTATCTCCCTGGTGGTATATCCCTTACCTTGTCAGGGCCGCAATATACACCCACTCTTATAATTGGTATCAAGAATGCCAATCATGGACTCGCACTGTCCCCTTTTTCACCAGAACAGGAGTCAACATGCCGGATGAGATCGATCTTGCCCGCCGCGGCCTGTTCCGGGGGCGGCTGAGAACTGCCGAACCGCCGGTGCAGTTGCCCTGGTCAGTCAACTGGTCGGCATTTGTCGCCGACTGCACCCGCTGCGGGGACTGTTTGGCTGCCTGTCCGGAGCAGATCCTGGTGAATGGCGAGGGTGGTTTTCCGGTGGTCGATTTCCAGCGTGGCGAATGCACCTTCTGCACCGAGTGCGTCATGGTCTGCAAGGCGCCGCTGTTTCGCCCGACCAGCGAGTCCCCCTGGCACTACAAGGCCCATATCGAGGCCAACTGTCTGGCCAATGGTCAGGTGTTCTGCCAGCGCTGTCAGGACAGCTGCGAGCCCAATGCCATTCGTTTTATTCCGGTGCTGGGGCGTGTGCCCACCCCGACGGTCGAGCCGGATCGCTGTAATGGCTGCGGCGCCTGCGTGCAGGATTGTCCGGTTGGCAGCATCAAGGTCGACGGGCGAGCCGCCCCATCCGGTGGTACGAGCCAGCCCTCCCTCAAGCAGGAGTCAGAATGAGTCAGAAGCCGTGTGACACAGAAGCCACTATGGATCAGGAGTTCCATGTATCGAGTCTGGTGGTGCTGACCCAGCCCGCATTGCGCCATCAGCTCGCCGAGCAGATTGGCGCCCTTGAAGGGGCCGAGATCCATGCCGTCAGTGACGAGGGCAAGCTGGTCGTGACCCTGGAAGGTCCGAGCCAGCGGCCGATCATGGCGGCCATTGATGCGATACAGGCGATGCCGGGTGTGCTCTCTGCCGCCCTGATTTACCACCAGTTCGATGAACTGGGCGGTCACTGAAAAGAGTGATGGGATGCCGGGCGTGCCCTCTACCGCTGATGGCTGGCTCCCGTTCGACTGATTCGACAACTATTACGCGATAAGCAATGTGAGGATATGCCATGAAGCTGAGTCGACGCGACTTTATGAAGGCCAACGCGGTGGCAGCTGCCGCTGCCGTGGCCGGTGTCAGTGCCCCCACGCTGGCAGCCAATCTCATCACCAGTACCGACAAGACGGCCATCCATTGGGATAAGGCTCCCTGCCGCTTCTGCGGTACCGGCTGCTCCGTGCTGGTGGGCTCTCAGGATGGTCGGGTCGTGGCGACTCAGGGTGACCCCGATGCACCGGTCAACCGTGGCCTCAACTGCATCAAGGGTTACTTCCTCTCCAAGATCATGTACGGCCAGGATCGCCTGACCCAGCCGATGCTGCGGATGAAGAACGGCCAGTTCGATAAGGATGGCGACTTTGCCCCCATCAGCTGGGATCAGGCGTTCGACATCATGGCCGAGAAATTCAAGGCAACTCTGAAAGAGAAGGGGCCGACCGCTGTCGGCATGTTCGGCTCCGGCCAGTGGACTGTCTGGGAAGGTTACGCTGCCGCCAAGCTGATGAAGGCCGGTTTCCGCTCCAACAACATCGACCCTAATGCCCGCCACTGCATGGCCTCTGCGGTCGTCGGCTTTATGCGTACTTTCGGTATGGATGAGCCGATGGGCTGCTATGACGATATCGAGCAGGCCGATGCGTTCGTGCTGTGGGGCTCCAACATGGCCGAGATGCACCCCATCCTTTGGTCACGGATGTCTGATCGCCGCCTTTCCAACCCGGATGTGCAGGTGCACGTGCTCTCCACTTTCGAGCACCGCAGTTTCGAACTGGCGGATAACGGTATCGTCTTCACGCCCCAGACTGATCTGGCGATCCTCAACTATGTCGCCAACTACATCATTCAGAACGACAAGGTGAACTGGGACTTCGTCAACAAGCACACCGTGTTCAAGAAGGGGGCCACAGACATCGGTTACGGTCTGCGTCCGACCAACCCGCTGCAGCAGAAAGCGAAGAACCCGGACAGCGGCGATGCCACTCCGATGACCTTCGAGGAGTTTGCCAAGTTCGTGGCGGATTACGATGTGGAGTCGGTCTCCAAGCTCTCCGGCGTCTCCAAAGAGAAGCTGGAAAAGCTGGCCAAGCTCTATGCCGATCCGAGCAAGAAGGTGGTCTCCTACTGGACCATGGGTTTCAACCAGCATACCCGTGGCGTCTGGGCCAACAACCTCTGCTACAACATCCACCTGCTGACCGGCAAGATCTCCGAGCCAGGTAATGGTCCTTTCTCACTGACCGGCCAGCCCTCTGCCTGTGGCACTGCGCGGGAAGTGGGTACCTTCGCCCACCGTCTGCCTGCCGACATGGTGGTGACCGAGCCCAAGCACCGCGCCATTGCCGAGCAGATCTGGAAACTACCGGAGGGGACCATTCCCGACAAGGTGGGTTTCCACGCCGTGCTGCAGGATCGCATGCTCAAAGATGGCAAGCTCAACGCCTACTGGGTGATGTGTAACAACAACATGCAGGCCGGCCCCAACATGAATACCGATCGCCTGCCTGGCTATCGCGATCCGCGCAACTTCATCGTGGTCTCCGACCCGTACCCGACCGTCACTGCCCAGGCCGCTGATCTCATCCTGCCGACCGCCATGTGGGTGGAGAAAGAGGGGGCCTATGGCAACGCCGAGCGCCGCACCCAGTTCTGGCACCAGCAGGTGAAAGCGCCGGAAGGGGCCAAGTCCGACTTGTGGCAGCTGATGGAGTTCTCCAAGCGCTTCAAGGTTGAGGAAGTGTGGCCGGCTGAACTGATTGCCAAGATGCCGGAAGTGAAGGGTAAAACCCTGTTCGACGTGCTCTATGCCAACGGTCAGGTCAACCAGTTCCCGAAAGAGCAGAGCAAGGGGATGCTGAACGACGAAGCCGAACACTTCGGGTTCTACGTTCAGAAGGGCTTGTTCGAGGAGTACGCCACCTTCGGTCGTGGCCACGGTCACGATCTGGCACCGTTCGATCAGTACCACGAAGCCCGTGGTCTGCGCTGGCCTGTGGTAGATGGCAAAGAGACCCTGTGGCGCTATCGCGAAGGGTTCGACCCCTATGTGAAAGCGGGCGAGGGGGTACGTTTTTATGGCAAGCCCGATGGCAAGGCGGTCATCTTCGCCCTGCCGTTCGAGCCCGCCGCCGAGTCGCCGGATAAAGAGTACGATCTGTGGCTCTCCACCGGTCGTGTGCTGGAGCACTGGCACACCGGCACCATGACCCGTCGGGTGCCCGAGCTCTATCGCGCCTTCCCGGATGCGGTACTCTTCATGCACCCGGATGATGCCAAGGCTCGCGGCGTGCGTCGTGGCGAAGAGGTGATCGTCTCCTCCCGCCGTGGCGAGGTGAAGACCCGTGTCGAGACCCGTGGTCGCAACCGTCCGCCGAAAGGACTGGTCTTCATGCCCTTCTTTGATGCGAGCCAGTTGGTCAACAAGCTGACCCTGGACGCCACCGATCCGCTCTCGAAAGAGACCGATTACAAGAAGTGCGCCGTCAAGGTGATGAAGGCTTAAGGCGGGGGAGTGCGAGATGAGTCGTAGTCGTCGCCAGTTTCTGGCCGACATGGCCAAGGGGGCCTGCGGTGTGGGCCTGCTTGGCGTGGGGCTCGGTGGCGTGGCCCGCCAGCAGGCACAAGCTGTGCCTGCCCAGGCGCTGCGTCCGCCCGCCGCTCTCGATGAAACAGAGTTCCTCAGCGCCTGCGTGCGTTGCGGGCTCTGCGTCGAGGCGTGCCCCTACGACACCCTCAAGCTCGCCCGGCTGTTTGACCCTGTGACCACCGGCACCCCCTATTTCAAGGCGCGTGCCGTGCCCTGCGAGATGTGTGATGACATCCCTTGTGTGATGGCCTGCCCGAGCGGGGCGCTGGATCAGCAGATGACCGACATCGATCAGGCCCGGATGGGGGTGGCAGTGCTCATCGATCACGAGACCTGCCTCAACTATCTGGGGCTGCGCTGCGATGTCTGTTATCGGGTCTGCCCGCTGATTGACAAGGCGATCACTCTTGAGCTGCAGCATAACCAGCGTACCGGCAAACACGCCATGTTCCTGCCCACGGTACACAGCGATGTCTGTACCGGCTGTGGCAAGTGTGAGCATGCCTGCGTGCTGGAGGAGGCCGCCATCAAGGTGGTGCCACGTCAGCTCGCCAAAGGTGAGCTGGGTCATCACTACCGACTCGGCTGGGAAGAGAAGGCCAAGGCGGGGAACAAGTCGCTCATCGGCGACAGGCTCACCCTGCCCACCCGCAAACCGGAGGGGTTATGAGTCGTTATCCGGGGGAAGAGGCTCGCATCAAGCTGGGGTGGTGGCGTTCCCACCGCTTCCTGTTGCTGCGTCGGCTGAGTCAGTTCAGCGTGCTCGGGCTGTTTTTGCTGGGGCCGCTGGCGGGTATCTGGATCCTCAAGGGCAACCTCTCCAGCTCGCTGTTGCTGGAGACTGTGCCGCTGACCGATCCCCTCACGCTGTTGCAGTCGCTGATGGCGGGCCACTGGCCCATCACCACCCTCTGGTTGGGGGCTGCCATCGTGCTGGCCGGTTACTGGCTGGCCGGGGGGCGGGTGTTCTGCTCCTGGGTCTGTCCGGTCAACCTCATCACGGATGCCGCAGCCTGGCTCCGGGGGCGACTTGGATTAAAGGGCAACGGCCAGTTCAGCCGTGCGACCCGCTACTGGCTGCTGGCCATGGTGCTGGTGGTGCCAGCGGGGGTCGGGATGATGGCGTGGGAGTTGGTCAATCCTGTGTCGCTCGCCATGCGCGGTCTGCTGTTTGGCATGGGGGCGGGCTGGGCCCTGCTGGCGGCGCTATTCCTGTTCGATCTCTTCGTGGTTGAGCGGGGCTGGTGCGGTCATCTCTGTCCGGTGGGGGCCTTCTATGCCCTGGTCAACCGGGTCGGATTTATCAAGATTTCTGCCAAGGGGCGCGAGCGGTGCAACAACTGCATGGATTGTTATGCGGTCTGCCCGGAGCGTCCCATCCTGCGCGGGCCTGTTCACGGTGCCAAGCGCGGTCACGGGCCCTTGATTGCGGCTCAGGAGTGTACCAACTGTGGCCGCTGCATCGATGTCTGCGCGGAGCAAGTTTTTGAAATCACTGTAGGTTTTGCCGTCAAGGCAGAAAAAACGTCGGAGAACAAATAATGAAAAAGCTGATTGGAGCAATGCTGGCCTGCCTGATGGCGGGATCCTTGATGGCAGCGGCCCCCGAGATCACCAACAGTACCGGTGGCCTCAAGTCCGAGCGTGGCGCCACCGATCTGGTGACCGATGCCACTGCCGCTCCCCTGAAAAACTTCCGCAAGGATGGCGCGCCCTATGATCGCCAGTACATGCATCAGCCGCCGCTGATCCCCCACGACATTCGCAACTATGAGGTGGATACCAAGGTCAACAAGTGCCTGGCTTGCCACAGCTTCAAGAATGCCAGTGCCATGAAGGCCCCCAAGATCAGTCCGACTCACTTCGAGACCCGCGACGGCCTGACCCTGGGTGAAGTGTCGCCGCGTCGCTACTTCTGCCTGCAGTGCCATGTACCGCAAGCGGATGCCAAGCCGCTGGTGGAAAATACCTTTAAACCGGTTGAAGCGCTGAACTGAGGAATCCATAGATGAAATTACCCGGCTTTATCCAGCGTCTGTGGACCACCTTCAAGTCACCATCGAAGGCGGCTCTCTGGGTCATCCTGCTGATGGGCTTCTTCGGTGGCGTGATTTTCTGGGGTGGCTTCAACACCGCCATGGAAGCATCCAACACCGAGGCCTTCTGCACCAGCTGTCACGAGATGAAGGACAACGTGTTCGAGGAGTATCGCGATACCATCCACTACGCTAACCGCTCCGGTGTGCGGGCCAGCTGCCCGGATTGTCACGTACCCCATGAGTGGACCTACAAGATCATCCGCAAAGTGCAGGCTTCCAAGGAGCTGTGGGGCATGATCACCGGCAAGGTGGATACCCGCGAGAAGTTCGAGTCACACCGACGCGAGATGGCGGAGCGGGAGTGGCAGCGGATGAAAGAGACTGATTCGCGCGAGTGCCGCAACTGCCACAACTTCGAGTACATGGACTTCTCCCTGCAGGGGCAGCGTGCCGCCAAGATGCACTCTACCAATCTGGCCAGTGGTGAAAGTACCTGCATCGACTGTCACAAGGGGATTGCTCACCAGCTGCCCGACATGACCGGGGTTAAAGGGTTCTGATCCTGCGACGACAGGCCGGGTTTACCCGGCCTGCGTTTTGTTCATATATGGGACAAGCATCAGATTTGTGTGTCTTTTAAATCCCATATCTCGTGAAACCTTTGATAGAATCAGCCCGCCGTCACACGCTTGAGCAAGTTGGTCACCCCTGTCTGCGTCCGTTTTTGCGCCCTGACAGCTGGCCTCTCATACCCCTTCTCTTCCTGCCTCGTTGACGGCCCATAGCCACAAGGAGCTGCCCGATGGGACAGAAACACAACGCATTTATTCCCCTCAAGATCGCCGTGCTGACGGTTTCCGACAGCCGCACTGCCGCCGATGACAGCTCGGGCGACTATCTGGTCTCGGCCCTTACCGACGCGGGCCATCAGCTGGCCGATCGGGCGCTCTGCCCGGACAACCTGTTTCGCATCCGCGCGCGGGTGAGCGAGTGGATCGCCGATGAGGGGGTGCAGGTGGTACTGATTAACGGCGGTACCGGCTTCAACGAACAGAACCGGGTGCCGGAAGCGGTCGGTGTGCTGTTCGAGCGCACCGTACAGGGTTTTGGCGAGATGTTCCGTCAGCTCTCTTTTGCCGAGATTAAAGGCTCCGCCATGCAGAGCCGTGCGCTGGCGGGACTCGCCAATCGCACCCTGATCTGCTGTCTGCCCGGCTCCACCGGCGCTTGCCAGCTGGGTTGGGAGCAACTGATCCGCGATCAGCTCGATGCCCGCACCAAGCCGTGCAACTTTGTCTCCCACCTCTGAGAGCAAACGATGAACCAGACCGATCCCAAGCAGACCCAGCCCAACCTGACGCATCTGAACCAGAGCGGTGAAGCCCATATGGTGGATGTGACCGACAAGCAGGTGACCGAGCGCGAAGCCCGCGCCGAGGCGTTTGTTGCCATGGCCCCCGAGACGCTGGCGCTGATCCTGAGCGGCCAGCACCACAAGGGTGACGTGTTCGCCACCGCCCGCATCGCCGGCATCATGGCCGCCAAGAAGACCTCTGATCTGATCCCACTCTGCCATCCGCTGGCCTTGACCAAAGTCGAGGTGGAGATAGTGCCGCTGGCCGAGCAGAATCGGGTGCATATCCGCACCCTCTGCAAGCTCTCCGGCAAGACCGGGGTGGAGATGGAGGCGCTGACCGCCGCGTCGGTAGCGGCGCTGACCATCTACGACATGTGCAAGGCAGTGCAAAAAGACATGGTGATCGAGCAGGTGCGGCTGGTAGAGAAAAAGGGCGGCAAGTCCGGCCATTTCCAGCTGGGGTCAAATAGCGGGGAGCAAGCATGATCAAGGTACTGTTTTTTGCGCAAGTAAGAGAGCTGGTTGCCTGCGATGAGCTGAGCCTGCCGTGCGACTATGCCACCGCCGAACAACTGCGTGCGGCGCTCTGTGAACGCGGCGACAAGTGGGCACTCGCCCTCGAGTCGGGCAAACTGCTGGTGGCGGTCAACCAGACCCTGGTGTCCCTCGATACCCCCATCAATGATGGCGATGAGGTGGCCTTCTTCCCGCCGGTGACCGGAGGTTGATGATGAGTGAAATAATGACCGTGGATCGCACCACTGAGCTGTGTGGTGGCGATGAGGTGGCCTTCTTCCCTGCCCCTCCAGTAACGACCGGAGGTTAAGGATGAGCGAGGCAACCATGACCGATCGCATTCTGGTCCAGCGGGAAGATTTCTCGCTGGCGGACGAATATGCCCGCCTAGCCACCCGCCCAGACAGTGGCGCCATCGTCACTTTTGTTGGCAAGGTGCGCGACTTCAATCAGGGGGAGGAGGTTAAAGGGCTGGCCCTCGAGCACTACCCCGGCATGACCGAGAAGGCGCTGGCCGATATTGTGCAGGAGGCCCGCTGCCGCTGGCCGCTGCAGGAGTGTACCCTCATTCATCGTATCGGCGAGCTGTGGCTTGGCGATCAAATCGTGCTGGTGGCGGTGAGCAGTGCCCACCGCGACGCCGCCTTTGACGCCTGTCACTTCATCATGGATTTCTTGAAAACCCGGGCGCCGTTCTGGAAAAAAGAGCTGACTGCCGAGGGTGTGCAACGCTGGGTCGAGGCCAAGGAGAGCGACAACGCCGCCGCTGCCCGCTGGCAAGCCTGACCTGTTCATCACGAGGGGCGCAGGTTCAACGGGAACCACGGCCCCGCCAAGGGGCGCGGATGTGCGGGCCCCATCAGGAGAAAGGGAATGAAACCGCTGTTATCTGTTGTCATCGCCGGTGTCTGCGCCGCCACCTTGCATACCGGTGTCGTGCAGGCCGATGAAGTGAAAGTGGCCGTGGCCGCCAACTTCAAGGGAACCATCGAGCGTATCGGTAAGGAGTTTACCGCCAAGACCGGCCACACCCTGGCCATCTCGTCTGCCGCCACCGGAGTGCTCTACACCCAGATCAGTCACGGCGCACCGTTCGATCTCTTCCTCTCCGCCGATGCGGCGACCCCCGAGAAGCTGGAAAAAGAGGGCAAGGGGAGCGATCGCTTCACCTACGCCATCGGCCAGCTGGGGCTGTGGAAGAAAGGGGGGCCGGCCCCTGACGAGGCGACCCTGCGTAGCTGGAAAGGCAACCTCGCCATCGCCAATGCCCGTACCGCCCCCTATGGTGCTGCCGCCATGGCGACCCTCACCCATCTCAAGATCGATCCCAAGCAGTACCGGTTGCTGACCGGCGCCAACATCGGCCAGACCTGGCAATTTGTCGACACCGGCAATGCCGAGCTGGGCTTTGTCGCCTGGGCCAATCTGGTTGAGGCGGGCAAGACCGCCGAAGCTTGGGCAGTGCCTGCCGACTTCTATCCCCCCATAGAGCAGCAGGGGCTGGTATTGAAAAAAGGCGCCGCGGTCGAGGCGCTGGTGGCCTGGCTCAAGGGGCCGGGTCAGGCACAGATCAAGGCAGCTGGTTATGCCCTGCCCCAATAAGGGGATGGGCCTGATGCGATACCCTGAGTGGTCGGCCTTCGGGTCGGCCACTCTTTGCAATAAGGATGGATACCATGCCGTTGGGGGCATTTATCAACCGGGAGGTCGGTAATGAGTGAAGGGGATCTGCTGGCGGTCTGGCTCACCCTGAAGCTTGCGGCCTGCACCACAGCGATTTTGCTGTTGCTGGCACCGCCGCTGGCCTGGTGGCTGTCGCGCAGTCAGAACCGGCTGCGGCCGCTGGTTGAGGCCTTGGTGGCACTGCCGTTGGTGCTGCCTCCCACGGTACTGGGTTTTTATCTGCTACTCGCCTTCTCCCCCGAATATGGCTTCGGCGCCTGGTGGCGCGACACCTTTGGTGCCCCGCTTGCCTTCAGCTTTCTCGGCCTGCTGTTCGCCTCCATCCTCTATTCGCTGCCGTTCGTAGTGCAGCCGCTCACCTCCGCCTTCGTCAACATGGGTAACAAGGAGCTGGAGGCTGCCGCTACCTTGGGGCTCGGCCCGCTGGAGCGCTTCTTCCACATCATCTTGCCGATGACCCTGCCCAGCTTCGTGATGGCGGCGGCCCTTGGCTTTGCCCATACATTGGGGGAGTTTGGCGTGGTGCTGATGATTGGCGGCAATATTCCGGGGGAGACCCAGGTGCTTTCGATTGCCCTGTTTGATCATGTGGAGGCGATGGATTACCAGAACGCCCATATTCTGGCGGGCGGCCTGATGGCCTTCTCGCTGGTGATGTTGGTACTGGTCTACGGGGTTCTGCAGCGCAGACAGCGGAGAGTGTTTGGATGAACCAGCCCGCCACTATGCCGCCAGTGAACGAGCCGCACCGCCATGCCCTGAACCTCCATGTCCGGCGCGAGTTTGGCTCCTTTACCCTCGATTGCGCTCTGACCCTCGAGCTGGGGGGGATCCTCGGCCTGTTCGGCCCCTCGGGCTGCGGCAAGAGCACCCTGCTGCGCATCATCGCAGGGCTCGATCGCCAAAACGGGGATCGCTTGCGGTGGCGCGATCGGGAATATGCTCAACTGCAGCCCGAAGCGCGCCGGATCGGACTGGTGTTTCAGGACTCGCGCCTCTTCCCCCATCTGACGGTGCTCGGCAATCTGCAACTGGCGGCCCGCAAGGGGCGAGGGCGCTGGCAGCCCGAAGCGCTGGCGGCGCGGCTCGGTTTTGCCGATCTGCTGGGGCAGCCTGCACATGCCCTCTCTGGCGGTCAACGCCAGCGGGTAGCGCTGGGGCGGGCGCTGCTGGCCGAGCCTGATCTGCTGCTGCTCGATGAGCCTTTGTCTGCGCTCGATCGGCGCAGCCGCATCCATCAGGCCCATGTGCTAAAGGGCTTGCAGCAGGAGAGCGGCATCCAGATGATCTTCGTCAGCCACGCCATGGAGGAGGTGAGCCTGCTCTGCGATCAGCTGGTGCTGCTGGAAGGTGGCAGGGTGGAGGCGCAAGGTAGGCCGAGCGAAATCTTCGCCCGTACCGACCTGTCACTCGCCAGCCGTGACGATGCCGGAGTGATGCTGGCGGCGACCCTCTCTCACTACGATGAAGAGGAGCAGATGGCGACCCTGCAGCTTGGTGAGCAGCAACTGCGGGTCACCATGACCCATGTGCCGGACGAGAGCGGCCCTTTGCAGATCAAGGTGGCGGGGCGCGATGTGGTGATTGCCACAGCACCTATCGAGCACTCCAGTCTCTCCAACTGTCTCGTCACCCGTCTGCTGGCGGTGCGCGAGGTGCGCCCCGGCCAGACCCTGTTGCAGTTGGCGCTGGGTGAGCAGATACTGCTGGCTCGGATCACCAGCCGCTCCGCCAGGCGGCTGGCGCTGGCGCCGGAGCAGCAGATCTACGCTTATATCAAGGCGGTGAGTCTGGTCAGCGAAGGCTGATTGGGCGCCGTGCTGATAACGTGGCAGGATAACCACGGGTGACATAACAACAAGAGATGGTTCAGGTGATGAGTCGAGAGGCAATACACTGATGCGCCGCAATCAGGTGATGAAATTCAACGGTCTTTCCCTGCGCAGCGCGGGGGAGGGCCCCTTGCTGTTGCTGCTGCATGGGCTGGGCTCCTCCAGCCTCGACTGGCAGGCGCAGATCGAACGGTTTTCCGAACACTACCGGGTGGTGGCGCTGGACTTGCGCGGCCACGGCCAGAGCATGCAGGAGGGGCCGTTCGATGTGGCGACCCTGGCAGCCGATGTGGTGAACTGGCTCGATGCACAGCCAGAACCCGCCTGGGTCGTGGGATTGTCGCTGGGGGCCATGGTAGCGCTGGAGCTGGCGCTGCAACTGCCCCACAAGGTGCAGGGGTTGGTGCTGGTCAACGGTTTTAGCGAGTTTCTGCTGGAGAGCCCCAAAGAGCAGGAGCGTTACGCCCAGCGCCTCAAGTGGCTGCGCTGGTTCGGTATGCGCCCCCTCGCCTGGTGGCTGGGACGCGAGCTCTTCCCGGGCCCGGATCTGGCACAGGTGCGCCACACCTTCCGGCTGCGTTTCGTGCGCAATAAAAAGAAAACCTACAAGGCGCTGCTGGAGGCGCTACCCGGCTGGTCGGTACGTGCCCGGCTCGGCGCCATCTGGCAGCCGGTGGCCATCATCTCCACCAGTCACGACTACCTGCCGCTGGCCAAACGGGTAGAGCAGTTTGCCGCCCTGCCCAACGCCACCATCCACACCCCCAACGGCCACCACGCCTGGCCTGCGGAAGATCCCTCGGGCTTTAATCACCTGTTGCAAAGGATCCTCACGACCCATTGAGGAAGGGGTTGTTAGGTGCAGGTACCAAAAAGCCGAACCACGGGGTTCGGCTTTTTTGATCCCGTTTGCGTCAAGGATGGGAACAGACCGGGCAGTCGGGGCGCTTGGGCAGCTTCATCTCGCGGAAGGTGCCGCTCAGGCCGTCGATCATCAGCAGGCGGCCGCTGTAGCTTTTGCCCATGCCTGCCAAGAGCTTGATAGCTTCCAGCGCTTGCAGGCTACCCACCAATCCCACCACGGGGGCGAGCACGCCCGCCTCGACGCAGGTGAGGGCCTGCTCGCCAAACAGGGCGCTGAGGCAGGCGTAGCAGGGCTCATCTTCCTGCCAGGTGAAGCTGCAGAGCTGACCCTCCAGCCGGATGGCGGCGCCGCTGACCAGTGGCACGCCATGCTGGCGTGCCTTTTGGTTGAGCAGGTTGCGAATGGCCAGGTTGTCAGTGCAATCCAATACCAGCTGGTGTTGGGGCAACAGGGTATCGAGCAGCGCCTCGTCGGCCACGGCCGCGTGGGTCTCGACGTTGAGCCAGGGATTGAGCGCGCGCAGCGACTGGGCGGCAGAGTCTACCTTGTAGTGACCGATGCGCTCATCGTTGTGCAGCACCTGACGCTGCAGGTTGGAGAGCTCCACCTTGTCGAAATCGACCAGGGTGAGTCGGCCAACCCCGGCCACCGCTAGATACTGGCTGGCGGCGCAACCAAGGCCACCGGCACCGATCACCAGCACACGGGCTTGTTTGAGCGCCTCCTGCCCCTCGAAATCGAAGGATTTGAGGATGATCTGGCGGTTGTAGCGCAGCAGTTCGGCGTCGCTGAGGATCTCGCTCACAGCAGCAATCCCCCGAATGGCTCCACGGTTACTGTCTCGCCCACGGCGACGCGGCCCCGTTCCCGTTCAAGAACGATGTAGCAGTTGGCTTGCGACAGGGAGCTGAACACGGCGGAGTCCTGCGAGCCGGTGCTGCGCACCTCGAGGCCGTTTGGTCCCTGACTCAGAATGCCGCGCTGGAAGTCGAGTCGGCCCGGGCTCTTTTTGAGTGGTTCGGCCGCAATGGCTTGCAGCTGGAGCGGGCGCTCGAAGTGCTGGCCCGCCAGCTTGGCCAGCGCCGGTTGCACCAGCTGATCGAAGGTGACCATGGCGGAGACGGGGTTGCCCGGCAGGCCGAAGAACCAGGCGCGGGGCAGACGGCCAAAGGCAAACGGCTTGCCCGGCTTGATGGCCAGCTTCCAGAAGCCAATCTCGCCGAGCTCGTCCAGCAGTTGTTTGGTGAAATCTGCTTCCCCTACCGAGACACCGCCGGTGGTGATGAGTACATCGGCCTCTTCATCGGCGCGGATAAAGGCGGCGCGCAGCTGGGCGGGATCGTCCGGGATGATGCCAAGGTCGAGGCAGTCGCAGCCCAGCCGCGCCAGCATGGCCCGCACGCCGTAGCGGTTGGAGTCATAGATATCGCCGTGGGCGAGCGGGGTGCCGACCGGTTTGAGCTCGTCACCGGTACTGAAAATAGCCACTTTCAGCGGGCGGCGCACTGCGACAGTGGCCACGCCAAGGGAGGCCAGCAGTGGCATCTCTCTTGGGGTGAGGCGAGTGCCGGCAGGCAGCACACAGGCGCCCTTGCCGATATCGCTGCCGGTGCGGCGGATATTCTGGCCCGGTTCGGGTTGTGCCAGAAAAGTGATCCGATCGCCGTCGGCCTGCGTTTCTTCCTGCATCACCACCGCATCGGTGCCTGCGGGTACCGGGGCGCCTGTCATGATCCGCACGCAGTGGCCAGCGGGCCATTCGCCCTGGTAGGGCTGACCGGCAAACGCCTTGCCCGCCATGATGAGCGGGGTGCCGCTGGCGAGATCCGAAAGGCGCACGGCGTAACCGTCCATGGCGGAGTTGTCGAAGGGGGGCACGGCGAGGGGAGAGGCGATGTCGCTGGCAAGAACCCGGCCAAGGGCCTCTGGCAGGGGCAACTGCTCGCTGTCGCAGCAGCAGGCGAGTTGTTCCAGCATCCCTTGCAGGGCATCGCTTAAGGGGAGTAGTCCGCTGGTATCAAATCCCATCGTCATGACCTCTTTCTATGATTGAAGGCGGGATTATCACAAAAATCCCCGGGGATGGGCAGGTTATCTCAAGGATTCTCGGGGTAATCGGCGCTGAAACGGGGTGAGATGGCCATAAAGTATGAGGTGACGCACAAGTTGACTTGAATCTTGGCGGCAATGGCCGTTTACTATGCCGCCATAACAGATGGCCGTTACATCCCGAGTGGCGACCATTACAGCGATACCGTCGGCCCTGTACGCCGCCATAACATAAGGGGTTGCTCGATGAGCTGCCCTCACAGTCCCTGAGCGTGGGAGAGAAGATAATGACAACCTTAAGTCCGGAAGCCTTGCTGGTCAGGGCTGCCCTCGAAGCCCAGGGACTGGAAACCCCCCTGGTCACCAACGAGCTTAACAGCCAGCAGAAGCGGGAGAAGATCGAAGGCCATATGCGCTCCATCATGGAGACGCTGGGGCTGGATCTGGCCGATGACAGTCTGGCCGAGACGCCGCATCGCATCGCCAAGATGTACGTCAATGAGATCTTCTCCGGCCTCGATTATTCCACCTTCCCCAAGGTGACAGTGATCGAGAACAAGATGCAGGTGGACGAGATGATCATGGTGCGGGACATCAGCCTCACCAGCACCTGCGAGCACCACTTCGTCACCATCGACGGCATGGCTCATGTGGCCTATATCCCTCGAGGCAAGGTGATTGGCCTGTCGAAGATCAACCGCATCGTGCAGTTCTTTGCCCGCCGTCCCCAGGTGCAGGAGCGGCTCACCCAGCAGATCCTGCTGGCGCTGCAGACCCTGCTCGGCACCAAGGATGTGGCCATCAGCATCAAGGCGACCCACTACTGCGTCAAGGCGCGCGGGGTGATGGATTCGACTTCTTACACCACCACCACCTCCCTCGGTGGGGTGTTCAAGACCCAACCCGATACCCGGGCCGAATTTCTGGGCGGCCTGCGCGGATAAGATGGCGGTTATTTTGTAACCGCCTTGCTGAATAAACGAGACGCCAGCAGCCATTGCTGGCGTTTTTCATTGGTTCCGGATGAGAGTGGCGGCCTGCAACGGTTTGGCCCGTGCGGCTTGCACTATGCAAACGTTATGTATTTTTTCGATTTATTCATCTGAGCGGTATATTTAATCGAGCACGATAAATTCCTCGTTTTCACCTTACAAAAAGTAACCGGACAGACTCTTTCCGAACCATCACAATCCGGTTACTCTAGCGCCCCCTCACGGCTCTCGCTGCCGCTCATGGAATTCAGAGATATTCATCAAGGTTGGATGGTGCGCCACTGAACAGGTGGCCAGATAGTTCATGCCAGGAGGGCGTGAACCGGACGAGTGCTACGAATTTAACGACCACCAGGATATCCCATGAATACCAGTACCATGACCATAGGTAAAAAACTCACCGCCGGCTTTGCCGTGCTCGGTTTGATGGTCGCCTTTATCGGCGGTTTTGCCCTTGTCCAGTTTGGCAACATGAATGATGTTGCCATCCGGTTTACCGACAGCATCTTGCCAGCGGTCAATCGCACCAGCGCGATCGGGGATTCTCTCGGTGAGTTGCGTCGTTATGAGCTGGGTTATTTCGTGGTGGCCGGCGAGCCGCTGAAAAGGGCTGAATATCGGAATATTGCCAGTCAGCAGCTTAACTCGATCGCGCAGCAGCTGATTGCCCATGACAAGACGATCTGGCCTGAGGATGTGGCGGAGCGCCGTACCTTCGATACGGTGAAATCTGACTGGGATCGTTACGTCGCCCTGCACCAGCGAGTCAAACAGCTGCAAGACAGCGATCAGCTTGCCGAAGCCCAACGCATCTTCCTTGAGGAGGGGGTTCCCCTTTACACCGCGCTGAGCAAGTCAGTGGCCTCCCTTATCCAGATTAACCATGGTTATGCGTCTGAATCCCGCAGCGATATTGTCGACTCTTATCAATCCGCCAACCTGAGCGTCACCATCGCGCTGGTGATCGGCCTGATCCTTGTGGTGGTGCTCTCCGTGGTACTGACCCGCCAGATCCGCGACCCGCTGATCATGCTGGCCCGTCAGGCCCAGCGTATTGCCAATGGCGATCTGGGTCAGGGCGAACTGCAGCAGTGGATCCGTGACAGCCGCTTCAACCGCGATGAACTGGGTCAGCTGGGCTCCGCCATCAACCGGATGCAGGGTTCCCTCTCCGATCTGGTGAGCGAGATCGCCGGCTCCGTGAGCCAACTCAGCAGCGCAGTGGAGGAGGTGAGCGCCATCTCCAGCCAGTCTGCCAGCGGCATGGCCATCCAGCAGAACGAAGTCTCCCAGGTGGCGACCGCCATGAACGAGATGCAGTCCACCGTCAATGAAGTGGCCCGTAACACCACGGATGCCATGAGCGCCGCCAAGGATGCCTCCCGCACCTCTGCTGCCGGCAGCGAAGTGGTACGCAGCTCCATTGCCAGCATCGAAGAGGTGTCGGTCAAGATTGAACAGGCGGGCACAGTGGTGCAGCAGCTTGAGGCCGATAGCGCCAATATCAGCGTGGTGCTGGATGTGATCCGCGATATCGCCGGTCAGACCAACCTGCTGGCCCTTAACGCTGCCATCGAAGCGGCCCGTGCCGGTGAGCAGGGCCGTGGTTTTGCGGTCGTTGCGGATGAAGTGCGTTCATTGGCCCAGCGTACCCAAGACTCCACCGCCGAGATCAGCAAGATGATCGAGCTGCTGCAGAGCCGCGCCGCCGAGGCGGGCAACGCCATGCAGCTGAGCCGTCACCAGATGCAGGAGAGTGTCGGTCTGGCACGGGATGCCGGTACCAGTATCGAGACCATCAACGGTGCCGTGGTGCGCATCACCGACATGAACACTTTGATCGCCACCGCCACCGAAGAGCAGAACGCGGTGACCGAAGAGCTCAACCGCAGCATCGTCAACATTCACAATGCCGCTGACGAGAATGCCCAGGGCGCTCATCAGATCGCCCAGGCTTGCGTCGAGCTGAGCAAGCTGGCCAACACCCTGCACCATATGACCCAGCGCTTTACCCTCTAAGGGTTGATGCATGGATAACAGAAGGCCCCGCAATTGGCGGGGCCTTGTTGTTTCTAGCGTTGTGGAAGGGCTCAGCTCAGGCCGACTATCTCGCCGTTCTCATCGATATCGATATGGCGATAGGCAGGCAGACTGCCCAGCCCCGGCATGGTCATGATGGGGCCCGCCAGCGCATAGACGAACCCGGCACCGGCGCAGAGCTTCACCTCGTCGATGGGCACCTCGAAATCGGTCGGCACCCCTTTGAGGGCGGGGTCATGGCTGATGGAGAGCGGCGTCTTGGCCACGCAGATGGGCAAGTGATCCCACCCTTCGGCGGAGAGCTGGGCCAGCTGCTGGCGGGCTTTGTCGGAGAGCTGCACTCCGCGGCCGCCGTAGCCGCACTCCACCAGGGTCGCCAGTTTGGCGTCGAGGCTCGCCTCGTCGGGGTAGAGCAGTTTCACCTTACCTGGTTGCTCGCAGGCGGTGACCACGGCGCGGGCCAGCTCGCTGGCACCGGCACCACCCTGGGTGAAGGCGTTGGAGATGGCCGCGCCACAGGCACCGGCTTGCTGGGCTTCATGGGCCAGCAGCGCCAGTTCGGCCTCGCTGTCGGTGGGGAAGCGGTTGATGGCGACCACCACCGGCACCCCGTAGCGGCGGGCGTTCCGGATATGCCAGGCGAGGTTGGCGCAGCCTTGCTTGAGGGTTGGCAGATCTTCCCCCTGCAGGCTGGCTGGCAGTGGCTGGCCCGGTCGGATATCGAGCAGACCGCTGTTGGCTTTGAGGCCGCGCACCGTGGCCACCAGCACCACGCAGGCGGGGGTAATACCGGATTGGCGGCTCTTGATGTTGAAGAACTTCTCCAGCCCCATGTCGGAGCCAAAACCCGCCTCGGTCACCACATAGTCGGTCAGGCCAAGGGCGATGCGATCGGCGATCACCGAGGAGTTGCCGTGGGCGATATTGGCAAAGGGACCAGCGTGCACCAGCACCGGCGTCTGCTCGGTGGTTTGCATCAGGGTCGGCTGCAGCGCGTCTTTCAGCAGCACCGTCATGGCGCCCGCCACTTCCAGCTGCTCGGCAGTGATGGGCTTGCCGTGGATATCGCGGGCCAGCTGGATGCGGCCGATGCGCTGACGCAGGTCTTTCAGATCGCTCGCCAGCGCCAGAATGGCCATCAGCTCGGAAGCGGCGGTGATGACGAAACGATCGCTGCGTTCCACACCATCGGCAGCGCCCCCCTGTCCAATCGTGAGGTGGCGCAGGGCGCGGTCATTCATGTCGAGGGTGCGCGGCCAGAGGATGTTGTCAGCATCGATATCGAGCCGCGGCAGGCCGGTTTTGGCGGTGAACTGGTCGCCGAGTTTGCGCTCATGGAACAGCCGGGCATCGAGGGCTGCTGCCGCCAGATTGTGAGCCGCAGTCAGAGCGTGAAAATCGCCGGTGAGGTGGAGGTTCATCTCCTCCATCGGCACCACCTGAGCGTGGCCGCCACCGGCAGCGCCCCCCTTGACCCCGAATACCGGCCCGAGGCTCGGCTGGCGGATAGTGGCGATGCTGGGCTGGCCGATATGGTTGAGCCCCATGGAGAGGCCAAGGGTGGTCACCGTTTTCCCTTCTCCGAGCGGGGTCGGGGTGATAGCGCTCACCAGTACCAGCTTGCCGCGCTGTGTGGGTTGAGACGTGAGCAGGTCGATGCTGAGTTTGCCTTTGTAGTGGCCATGAGGGCTGAGCAGGTGTTGGGGGATGGCGAGGCGTTCGGCCAGCGCGTGGATTGAGAGACGGGGGGACTGGCGGGAGATCTCGATATCGCTTAGCATCAGCACCTCGTTGGCATATCGGGGTAAAATATGCGGCGCAGTCTAGTGGAATATAACGGGTAATCCAATGACGAAAACGATTTTATTTGGTGATGGTGAGGTTCGTCAGAATCCTGTTCTGCTGGATCTCAACGCACTCTATCATCCCCCCAAGCAGCCGATGACGGCGCTGGGGATTGTCAGCGCGCTGGTGCCGTTGTTCGGTTTCGGCTGGCAGGCGATGACCCAGGACCCCGAAACCCAGCTGTGCCACGAGATCCGCAAACGGGTCAACAAGCACAAGACCGACGAGGCAAACCTCATTTTGATCCTGCAGCTGGCCGCCATGTTTGACTGCCCCGAGATTGAAGTGGCGCTCCCCTATGCCTTCAGTGAGCAGCAGTTGTCGGTGATACGCACCCGTTTGCCACGCTGGCAGTTAAGCCTCGAGCAGGAGCGTCTGCTAGCCAAGCTCACCCCTGTTGCCGCATCCACCACCGCATCCGGCCAGCGTTAGGTTTCAAGCCAGACCAGCAGGCCGGACAGTCAGGCCGTACCCTCAGCTCTGGCAATCATCACGGCTTATCCCACTGTTGCGGGGCGAGATAGCGCTCCTGCACGAACTCGATAAAGCAGCGCACCTTGGCCGAGACGAAGCGGCGGTGCGGATAGACCGCATAAAGTCCCACCTCTCCCTTGTCCCACTCCGGCAGCAGGCTGACCAGCTGTCCTGACCGCAGGGCCTCCCCCACGATAAAGGTGGGCTGCAATATGATGCCCTGATCATCACAAGCGGCGCGAGTCAGCGCCACCCCGTTGTTGGCCCGCAGCGGCCCCTGTGGCCGGATGCTCTGCTGCTCGCTTCCCCGTTTGAAGTGCCACTCCGGCTGGGTCAGGGTGTAGATCAGACAGTCGTGCTGCTTGAGATCCTCGGGTTTTTCCGGTCTGCCCTTGCGCGCAAGATAGGCGGGGCTGGCGCAAAGCTCGACCCGAATGGTGGCCAGCTGGCGCGCCACCAGCGAGGAGTCGCTGAGGTGGCCGATCCGCAGCGCCAGATCGAACCCCTCTTCCACCAGCGCTACCCGCCGGTCACTGTACTCGATATCGAGCTTGAGATCGGGAAAGCGCTGGCGAAACAGCGGTAGGGCGGGGGAGAGGTGCAGATAGCCAAAATCCATCGGCACCGAGAGCTTGAGAGTGCCGTTCGGCTGCTGGTTGTGGTGGGTCAGCTGGCTGTGGGTCTCTTCCAGCTCCGCCAGCAGGGCGAGGGAGCGCTGGTAGTAGAACTGCCCCGCTTCGGTGGGATTGACCTGGCGTGTAGTGCGCGACAGCAGCCGGGTGGCGAGGGACTCCTCCAACTGCTGCATTAGCTTGGAGGCCATGGCGACCGAGATGCCGAGCTGGTTGGCGGCCTTGGTAAAGCTCTGGCACTCCACCACCTTGATAAAGGTACGCATGGCGGCGATCTGGTCCATTTTCCATCCTCAGTAAATAATGAATTTAATAAATCACTGATTATTCATCTTCAGAACGAGGTTAGCATTTTAACCACTGATGTGAACCCCAAGATGAAGGAACGAACGGATGAAAATGACCAAGGCTCTGCTGGCCTCCTGCCTGTTTATGGCTACCCCTCTGATGGCGGCGGATTATGATGTGGATGCGGCGCACACCACGGTGCAGTTCAAGGTGGGTCACCTGGGCTTCTCCGAGCTGGTGGGTCGCTTCAACACCTTCAGCGGCACCTTCAGCATGGATGACGCCAACCCGGCGGCCGCCAAGGCGAGCTTTGAAGTGGATGCCGCCAGCGTCGACTCCAATCACGAGGCCCGCGACAAGCACCTGCGCAGTCCGGACTTCCTCGACGTGAAGCAGTATCCCAAGATGACCTTCGTCAGCTCCGCTTACGAGGGCACCAAGGATAAAGGCGTGCTGAAAGGGACCCTGACTCTGCACGGTGTCTCCAAGGAAGTGGCCTTCGATCTGGTCAAGATCGGTGAGGGCAAGGATCCCTGGGGCGGCTACCGCAGCGGCTTCAACGCCTCCACCACCATCAAGCGCAGTGACTTTGGCGTGAGCTACATGCTGCCCGGCATTCCGGACGAGATGAACATCAACCTGTTTGTCGAAGGCGTGCGCAAGTAATGGGCGCGGAACTTCTGCTGCAAACCCTGGCGGCTCCTCTGGGAGCCGCTTTGCTATCGTGGCGCTGGCCGCGACTGGGTTATCTGTGGGGCGCGCTGGCGCTCTGGCTGGTGGGCTCATTGCTCGGCGGTCTCTATGGTATTCCGGCCAAGGCGTGGCAGTGGCTGCCGCTGACCCTGCTGGTGCCCGCCATTGCGGCTCAGGTGAACGATCTGCGCGGTTCACTGCTGCTCTTTGCGGTGTTCAGTGCGCTGGTGTGGTGGCAGGGGCTGGCCTCGGTACTGGCGAGCGAGCCCGGGATCTGGCTGGCACTGCTGCCCGCCATCCTCTGGTTTGGCTGGAGCACCTTGCGCGGTGACAGCCGCGAGGGGCTCGGGTTTGCCCTCGGTTTTATCTGGCTGGCGCTGGTGATCGGCATCGATGGCAGCCTGCTGATTGCCCAGCTGGCAGGTGCCTTGGCAGCCTTTGCCGGTTTTCGCGCCCTGCTTGCCACCTTTGTTGGCATCAAGGTAGCACCCGCCGGTCTGGCGCTGGCCCTCGCCTTCGTCCAGATGCTGGCCTGGCAATATGTGGAGGTGCCGCTGGTGGTGTTGCTGCCGGTCTGGTTGCTGCCGCTGCTGGAGTGGGCGTTGCGTGACAAACCCTGGCCAGTGCGTTGGGGTGGGTTGATCCTGCTCGCTGCCGCGGGAACCGGGCTCAGCCTATGGTGGGTCTGGCCTGCTGCTTCTTTGTACTGATACTTGTGTGGAAAATGGTCAAATGGCGCCATTTTTGCATACCTGCTCATACTCTTGGCAGATAATGATTGAGCCCCCTATGTGTTTCAGATAAAAAGGATTTTCATTTTATTTGGACACACACAGAACCCGGCCGCGCCGGGTTCTGTTTGCCTGCTTTGCGGCACATAAGGAGGCCACAGTTGCGCAGTCAAGGATCTGAGCATCTGTTTTTTCGCCATTTCACCGGACAGGGACGTATCGATGGTCTCTGCATTCTGCTGGTCACTCACCTGCTTCCCGATCGCCCCCGTTTTATCGACGCTCTCGGTCAGATTGGACGGATTGGTGCCATTTTGCCCAAACCGAAATCGGTACACGGCCCGACCCTGGAGTGGGTATCCCAGCACTATCCGGTGCTGCCCCTCAACCGACGCTGGACCAATGAACCCGACAGCCTCATCCAGCAGATTGCGCCGCTGGTGGCCCCCCACGAGCGGTTGCTGATCCTCGATATTGGCGGTTACTTTGCCAAAACCCAGGTGATCTTGAGTGAATACTTCGGCCCCCGTTTCCTCGGGGTGGTGGAGATGACCGAGAACGGCCATCAACGCTATGAGCAGGAGGTGCTGGCGACCCCGGTGGTGTCGGTGGCACGCAGTCCCCTCAAGCAGGCCGAGGATATCCAGATTGGTTTGAGCGTGGTCTACTCCGCGGAGTCGCTGGCTCGTAACCTCAACCGTACTTTCAACGTCTGCGAAGCCGTGCTGTTTGGCTATGGCAAGGTGGGGCGCAGCATCGCCCGCGACCTGCGCTGTCGCAACCTCCATCTCGGGCTGGTGGAAACAGATGTGCTGCGACAGGTCGAAGCGCTCTCTCACGGTTTTCGCTTGATCACCAAGGCTGAAGCCTTGAGCCGCGCCGAGCTGGTGATCTGCTCTACCGGCAACGGCTCGCTGGATTTGGCGGATCTGCAGGCGCTGCGCCCCGGCACCATGGTGGCCTCGGTCACCTCGGCCGATGACGAGTTTGCCTTCTCGCTGGCCCAGTTGCCGTGGCCGAGCGAAGAGGTGTGCCCCCATGTGCTGGCCCTCAACCGGCCGGATGGTACCCAGATCTACCTGCTCAACCGGGGCGAGGCGGTCAACTTCGTCCATGGCGCCGTGATTGGCGAATATGTCTATCTGGTGCTGGCGGAGATCATGGAAGGGATCCGGATGCTGGCGGCAGGCCCTCTTGCTCCCGGCCTGTTCGAGCTGCCAGAATCGGCGATGCGTACCATTGCCCGCCATTGGCTGGCCGATTTTCATGGGGTTGATCAGCGCTGATTTGACCGAACCGGGATTGGCCATTGGGTGGCGGTACGCCATTTCCCGCCATTGGCCGCTTTTTTTATGGAGTCACTCATGACCGAGTCTGAAACCCTGATCAGCAAACCCCGCATCGAAATCCGCTACTGCACCCTCTGTCGCTGGATGCTGCGCGCCGCCTGGCTGGCGCAGGAGCTGCTTTCCACCTTTGACAGCGATCTGGGGGAGGTGGCGCTGGTGCCGGCCAGCAAGGGGGAGTTCCGCATTCTGGTGAACGGGGTGCAGGTGTGGGATCGGGTGGTCGATGACGGCTTCCCCGAGGCCAAGGAGATCAAGCAGCGGGTGCGCGATGTTATCGCCCCTGAGCGGGATCTCGGCCACTCGGATCGCAAGGCGGCCGAGTAACGCCAGATGGGCCGAGCGCCTCGAAAAGGTGCTGAGCATGAGAGCTAAAGGAGAGGGAGGCGATGGCCTCTCTCTCCTTTTTTGCCTTTGGCTGTTTGCCTGGCGCCTGCAGGGCTATGAGCGCGGCTCGGCCAGATGACTGCCGATATAGCGGGCCCGCTTGTGGGGCTTGATGCGGCTCACATCGACCCACACCAGCCCGTCGATGCAGTGGTTGAAGTCGGGGTCGATGCCAAAATCCATAAACTGGACGCCGCCCGGCTCGCACAGCTCGGAATACTGCTTGTAGAGGGTAGGGATGGCGCAGCCCAGATTGTCGAGACGGGCCTTGAGTGCTTTGAGATCGGCGCCGTAATCCACCCCTTCGAACAGAGGCTGCGTCTCGGGGTAGGGACGGCGGGAGGGGGCTAGCGCCAGCGCGGGGGCAAAGTGCTGGCGGTAGAAGCTAACCAGCAGATCCTTGGCCGCCGGCGGCAGGCTGCCGGAGAGCGACACCGGGCCAAACAGGTAGCGGTAGCGGGGATAGCGGGCCAGATAGGCACCGATGCCGAACCAGAGATAATCGAGCCCCCGCTTGCCCCAGTAGGCGGGCTGGATAAAGCTGCGGCCAAGCTCGATGGCCTGCTCCAGCCGGGGCAGCAGCTTATCCTCAAAGCCGAACAGGGTGTGGCTGTAGAGGCCATCCTTCCCCTTGCTGGCCAGCAGCTCGGCCACAGGGGCGAACCGGTAGGCACCGATAATATCGAGCCGGGCCGGATCCCAGAGGATCAGGTGGTGATAGTCGTTGTCAAAGCCATCGAGATCCCGCCGCTTGCCAGACCCTTCCCCCACAGCGCGAAAGGCGATCTCCCGCAGCCGCCCCAGCTCGCGCAGGATCACCGAGTGACTCAGTTCATGGCGGCGATAGAGGTAGATCCCCTGACCATCCGGGGTGGTGCCGAGCTGTTCGCAGCTTTCGATGGCCTGTTTGAGCTGGCGGCGATCCTCCGGCAGGGCGATGGGGGCCTCGGTCTGCAGGCGCCCTGCCTTGCCACGGCCAATCCGGTAGAGGTGGTTGCGCACCAGCCGCGCCGCCGTCTTGGCGGGCAGCTCCTGATAACTGCCGAGCGGAATGCGCGCCCCTATGGTCACCGGCAGGGTTTGCCCCTGCTGGCGAAACAGCTGGCGTACCAGCAACAGGGCGGAGGCGGGCTTGTTGAGCCAGGAGGCGAGATAGAACCAGAGGCTGTTGCGCCCCCCCAGATGGATGGGCACCAGCGGGGTGCGGGTGCGCTGGGCCAGTTTGATAAAGCCTGCCTGCCAGGGGCCATCTTTCACCCCCTTGAGGCCAAGCCGCGAGACTTCACCTGCGGGGAAGATCACCAGCGCCCCTTCATGGGCGAGGTGTTCATTCATAGCGAGGATGGCCTGTCGATCGGTCTTGCCCTCCATATTGTCTACCGGCAATAGCAGAGGGCGCAGCGGCGCGAGCTGGGCCAGCAGCTGGTTGGCGACGATCTTCACATCGGGTCGGATGCGGCCGAGCAGTTGCAGCAGCGCCAGTCCGTCCAGCGAGCCGATGGGGTGGTTGGCGACAAGAATGACCCGGCCGCTGGCGGGAATATGCTCGAGTTGCGCCTCGCTGACCCGATAGTCGAAATCGAGTTGGGTCAGCGCCTGCTCGACAAAGTCGAGGCCGCGCAGGTGCGGGTAGCGGGTGGCAAAGTCGGCAAAGGCCTGTTCGTTGAGCAGCCAGCCCAGCAGCCGCTTTAACAGCGGGGTGAGCAGGGGGTAGCCAAGCAGGCGGGGGAAGTGCTGGGTCAGCAGGGTATCGATAGTGAACATCTGGAGGGCTCCGGCGATCCGTTGCTCCCAGCATGATGTGACACTGTTCCCGCGACATGTCAGCGGGATGACAGTTTGATGGCAGCGGCAGCCAGTTGCTCCTGAGCGATTCTCCCCGGTTTCCCTTTCTTGATGGGTGATGGCCAGATAGCAAGGGAGGAGCTGGTAAACCGGCTCCCCCCTTTGCCCTGGTAATGACAGCTACCGATTAACCGCGCCAGGCTGCGGTGAGGCGCACCAGCTCCACCAGGGTGGCGACCGATTTCTCCATGGATTGCAGCGGGATGAACTCGTGCTTGCCGTGGAAGTTGTGACCACCGGTGAAGAGGTTGGGGCAGGGCAGACCCATAAAGGAGAGGCGGGCGCCATCGGTACCACCGCGAATGGGTTTGATCTTGGGCACCACGTCGGCGGCCTCCATGGCGGCCTTGGCCAGCTCGACGATATGCATGTGCGGCTCGATCTGGCTGCGCATGTTGCGATAGCTGTCGGTCAGGGCCAGCTCGATGCGGGCCTTGGGATACTCGGCCTGCAGGGCGGCCACCCGGCTCTGCATCGCGGCCTTGCGCGCGGCGAAGTGCTCGTCGTCGAAGTCACGGATGATGTAGTGCAGGGTGCTCTCCTCCACGGTGCCGCTCATCTGGGCCAGATGGAAGAAGCCCTCATACCCGTCGGTGCACTCCGGGGTCTGCTCGGCAGGCATGGCGGCGTGGAAGCGGGCGGCCAGGGTCTGGCTGTTGATCATGCTCCCCTTGGCGGTGCCGGGGTGGACGTTATTGCCGATAAAACGCACCGTGGCGCTGGCGGCGTTGAAATTTTCATACTCCAGCTCGCCCAGTTCGCCGCCATCCACGGTATAGGCCCACTTGGCCGGGAATCTCTCCAGCGGGAACAGGTTGGCGCCGCGGCCGATCTCTTCATCCGGGGTAAAGCCGACCCAGATATCGCCACGGGGGATCTCGGGCTGGGCCTGCAGGTGGTCGATGGCAGTGAGGATCTCGGCGATGCCCGCCTTGTCGTCAGCGCCAAGCAGGGTGGTGCCGTCGGTGGTGATGAGATCCTGACCCAGGTAGTTTTTCAGGAAGCGGTAGTCACGGATGGCGAGCACCTCGTCACCCTTGCCAAGGCAAATGTCGCCGCCCTGATAGTTTTCGATGATTTGCGGTACTACGTGCTCTGCCTCGTAGTCGGCGGTGTCCATGTGGGCAATCAGGCCGATGGCGGGGGCGTCCGGCTGGTTGCCCGGCAGGCAGCCGGTGAGGTAGCCGTTTTCATCCAGGGTGACCCGGGTCAGCCCCAGCGCCTTCATCTCTTCTTGCAGGGCACGGGCAAAGATCAGTTGTCCCTCGCTGCTCGGGCAGGCTGGATTGGTCTCATCGGAGCGGGTATGAAAAGTTACGTAACGCAGAAAACGCTCAAGCAGGGTATCCATTAGTCAGCCTCTAACCGATTGTGAGCGGTCATTGTGGCCAATCCGTGCGGGGCACTCATTGCGTCAGCGCAGGTTTTTCCCATTTTTTGACGCAAGGGAAGAGCGGCGAATGTGCGGCGCGCGGGGCAACGTCCGGGAGGGAGACCGCATAAATTTTGCATTTATTACGATATTTAGGCGCTGGCGGTGGCGACCAAATTCCCCTCAGCCACCGCACAGCAAGGCGTCAGCCCAACCATGGCGTTTTCGCACACTTTTCAAGGGGAAACCGGGCTGTCGCATAACCTGCGCCATCCCAGAGCCCGCCTGCCCGCCAGCAAGATTTGATCGACTTATTAAAAGGGGATTTTGAACACTATTTTTTATTGTCACTGCCTGCGGTAAGTGTGTACACTCCGCGCCGATCCAAGGGCAACCCTGAAGCAGGCAGAGCCGCCAGAAACCCGACCGATCATACGCCTATAGGGCGAGGCACGCAGAAACGACAGACACTGCTGGGGAATGGTTTCTTTAATACCGGTTAGGCTCCGGTATCAGGGAGAACAACAGACTCTCATCCTTCATTTGACCGAGTGGGCCACCGGCTCATCATCTTCCCTTGTCATGGGCGGTCACTGACGGTGAGGTGGGCTGTGGTTGTTGTCGTCTATCAACACGCATGCGTGCTGGCGCCTTCGCTTCTCTTCCTTGGAACCCTCTCCTTCTGTCGGGATCGCTGCCGAATGATGAACTGACGGCGTGGCTGATGTCGTCTGTCATCAAAGTACCGCGGCGCTACGGCATAGTGGCACCGCATACCGTTGAGCTTGATGTAAAGCCACCAGCCCCACATCAAGACTCGTTACTTCCCCAAGATCCACCAGGCAGCCTCTGGCTTGCCGCGATGTGCCAAGGGTTGGTTTGGGTGGCTGCGTCTCGTGATGGCAGCGCTCGCCGTACTCTGCACTAGATGGTCTGGATGTGATTGAGGGTAACGAAGGCGACTTTGGGTCGCTCATTTGCGAGGCATAGCCCATGACTAACTGGTCCAGCAAGGACTCCTTGAAGGTCTACAACGTTCCCTACTGGGGTGCGGGTTTTTTCAATATCAATGACGCCGGTCATGTGACCGTCGCCCCCGACAAATCACGCCCTGACGCGCATATCGTGCTCTCTGACGCCATCGAACAGTTGCGTCAGTCCGGGCTGACCACCCCCGTGTTGCTGCGCTTCCCCGACATCCTCAAGAGTCGGGTCGATGCGCTGTTCAACGCCTTTGGTCAGGCCATCGAAAAGTCTGGCTATGAAGGGGACTACCTCTGCGTTTACCCGATCAAGGTAAACCAGCAGCGTCGTGTCATCGAGACCATCAGCCAGTCCTACAGCGACAAGCCCCGGCTTGGCCTGGAAGCTGGTTCCAAACCGGAACTGCTGGCCGTGCTGTCCCATCACCATGAGCAAGGCTCGGTGATCGTCTGCAACGGTTACAAAGACCGCGAATATATCCGCCACGCCCTCTTGGGCAACCTGATGGGCCACAAGGTCTACATCGTGGTGGAGAAGCCCTCCGAGCTGGAGATGGTGCTGGACGAGTCAGCTCGTCTCAACATCAAGCCCAATATCGGGGTGCGTGCCAAGCTCGCTTCCACCGGCTCCGGCATGTGGGAATCGAGCGGCGGCTCCATGTCCAAATTTGGTCTCTCCGCCTCCCAGATCCTGGCGCTGATCGAGCGTCTGCGCGGGCTGGGCAAGCTGGATTGCCTGCAACTGCTGCACTTCCATCTGGGCTCCCAGATCGCCAATATCCGCGACATTCAGGGCGGCATCCGCGAGTGCGGCCGTTTCTACGCTGAACTGCGTCGCCTCGGTGCCAACATCGAAGTCGTGGACGTCGGTGGCGGCCTGGGCGTGGACTACGAGGGAACCCGTTCCCAGAGCCACTGCTCCGCCAACTACAGCCTCTCCGAGTACGCCAACAACGTGGTATGGGGCATCGGCGATGTGTGCCGCGAGTTCGACCTGCCGCACCCGACCATCATCAGCGAGTCCGGTCGTGCCCTGACTGCCCACCACGCCGTGCTGGTCACCAATATCATTGGTGCCGAAGGGGTGGAGATGAACGACATCAGCGCGCCGGACGAAGATGCGCCGACCATTCTGCAGAACATGTGGAAAGGCTGGCTGGATCTGCGCAGCGAAGATCCCTCCCTGCTGGAGATCTTCCATGACTCGGTGGCAGATTTGGGTGACGTGAATACCCAGTACACCATGGGCCTCTTGAACCTTGAACAGCGTGCCTGGGCCGAGATGCTGCACCAGAACACCTGTCTGGCGCTCAAAGAGATGCTCAACCCGGTCAACCGCAACCACCGTGCGCTGGCTGACGAACTGAGTGAAAAGCTGGCGGACAAGTGCTTTGCCAACTTCTCCCTGTTCCAGTCCCTGCCGGATGCTTGGGGTATCGGTCAGGTATTCCCGGTGATGCCGCTGGCTGGTCTCGATCGTCCGCTTAGCCGTCGCGGTATCCTGATGGATATCACCTGTGACTCCGACGGTCAGGTCGAGCACTATGTCGACGGTCTGGGGGTCGAGAGCACCCTGCCAATGCCGGTCTACGGCGAGAACGAAGAGTGCCACGTCGGCTTCTTCCTGGTCGGTGCCTATCAGGAGATCCTCGGCGATCTGCACAACCTGTTCGGTGACACCCACTGCGCGGAAGTGTGGCTGGACGAAGAGGGCAAGATGGACATTCGCAACGTGGTGCGCGGCGACACCGTCGATCAGCTGCTGCGTTACGTCAACATCGACCCGTCCGTGATCCGCGAAAACTACCAGCGGATCGCCGCTCACCCGGCGCTGGACGATGCCACTCGCAAAGCCCTGCTCGACGAGCTGGAGCTGGGCCTGCAAGGCTACGCCTATCTGGAAGACGAATAAGCCTTCTGTTTGCCCCTCGCTTTTGAGGGAAAATCAAAAACGGCGCCTGCGGGCGCCGTTTTTGTTACCGGGGGCCATCCGGCGATATGACGGTGCGCTCGGTCCATCTTCATTTGGATAACCTATGATGGCTCGGGGCATCCGCAAGCCACAGATCTGGCAGATATCTATCCCTTTCAGCCGCTTCCATTGATCTGCATCAAGCTTGAACCTCGGTGGTTATTTTACGGTCAGGAGTGATGTTGATGGGATGTAACAAAAGGATGTGCATATGGAACTGAAAAGGGACCCGAGATGCTATACCGACGTCTGTATCGACGGTAAGTGGTATCACTACGACCACTGCAGCACCAATGTCTACATGCTGATGGGAGGCGCCGCGCCGAGCCTTCAGCTGGCCTATGAGCCGAGCAGCGAAGAGGAGCTGATCGAGATGCTCCAGCAGCTGGGGCGCTTCTGACTTACCGAATTGATGTCTTGCCATATGGCCATCGGGCGCGTTGCCACGATGGCCACCACTCTTCACCGCGGTGCCTTATCTCAGCGGGTTTTATTGCCCAATAACCCCTTGCCAATCTCCAGCATGGCGACGGCCGCGGCGTAGCTGCTATCGGACTTGCCTATCTCATCCGCTACATAGAGAAAATTGGATTGGTACTTCTCGACGGCCTCCCGTGGAGTGGTCGCGTCAATAAAGTCCTCCTCCACCTCGAATCCTTGGGTCAGCAGTGCCGCCTTTTCACTCAGAAAAGTCGGAGACGCCATGTCGATAAAGGTGTATTGCTGCCGATTGGACGCCGGAATGGTAAAAAACTGGTATCTGGCCATGGGTAAACCCTCGCTTGAAGCGGGTGATAGATGACGTGACGCTGGTTTTAATCTGTGGCTCGCAGGCGGCTTGGTTTCCCTCGACATCGCAGACCGTGCGTGTCGGGAATGCCGCATTTTGTTTTCGTTCGAGACTACTTTGTTGGCGTTTGCCCGGCAAGTGGGCCGCAGAGATTTTCTGGATGATCCGAGCAACCGAGATGTTGTGGGCAGGGGCGAGACCGGGATAATGCCGGGCTCACGTTGAGCCCGGCTTGTCAGCGCTCTGTTACAGCACGAAGCTCTGTACCATGGCGCGCAGCTGTTCGGTGAGCTGGTGGATCTGGCGGGCGGCATCGCGGGCGGCGTTGGCCACTTGCAACGCCTCGTCGCTGCCATCGGAGATGCGCACCACGTTGCGTTCGATCTCGTTGACCACGGCGCCCTGCTGCTCGATGGCGCTGGCGATGATGGCGTTGGTATCGACCATCCGATCCACCTTCTCGGTGATGGCGCCAAAAGCCTGTTTTGCCTCCTGCGCCAGCCCGACCCCCTCCTGCGCTTCATGGCTGACCGCCGACATGGCGGTGACCGAGGCGCGGGCACCGGATTGCAGCTGTTCAATCATCTGCTGGATCTCGACGGTAGCCCCCTGGGTGCGGTTGGCAAGAGACCGCACCTCGTCGGCCACCACCGCAAAGCCGCGACCCTGCTCACCGGCACGGGCCGCTTCGATGGCGGCGTTGAGGGCCAGCAGGTTGGTCTGCTCGGCGATGCCGCGGATCACGCTGATGACGCCACCAATCTGACTGCATTGCTGCTCCAGTTGGCCGATGGTGTCGGCGGTGCGCAGCACTTCGCGGTTGATATGGTCGATGGCCTTGATGGTGCGCTCCACCACATCCTCGCCCTGGCCGACCACGTTCTGCGCTTCCTGGGTCATGCGGGCGGCTTGCAGGGCGTTGCCCGCCATGTCTTGTGAAGTCGCAGCCAGCTCCTTGATGGCGGTAGCGACATGATGGGTCTCCCCTTGCTGATCGGCAATGACCTCCTGTGAGCGGCAGGTGCGCGCTTCGATCTCGGTGGCGCTCTCCACCACGGTGACGCCATTTTCACGCACTCGCCGCATCAGGGTGCGCAGGGTCTCCAGGGTCACGTTGTAATCCCGGCTGATGGCGGCCAGCTCGTCCTGACCGACGATCTCGATATGCTGGCTGAGATCCTGGGCGTTGACCCGGGCGGCAATATCACGCACCCGCCCTACGGTGTCGCGCAGGGAGAGATAGGCGCCGATCATCAGGTAGAGGTAGAGCAGCAAGCTGACGGTCAGCGGCGCGGTGACCCACCAGAAGTGGCGCTGGTTGGCGGCCAGCCGCTGATGCAGGTCGGCCTCCAGCCGCTGGCGTACCTGGCCTGCCAGCGCGGTGATAGCCTCGTCCATCTTATCCCCCAGTGCCTGCACCTCCTTGGTGGAGAGCTGCACCAGCTGATCCTTCATCATCTTGTTTTCCATGGTCTCGACCCCCTGACGCACCAGCTGTATCAGAGCATCGGTCTGCTGACCCAGCTCGGCGCGGTAGGCGGGTTCCATCTGGTATAGCAGGGTCAGATCGGCCTCCAGCTCCTGCAGAGTGGCGCTGATCAGGTCGAGACGAAAACGCAGGCCGCTGTAGCCCTCGGCCTGAAACAGGCCGAAATCGGCGATGGTGGCGGCGCGATCCCGCACCTGAGCCAGCAGGTCGCGCAGTTGCGGCAACCGCTCACTGGCGAGGATCACCATGTAGTAGGTACCGAGCGCCGGATCCTGGATCAGGCTGCTACTGGCGGTAATGTGCTTGTAGAGGTGGCGCACCTCGGTCAGCAGCTTGTCGTGGTGCAGGTTGCTCTGCTCCACTTCCAGCTTGCCCGCTTCACTCTGCAGGGCGGCCCAGCCCTGCTGGATCACCTCAAAGGAGGGATTGTTCTGGCGGGTGTCGGCAAAGGTTTGCAGGCTCTGATCAACTGCTTGTGCGGCTGCCTTGACCTGATCATCACCGACCGGATCCACTTCATAGGCGTGACGGGTCACCAGATTGCGATGGGTGAGCAGGGCTTGCTCGATAGTGGGCACGGGGGCGAGATTGACCACTCCCGCCAGCTCGCGGTTGGCCTGGACGTTGTCATCCTGCAGCCGCCCCAGCAGATTGGTCATGCTGTAGGCCAGTGGCAGCAGCATCAGGCAGGACCAGAGCAGGAATTTGTATTTGAAGGAGAGCTGGTTGCCCAGCCGGATGGCGGGGTTGAAAATCCATTTCATGTTAAGCCTCGATACCTGAGTGCGGGCGTGAGTCGTGTTGCCTGAATAGTACTCCGAGCGGCCTCCCTTGGGTGATGGCCGGTTGCAAGTTGTGATCCCCTTGGCTTTTTACTTCCGGGCGGGGCGCCGTCAGCCGAGCCAATAGAAAACGGGCCACCCGAAGGTGACCCGCGGTAGATAAGAGGAAACCGATCAGTTGAACGCCAGGAAGGGCGAGACGCAGAGCAGCAGGCCGGTGACGATGATGATGTAGAGGGAGGTGCCCTTGTACTTGTGCAGCGCCGGTACCTGATAGACCAGATAAGCCGGGATGAGGCAACCCACCATGCCGAAGATAGGGCTGCAGATGGAGGTGAAGCTAAGTACCGGTGCGTTGAGCACGATGGCCCCCCAGGAGAGCATGACGGTAAACACCATGATCCCTTTGCCTACCAATCCTTTGTTGATGCGGTTTTCCGGCAGCACCCGGCGCAGCAGGTTCATCGCCAGCCCCTGACAGGCTTCACGGAAACCGAGGTAAACGCCGAAGTAGGCGGTCATTACCGCGAAGATGTTGAGGGTGAGGCTCAGGAGCTTGAGGGTCTGGCCGGGCATCCCCTGGGCCACCATGGCCAGCGCGGAGATATTCTCTTCGGAGGCTTTGACCGCCTGATCGTGGCCCATGGCCAGGGTGAAGGAGACCGCGTAGAAGAACACCACCACGAACAGGATGCCGAAGGCGATATTCATGGCGCGCATCGCCTTGAAGCGGGCCACTTCCAGCGACTTTTCCCGTGAGCGGTAGGAGATCACCATGGGGCTCAGGCTCTGGATAAATAGGATAGAGGTGAGGGTAAAGGGGAGCATGATGATGGCATCCTTCATCCAGTCACCGGCAGCGGGCATGGCGGTGATGTTGGCCGCATCCCACTTGTCCACCATCATCAGGCCGAGCACGGCCACCACGCTGATCTTGGTCAGCACCATAAAGGTGGAGATCTTGAACAGCAGGTTCTCGCCGCGCGAGGCCAGTGCTACCAGACCGCAGATCAGCACCAGACCGTAGAGCGGGTTTTCGGAGAGCAGGCCGTCGGTGACGCCGAAGCTCTGCAGGAAGGAGGCGCTGTCATTGGTGATGGCAGTGGAGTAGACGAAGACCCAGATCACCAGCATCACGAAGTAGAGCGCGCCGAGCAGCACACCCCAGTTCTTGCCAAGGTAGCCGGTGATGACGCTGGGGTAATCCTTGCACTCCGGCGAAGTGGCCAGGGTGTTGATAAAGAGGCGCTGGAACATGTACATGGCGGGGTAGCCGATCACCGCCGAGAGCAGAAAGACCCACAAGCCCATCAGACCCACCTGTACCGGCAGGAAGACGATCCCCGCGCCGATGGCCATGCCGATGCTCATGATGATCCAGCCCCAGTCGGTGCTGTCGAAGCGAACCGCTTCTTTCCATTCCAGCGTGCCCATCACGGGGCTGGCGAGTGTAGTGCTATGCGCGTCCATTAAAACCTTCTTTTTTGTAGGGGTGGGAGAAAGCGGCGCAAATATAGTTGAATAAAACTGTCATAAACAATGCCCATAAGAGTACTTTTGTTCAAATCAGGATGGTGATCACGGTTTATATTGAGGCCGAAAGGTGCCTTCAAACGCCATTTTTGTATCTTTTTGTTGAATGGATAAAATAAAAAGCAAATAATGTTGAGCGGAATGAGATTCATGATTGCAAAAAAAATTGCACAAACAGGAGTGGCTATATGAAACGCATCATCACAGCAGCAGCGGCACCTGACGCTATCGGTCCCTACAGCCACGGCACTGCCTATGGCGACCTTATCTTTACCTCCGGTCAGTTGCCGGTCTGCAAGCAGCAGGGTGGTGTGGTGGAAGGGGGCATTGCCGCCCAGACCCGCCAGTCACTGGAAAACCTGAAATCCGTGCTGGAAGCCGCTGGCGGCTCGCTGGATACCGTGCTCAAAACCACCTGCTACCTCGCCGAGATCAGCGATTTTGCCGCGTTCAACGAGGTCTATAAAGCCTATTTCCAGAAAGATTGTCCGGCGCGCAGCTGCTTCGCAGTGAAGGATCTGCCGATGGGCGTCAAGGTTGAAGTGGAAGCGATCGCCCATATCGCTCGTTAATGCTGATAAAAAGGTTCAAGTGATGAAACAAGCGTGGCAGCAGTATCTGCAGATTATTCAACAGGTTGTCAAACCAGCGCTGGGTTGTACCGAGCCAATCGCCGCCGCCTATGCCGCGGCTGTCGCCACCCGGCAACTGGGCTGTGAGCCCGGTCGCCTCGAGGTTGCGGTGTCGGACAATCTCTATAAAAACTCGATGGGTGTTTATGTGCCGGGCACCGGCAAGATCGGTCTGGCCATTGCGGCCGCGGCCGGTGCCATCGGCGGCAACGCCGATGCCGGGCTGGAGGTGCTGGCCGCGATCCAGCCAGCACAGGTGGAGCGTGCCCAGCAGCTGATCGATGCCGGCAAGGTGCAGGTGAGCCGCACCGCCGCCCCCGAGTTTATCTTCTGCCGCGTGACCGTTTATGGCTCTGATGACAAGGGTGAAGAGCACAGCGCCGAAGTGACCCTCTGCGGCGGTCATACCCGCATCGTCGAGCAGCGCCGCGATGGCGAGGTGACCTTCACCGCCGATCAGAGCCAGGGCGGCGCCACCGGTTCCATCTGCGATGGCGTCGATATCAGCATCGCCGCCATCTACGAGTTCGCCACCAAGGTGGAGTTCGAGCAGATCAGGTTCATCCTCAAAGCCTCCGAGCTTAACGGCAAGCTCTCCGCCGAGGGGATGAACAACCCCTATGGTCTCGAGATCGGCCGCACCATGCAGCAGAACATCAATGCCGGTCTTATCGGCGAGGATGTGATGAACCGCATCGTGATGATGACGGCGGCTGCCTCCGATGCCCGCATGGGGGGCGCGACCCTGCCAGCCATGAGCAACTTCGGCAGCGGCAACCAGGGCATTGCCGCCACCATTCCGGTGATGGTAATTGCCGAGCGCTTTGCGGCCAGCGAAGAGCAGCTGGCTCGCGCCCTCATCATGAGCCATCTGGGCGCCATCTATATCAAGTCCCACTATCCGCCGCTGTCGGCCTTCTGTGGCAATACCGTGACCAGCGCGGCCGCCTCCATGGCCATGGTCTATCTGGCGGGCGGCAGCTTCGAGCAATCCTGCTTCGCCATCCAGAACGTGCTGAGCGACAGTGCCGGCATGGTGTGCGACGGGGCGAAGGCCTCCTGCGCCATGAAGGTGAGTACCTCCTCCGGCGCGGCGGTGCGCGGCTTCCTGATGGCCCTCAACAGCCACTCGGTGTCGGGGCAGGGGATCGTCGCCGGTGACGTGGATCAGACCATCCGCAACGTCGGCCAGATGGTGAAGGAGGGCATGTCTGCCACAGACAGCACCATTATTGATATCATGTCCGCCTGATGTCCCTGTCGGTTGCTGCCCGGCGCCCATTGTCCGGCAGCAACCCTTGCAAGAAGGTCCCATTGTGAAGCTGCAAGAGTTGAGTCCGAGCGATTTTGAGATCCTCAAGTCGATGGAGAACATTGTGGACGGCATCGCCGCCATGTATGGCCAGCACACCGAAGTGCTGCTCCACAGTCTGGATGCGCGCAATCCCTCGATCGTCAAGATTGCCAACGGCCATATCACCGGCCGCAGTGTCGGCGCTCCCATCACCAACCTGGCGATGATGAAGCTCAAGAGCGGGCAGGATATCTCCAGCCCCTACATGACCAAGTGCGCCACCGGCAAGACCCTGCGCTCCATCACCACCGTGATCCGCAACGGGGAGCACAGGGCCATCGGGTTGCTCTGCATCAACAGCGACATGGATGCCCCGTTGCAATCCGTGCTGCGCACCATGATGCCGGAGTGTATGCATCCCCACGAGAGCCATGCCACCCCGGAGGTGTTCGCCCGCAACATCGACGAAGCGCTCAACAGCACCATAGATACCGTCAGTGCCGAGGTGCGCGGCAACGAGGCGGTGCCTCCGTCCCAGAAGACCCGAGTCATCGTCAACCAGTTGCACGACATGGGGATCTTCGAACTGAAAGACAGCGCCCAGATTGCCGCGCGCCAGCTCGGGATCTCGGTCCACTCCATCTACCGCTATCTGCGGGAGATCAAGAAGGGCTGAGCCGATACACTCTGGCCAAATTGGCAGCAAACGGGTCAGCCTTGACCCGTTTTTTACGCCCGTTTTAGCCTCTCTGTTTGGGCCATCCTTCGGGCTCATCTGTTATCATCTTCCCCCTTTATTTTTCTATCTCTCTGAACGTGCTGGAGAAATCATGTCTCGACTCATCTATCTGCTGCGCCATGGCCAGACCCGCTTCAATGCCGAGCAGCGTCTGCAGGGGCGTTGCAACTCCGATCTGACCGACAAGGGGGAGGCGCAAGCCATCGCCATGGGGCGGCGCCTTGCCGCCGAACTGGCGGATCCTGCCCGCTGGACCGTTTATGCCAGCCCGCTCGGTCGCGCCCGTCAGACTGCGCTGCTGGTGTGCGAGCAGTTGGGACTGTCAGTTGATCGCATCATCTGGGACGATCGGTTGATGGAGCTGGGGATGGGGGAGTGGGAGAGCTGCCAGATCCCGGTGCTGCGGCTCGCTCATCCCGAGCTCGATACCGGCAAAGGGGACTGGTATCTGCAGGCACCGGGGGCCGAGAGCTTCGAGAGCATTCAGCGCCGGGCACACCAATGGTTGCAGGATCCCGCGCTCGCCGAGCGGGCCATCGTCATCTCCCACGGTCTGCTCGGTGCCATGCTGCGTGGCGTCTATGCCGATCTCGACTATGAGGCGACCTGGTCACAGGAGTTGCCGCAAGATGCCTTCTATAAGCTGCAGGATGGCCACATCACCCGCATTGCCTGCTAGTTGCCGTGAGGTGGCACCATGGCATGGACCATGATTGCCACCTTCGGATGCCCATTTTTGCCGCAGTTCAACACATCAGAGCACCTTATCGCGGCAAGATGAGGTATCTTATGCCCCGATTTCATCCATTAAACGGATCCGAGACCCCATATGATCATCAAACCCAAGGTTCGCGGCTTTATCTGCACCACCACTCATCCGGTCGGTTGTGAAGCCAATGTTCGTCGCCAGATCGCTTATACCAAGGCCAAGGGCACCATCGAGAATGGTCCCAAGAAGGTGCTGGTGATCGGCGCTTCCACCGGTTATGGCCTGGCCTCCCGGATTGCGGCTGCCTTCGGTAGCGGCGCCGCCACCCTCGGCGTCTTCTTTGAAAAAGCGGGCTCCGAGTCCAAGACCGGTACCGCTGGCTGGTACAACTCTGCCGCCTTCGACAAGGCCGCCAAAGAGGCAGGCCTCTACGCCAAGAGCGTCAACGGCGATGCCTTCTCCAACGAGTGCCGCGCCAAGGTGATCGAGCTTATCAAGCAGGATCTGGGTCAGATTGATCTGGTTGTCTACTCCCTGGCCTCTCCGGTGCGCAAGATGCCGGAAACCGGCGAAGTGGTGCGCTCTGCCCTCAAACCGATCGGTGAGGTCTACACCACCACCGCCATCGATACCAACAAGGACCAGATCATCACCGCCACCGTCGAGCCGGCGAACGAGGAAGAGATCCAGAACACCATCACAGTGATGGGCGGTCAGGATTGGGAGCTGTGGATGGCTGCCCTGCGTGATGCCGGCGTGCTGGCTGACGGCGCCAAGTCCGTGGCCTACTCCTACATCGGTACCGATCTGACCTGGCCAATCTACTGGCATGGCACTCTGGGCCGCGCCAAGGAAGATCTGGATCGCGCCGCTGCAGCCATCCGTGGCGATCTGGCTGCCAAGGGCGGCACCGCTCACGTGGCTGTGCTCAAATCCGTGGTGACCCAGGCCTCTTCCGCCATTCCGGTGATGCCGCTCTACATCTCCATGGCCTTCAAGATCATGAAAGAGAAGGGCATTCACGAAGGGTGCATGGAGCAGGTGGATCGCATGATGCGCACCCGTCTCTACGCTTCCGACATGGCGCTGGACGATCAGGCCCGCATCCGCATGGATGACTGGGAACTGCGCGAAGACGTGCAGCAGACCTGCCGCGACCTGTGGCCATCCATCACCAGCGAGAACCTCTCCGACCTGACCGATTACACCGGCTATAAGCAGGAGTTCCTGCGTCTGTTCGGTTTCGGTCTGGACGAGGTCGATTACGATGCGGATGTGAATCCGGACGTGAAATTCGACGTGGTCGAGCTCTGAGTCTGACTCAAGTGAAAACGGGGCCCTGCGGGGCCCTGTTTTTTTGGCAAAAATACCGCTAAGTTACGGAATTTTATTATCAGCGATCACCTTTTTCCCATATCAAACCCGCTAGTCTTGCGCTGATCGGATCACATGACGGCATTGCCGAGGTACGGAAGCTATGACCACTCCAAACGAGGCGCCCAAGAAGCGCCAACTTCCCACTGTCTATACCCTGCTTTTTATTATCATCGCCCTGATGGCCGCCCTCACCTGGGTGCTGCCAGCGGGCAAATATGACTATGTCACCGCCAAGACCCAGCAGCCGGTGGCGGCAGCGGCCGTGGCCGATTACAGCGGCGACGAGCGGCTGTTGCCGGTGCCCGGCAGTTACACCGAACTCCCCGCCCACCCGCAAGGGGTATTCGAAGTGCTCAAGGCCCCCATTCAGGGCTTTCACAAGGCGGCCGACGTGGCGTTGTTCGTGCTCATCATCGGTGGTTTTCTCGCGGTGACCATGCAGAGCGGGGCACTGGATGCCGGGGTGGGGGCCATAGTGCGCGGCTTTGCCGGGCGCGAGCGGCTGCTTATTCCCGTGCTGATCGCCCTGTTTGCTCTCGGCGGCTCCACCTTCGGCATGGCAGAGGAGACGGTGGCCTTTTGGGCGCTGATCGTGCCGGTGATGATGGCGGCGGGCTTCGATCGCATGGTGGCGGCGGGGATTATCCTGCTCGGCTCCGGGGTCGGGGTGCTCGCCTCAACCGTCAACCCGTTTGCCACCGGCATCGCCTCCGGTTTTGCCGGCATTCCCATCGGTGAGGGGATCGGTTTGCGGGTCATCCAGTGGCTGCTGCTGGTGATCTTTGCCTCCTGGTTCGTGATGCGCTACGCCAAGCAGGTGCAGCAGGACAAGTCCCGCTCCGTGCTGGCCGATATCGTCTATGACGACGAGTTCTCCCAGATGAAGAGCGGCAACCTCGCCTTCACCGGCAAACAGAAGCTCACCATGCTGGTCTTCTTCGGCACCTTCCTGCTGATGATCTATGCGGTGGTGCCCTGGTCGGACTTGGGGATCGATGTGCTGCCCACCTTTGGCTGGTGGTTTGACGAGCTCTCCACCCTGTTCTTCAGCTCCTCCATCCTGATTGCGCTGATCAACCGGATGCCCGAGTCCAACTATGTGGCGACCTTCCTGAGCGGCGCTCGGGATCTGATCGGGGTGGCACTGGTGGTGGCGGTGGCGCGCGGCATCTATGTGGTGATGGAGCAGGGCGTCATCATCGACACCATTTTACACTGGGCCGAAGGGCTGGTGACCGGACTCTCCTCGTCGGTCTTCATCCTGATGGCCTATCTGGTGCACATCATCCTGAGCTTCTTCATCCCCTCCACCTCGGGGCTGGCGACCGTCTCCATGCCGCTGATGGGGCCGCTGGCTGACTTCTCCGGCATCTCCCGGGATCTGGTGATCACCGCCTATCAGTCCGCCTCCGGCTGGATCAACCTGTTTGCCCCCACTGCTGCCCATCTGGTGGCCGGTCTGGCGCTCGCCAAGATCCCCTACGATCGCTTCGTGCGTTGGGTGCTGCCCTTTATCATCGGTGTGGCTCTCATCACCATGGCGGTACTGGTGGCCGGAGCCCTGCTGCACGGCTGATGGTGCGGATTGAAAACGACAGATAACAAAAAGGCTCCCGCGGGAGCCTTTTTCATGAGCTTTGCTTACTGCTTGTAGCCCTTGAGGAAGCGAGCGAGGCGGCCGATGGCATCCTCCAGCTCCTCTTCGCGGGGCAGGAACACCAGCCGGAAGTGATCCGGTGCCGGCCAGTTGAAGCCGGTGCCTTGCACCAGCAGCAGCTTCTCCTGCTGCAGCAGGTCGAACACCATCTTCTGATCGTCGCGGATGTCATATACCTTGGGGTCGAGGCGCGGGAACATGTAGAGCGCTCCCTTGGGTTTGACGCAGGAGACCCCAGGGATCTCGTTCAAGAGCTCCCACGCCTTGTCCCGCTGCTTGCGCAGGCGGCCGCCCGGCAGGATTAGCTCGTTGATGCTCTGGTAGCCGCCAAGCGCAGTCTGGATGGCGTGCTGCATCGGCACGTTGGCGCACAGTCGCATGGAGGCCAGCATCTCCAGCCCTTCAATGTAACCGCGGGCACGGCCTTTGGGGCCGGTGATGACCATCCAGCCCTGACGGAAGCCGCAGGCGCGGTAGGCCTTGGAGAGGCCGTTGAAAGTCACCACCATCACATCGTCACACAGGGTGCAGACGCTGGTGTGGGAGATATCGTCGTAGAGGATCTTGTCGTAGATCTCGTCGGCGAAGATGATGAGGTTGTGCTGGCGGGCGATCTCGATCACCTCCAGCAGGAACTCGCTGCCGTAGACGGCACCGGTCGGATTGTTGGGGTTGATCAGTACCAGGCCGCGGGTGCGCGGGGTAATGCGGGCGCGGATGTCGTCGAGGTCCGGATACCAGTCAGCCCCTTCGTCGCAGCGATAGTGCACCGCATGGCCACCGGAGAGAGTGACGGCGGCGGTCCAGAGCGGGTAGTCGGGGGAGGGGACCAGCATCTCGTCGCCATTGTTGAGCAGCGCCTGCATCGCCATCACGATCAGCTCGCTGGCGCCATTGCCGATATAGATGTCATCGATATCGACCTTGCGCATCCCTTTTTGCTGGTAGTACTGCATCACTGCCTTGCGGGCAGAGAAGAGCCCCTTGGAGTCGCAGTAGCCCTGGCTCAGCGGCATGTTGAGGATGACATCCTTGATGATCTCTTCCGGCGCATCAAAGCCGAACGGGGCCGGGTTGCCGATGTTGAGCTTGAGAATGCGGTGGCCTTCGTCTTCGAGACGGCGAGCCTCTTTATGCACCGGGCCGCGGATGTCATAGCAGACATCGTCGAGCTTGTGCGACTTGTCGATTGTGAACATGGTGACAGTGATTCCTTCCCCACAGGGACGCGTTGGCGAAAAAGGCGATTTTTAGTATCAAATTTCTTTTCCCCTATTCTTCACAGAATTGAATGCTAGAACAATCCTCTTTTTAGAAGAATTCCCTGATTTTTAGCCCTAAAACAGGGTTGCTAGAACGTTAAATTCAGCACGATCTTTGGTGCTAACCAAGGTTAACTAGTGAAACATGGGGAACGAATTAACAAAGCTGCCTGACTGTGTTGCAATATCCGGATCCTGTGGCACGATTGGCTTGTGTAAAAAATCGTCTTCGTCCCCCTTTTCGATGAGTTGAATGGCACTCATGGTGTCATCTTTATGTGGTTCCTCATCGGTGTTCACTTCTGCGAGGTTTTCCCATGCAAGCACCCGTTCCAGGCCGCTATCGTCACTTCAAGGGGGGTTACTATCAAGTGCTTGCCTTGGCTCTGCATACCGAAACCCAGGAGCAGCTGGTAATTTATCAATCCGAGCAGGATGGTCAGGTCTATGCCCGCCCCGTCGCCATGTTTATGGAGTGGATTGAGTATCAGGGGCAGGTTGTCAGCCGTTTTGCCCCGGCAGGAGACTGACCATGCCTCCGTTTTTATCGCTCAAGGGATGAGCACTCGAGCTAAATGGTGTCACAAGTTGTCGCATGACGCCCTTGGGCATGAGACGTGCAGCCAGCTGTCTTAATGATAAATCTCTTATCTAATCAACAAATTGTGACGAATATCACATTCAGTGAGCCCTGCCTGCCGGGTTCGCAATCTGGACTCACACTCCCATAATGCTGCGCTTGTTCAAGCATGGGCCCTTCTCGGGTCTTGTTCGGTGTTATCTCAAATGGGAGAAATAATGTGAAACCTGTTGCTGCTGAGTTTATGGGCACTTTCTGGCTGGTATTGGGCGGGTGCGGCAGTGCCGTGCTGGCTGCAGCCTTCCCTCACGTCGGGATTGGTCTGCTGGGGGTCTCGCTGGCTTTCGGTCTGACCGTGCTGACCATGGCGTTTGCCATAGGCCATATCTCCGGTTGCCACCTCAATCCGGCCGTGACCGTTGGTCTGTGGGCGGGTGGTCGTTTTCCGGCATCCGGTGTACTGCCTTATATCGTGGCGCAAGTGCTGGGTGGCATTGCCGCTGCTGCCGTGCTTTACGTGATTGCCAGCGGTCAGGCCGGGTTTGATCTCTCTGCCGGTTTTGCTTCCAACGGCTACGGTGAGCACTCTCCGGGTGGTTACAGTCTGACTGCCGCACTGGTGTGCGAAATGGTGATGACCGGTTTCTTCCTGTTCGTCATCATGGGGGCTACTGATAGCCGTGCGCCTGCCGGTTTCGCGCCGATCGCCATCGGTCTGTGCCTGACCCTGATCCACCTCGTCAGCATTCCGGTGACTAATACCTCGGTCAACCCGGCCCGCAGTACCGGTGTTGCGCTGTTTGTCGGTGACTGGGCTATCAGCCAGCTGTGGCTGTTCTGGGTTGCCCCGATTGTCGGTGCCATTCTGGGTGCGCTGGCTTATCGCCTGGTGGCGACTGAGCAGAAGTAATCATTTGCGAAACAAAGTGTGGTATCGACACGCCTGCGGGCGTGTTTTTTGTTTTTGGAGGGGCGAGAAAAGAGCATTAACCGAGGCTAACCTCAGAGCCCTTTGGCCTGCAGCATCTCTTTGTAGCGCAGGTGGAGGAGCTGGACGCGCTCCACATATGCACGGGTTTCCGCATAGGGCGGGATGCCGCCATGTTTTTGTACGGCGCCCGCGCCGGCGTTGTAGGCCGCAGTCGCCAGCGCCACGTTGCCATCATACTGCTTGAGCAGTCCCGCCAGGTATTTCACCCCGCCGAAGATATTCTGCTCCGCCAGCAAGGCATTGCCGACCCCCAACTCCCGCGCTGTGGCGGGCATCAGCTGGGTCAGCCCCATCGCCCCCTTGCGGGAGACCGCCAGCGGATTGAAAGCGGATTCCGCATGGATCAGCGCCCGGATCAGCGCCGGCTCAACCTGATAGGTTTTGGCGGCCGCCTTGATGGTGCTGGCATAGTCATAGAGAAACAGCCCTGTGGTCTGCCAGTTGACGCTGGATTTGGGGTCGCAGGCGAAGCAGTCGTTGAACAGCAGCAGCTCGTAATGGCCCTGTTCGGGCGCCATGTCGGAGTAGCGAACCACCCCGTTTTGTTGCACCGATTTATAGACCTGGATCTGCTTCTTGCCGTTGGTGGCGACTGCCGTCGTTTGAGCGGTGTCGGGTTGTGAGGCGGGAGTGGCATCTTTGCTCGGACGCAAGGGGGAGGGAGCGGCGGTCAGGAAGATCACCTCCGCGGGAGGGGGAGTCTGGCTCCATCCGCTCAGGGGGATCAACAACATATGGCCTGCCAGCATCCATGCTTTCAACCCTAATACTCCTTCTTGTGATGACCATGTTGAGTAAAGCATCATGACGAGGGCAGAACAAGCGGCCAACAGGGGGCAAATGATCCGATTCGGTGACCGGGATCAAAGTATCCGCCGCAATAAAGGATTGTCATCATAAAGCACGGTTTTGACAGTCGGGCGGTGGGTCATGGCCTCTTCCACCGGGTAAGCAAGCTGCCCGCGACGTCCGCTTTTTTGTTGACGAAAGGCATGCTATCGTGCTGGCGTCATGTGGTCGGATTAGCGCACCGTATCTGGCACTAATAACTGATTATCAAAGGATTTGTCTGTGACAAGCAAGCTGGCGATGGAACTCACTTTCGAAGAGTACTGCGACGCCGACCTCTCCCTTATCAGGGACTATTACGAGACGACTTTTTCCCACTATGTGCCGGATCTGGCCGAGCGGATCTTTGTCGTACGTGATGCTCACTGGCTGGTGGGGGCGGTTCGGTTGCGGGACGAGGAGGAGTTTTACCATCTGTGCGGCTTTCGCCTGTTGCCCCATTACCAGTCGCTGGGATTGGGATCTCGGCTGTTGCAGCACGCCTGTCACGGTCTGTTGGACAAACCTGTGGTCTGTCAGGCGCTGCCCTTCGAGAAGCCTTTCTATCTCAAGGCCGGGTTTGCCGATATGCCCCTCAATCAATTGAGCGGGTCGCTTTTCTCCCTCTACGAGCGGCAGCAGCAGCAGGGGTATCAGGTGGAGCTGTTGGTACGGGATACCACCCAGCCCCTCCTGAATTGAGCGGTTTAGCGCGGTTTGGTCAGCAGGTGGATCTTGCCCGGTGACAGCTCCAGCCCCAGCAGATTCTCCTTCAGCCAAGCCTGATCCGGATCCTTGTCATTGAGTTTGTAGACCGGTTTGGTCTCGAGCCGCTTCTCCATGCTTTGCAGTAGCATGTTGAGCATCAGCCCGAACTTCTTCTCGGCCGCCTCCGGCTCCAGCTTGTACTCCACCAGCTTCATGTTATCGAGAAACAGGGCACTCTGGCTCTTGTCATAGCGGGGTCTCGCCTCATAGGTCATCTGCAGGCGGGCGTCATATTCGGTATTGTCTGGCAGGGCGATTTTGAGCTTGCCCTTGCCATAGACCCGGGCGGTATCGGGGCGTTGGCGACCGATTTGGACGTCGCTCTGCTCAAGCGTCACATGGGCCTTGATGATGCCCGGCAGCTCCAGCTGTTTGTCGACTTGCACCTGAGATTGCAGGTACTGGTTTATCTGTTGCTCATTGATGTCATATGAGCCTTGGCCTAGCATGGCCAGGCTGAGCAGCATAGATTGCAGGATCATGCGTGCGACCTGATAGAATGGATTTGCCTTACAGCATACCATCCCGGCCGGTTGGGGTCTGCCCACCGCGCTGTTTGTCGATTAGAAGGAGTCCCCGTTGTTTAACGGTCTGGAACACGATCTTCAACTGCTGTTTTCCCGTTTTCTGGGTTGGCTGCTACTGCTTTTTCATACCGTGATTGTTACCGGTGTGTCGTTTCGGGTGGTGATGAAACGCCGTCCCATCGGGGTGTCGCTGGCTTGGCTGGCGCTGATCTATGCCATTCCGTTTGCCGGGGTGGGCTTCTATGTGCTGTTTGGTGAAATAAAGCTGGGGCGCCGCCGTGCCGAGCGCGCCCAGGCCATGTATCGCCCTTATGCCATCTGGATCCGCCAACTGGCCCGTCTGTTCCCGCAGCACTGCTGTGAAGTGGGCGCCAAGGCACAGCCGCTGCACGATCTGATCCAGGGACGGCTCGCCATGCCGATGCTCTCAGGCAACCGCATGACCTTGCTCAACAAGCCGGACTGGATCTTGCGCGAGATAGCCCAGGATATCCGTCGCTCGACGCTCTCTTGCTATCTGGAGTTCTATATCTGGCATCCGGGCGGCGATGCCGACGAGGTGTGCGAGGCGCTCATTGAAGTGGCGCAACGCGGCGTGGATTGTCGCTTGCTGCTCGATTCGGTGGGCAGTAAACAGTTCTTCCGCTCCCACTGGCCCAAAAAGCTGCGCAAGGCGGGGGTCAAGCTGGTGGAGGTGCTGCCGGTCGGCGCCTGGCGCATTCTGTTCCAGCGTCAGGATCTGCGGATGCACCGCAAGCTGGTGGTGATTGATGACAGGGTGGGTTACACCGGCTCCATGAACATGGTGGATCCCCGTTTCTTCAAGCAGGATGCCGGGGTCGGCCAGTGGGTCGACATCATGATCCGGGTGCAGGGGCCCATGGTGCCGCTGATGTGGTCGATCTTTGTCTGGGACTGGGAGATGGAGACCGGCGAGCGGCTGCTCGACAGTCTGCAACATGAGCCGGAGGCCTGGCCCCAGACCAACTACCGCGCCCAGCTGATCCCGTCCGGTCCCTTCGTCGGCGGCGACTGCATCCAGCAGAGCCTGCTGCTGGCCATCTATCAGGCACGCAGCCATCTGGTGCTGACAACCCCCTACTTTGTACCCGACGATCCGCTGGCGGCCGCACTCAGTTCGGCAGCGGCGCGCGGGGTGCAGGTGCAGCTGGTGTTGCCGGCACGCAACGACTCCATCATGGCCAATTACGCCTGCAACGCCTTTATGGAGGAGCTGCTGGCGGCCGGGGTGGAGATCTACCGCTACGATGCCGGTCTGCTCCATACCAAGAGCGTGCTGGTGGATGATGACTTCGCTCTGGTGGGGACGGTCAATCTGGATCGGCGCAGCCTCTGGCTCAACTTCGAGGTGACCCTGCTGGTGGATAACCCCTCGTTCGTTGCCCAGATGACCAGGCTGGTGCAGGGCTATATGGCGGAAGCCACCCCGATGACCCTGGCCCAATGGCAGGCCCGCCCCTGGTACAAGAAGGCGATGGAGAACATCTTCTATCTCTTCAGCCCCTTGTTGTGATGTTGTGGCGAGCCGCAAGAAAGTGGACTCGCCATCTGATTGGACTTGCCTAGCCCCGAGTCCGCCCCGTAGAGTGCAGTGACAACTCCCTGGAGACACATGGATATATGAAAAAGATAGTGGCCCTCGCCGTGGGTGCGGCACTGGTAGGTGGTGGTCTGGCTGCGTGCTGGTACACGGGCAACAGCTTCGACAACATCATGGCGGAGCAGATCGCCAAGGTGGAGAAAGAGAGCGGGCTCGACATGCAGTGGCTGCCGGGTAGCAGCAACCTCTTCACCCGTGACGGGATCCTGAAGGTCGTGGTGACGCCGGAGGAGCTGGCTGCCATCGACAGCGAGCTGGAGGGCAGTCAGCCCATCGAGTTGCAACTGGTGGTCAAGAGCCAGATCCTGCCGCTCTACATCAAGAGCCACTTCCTGCTCGATACCCATAATGGCACGCTAGCGCCGGTTTTCACCGCACTGGGCATGGAGCAGTGGGAACTCGGTCTGGAGTCGGTCACCAGTCTCTGGACCCAGGGTAACAGCAGCCGTTTCTGGGCCAATGAATTCAAGATCAAACAGGGGCTGGACGAGTTCAGCTTCCTGCCCCTGAGCGGTGAGTTCCACGGCAATCTGGAGGGGAATGGTCACCTCACCATGACCTGGCAGGGGATGACAGTTCACGAAGAGCAGAGCAAGATGGACTTGGTGCTTGCCGATCTGAAAGGGAGTGCCGACATTGCCGAGATCAGCGGTGTGCTCCTCTCGCCCCAGAGCGAGATGACCCTCTCGGCCCTCACGGTACAACTGCCTGACAGCGTCAAGGTTGCCCTGCAGGGGATGACTACCGAGACTCAGCTGACCGGTGATGATGCCCAGACCCTCTCCAGCAGCTATCAGATGAAAATTGCCAAGCTGGATCTGGAGAACGAGACCGACACCCTGGCGGTGACCGACAGCAAGTTGGCGCTCAACCTCAACGGTCTGGATCTGGAAGGGTATCAGGGGCTGCAGGCCGCCGGTGGCAAGGGAGTTGAAGATGCCGTCATCCAGCAGGCGCTGGACAAGATGCTCAAACGTGGCGCGACCCTTGAACTGGCCGATCTCAGCGCCAAGCTCAACGGTGAGGCGGTGACCATGAAGGGGGACGTGAAGCTGGCCTCCACCTCGCTGGAGCAGCTGTTTAACAGCGACGCGGGAATGCAGGCCCTCTCCGGCGTGCTGCATGCCAGCCTCAGCGACAAGCTGGGCAAGGCGGTGCCGCAACTGGCCCCCATGCTCGATCAGCTGACCCTGATGGGTTATCTGAAGGCCGACAAGCAAGCGCTGACCTCCGAGCTGAAGCTGGAGAAGGGCGCGGTGACGGTAAACGATCTGCCGCTCTGACACTCGGCGTAAAAAACAACAACGGCTCCCGCGGGAGCCGTTGTTGTTTCTGGCGTTTGCATACGTGCCGTGTGGGCGGATTACTTGAAGACCACCGTCTTGTTGCCGTAGACGAACACCCGCTCGTTCAGTACCAGCTCCAGCGCGCGGCTCAGCACCGATTTCTCCACATCCCGACCCGCCTTGGCCATGTCGTCCGCACTGAAGGCGTGACCGACGTGGATCACGTCCTGTTCGACAATGGGGCCTTCATCCAGATCGTCGGTCACGAAGTGGGCGGTGGCACCGATCAGCTTGACGCCGCGATCAAACGCCTGCCGGTAGGGGCGGGCACCGATAAAGGCGGGCAGGAAGGAGTGGTGGATGTTGAGGATCTTGCGCGGATAGGCCTCGACGAAGCTCGGGGTCAGCACCCGCATGTACTTGGCCAGGATCACATAGTCAGGCTCATAGCTGTCGATGATGGCGCGCACCTGCTCTTCATGCTCGGTACGGCTCAGACCCTCGTGACTGACGGTGTGGAACGGGATATCGAACTTGCCGGTGAGCTCGGCTAGGGTGTCGTAGTTGCCGATCACCGCGACGATATCCATATCCAGCGCGCCCGCGTAGTTCTTCATCAGAATATCGCCGAGGCAGTGGGTTTCTTTGGTCACCAGGATGACGATGCGCTTCTTGCCCGCCTTGACCAGACGGCGTTGTGCCCCGGTGGGCAGGGCATCATCGAGGTCGGCAAGCAGGGTCTCGTCGTTGAAGCGCCCCTCCAGCTCGGTACGCATAAAGAAGCGGCCATTCTCGTGATCCACAAACTCATCGTTCTTGATGATGTTGAGCTGGTGCTTGTAGCAGATGTTGGTGATCTTGGCGATGAGCCCTTTGGCATCCGGGCAATCCGTGAGCAGTATTTTCTTTTCCATCTCTGTCATTTTCCGTTTGTGGTGTTGGCGCTGCTGTCTGCGCCGGCAGCGTTGTTCAGGCTCTCTTTTCGGGCCCTGTTTTTTGTTTCGGGAACTATGCCATAAACCGATCCGCGCCATAAAGAAATTCGCCAGTCATGGCCTCTCGTGCTGGCGATCGGGCTGCAGAGCGCGATCCCGGGCGCAATGTTGAAACGCTTTTCAGCCTGCGGGGGATTTTGGCTGGTATCTGCAACCGTTTTTCTTTAGGCTGTCTGCGCTTATTCTCAGGGCGGGGTGCAATTCCCCACCGGCGGTATCCCGATTGACTCGGGGAGCCCGCGAGCGCCCGACTTGGCTGATTGCTGGGTCGGGGTCAGCAGATCCGGTGAGATGCCGGAGCCGACGGTCATAGTCCGGATGAAAGAGGATAAGACAGACCTTGCCGCGTTGGCCCTTGTGGGCTGGCCGCTGCATGCCCGTCTCTGTCTGCCTTTCCATGCCCTGATTCTGGTCCTTGTCTTGTTTAGGAGTTTTACCATGAATCAGTCTCTACTCAGTGAATTCGGTGATCCCGTTGCCCGTGTCGAAGCGGCGCTGTCTGCCTTGCGTGCCGGAGGCGGTGTGCTGGTGGCCGACGATGAAGATCGGGAGAACGAGGGCGACCTCATTTTCGCCGCTGAATCCATGACCAATGAACAGATGGCGCTGATGATCCGCGAGTGCTCCGGCATCGTCTGCCTCTGCCTGCCCGATGAGCGGGTTCGCCAGCTCGAACTGCCGATGATGGTGGAGGCCAACTCCAGCCACTACCAGACCGCCTTTACTGTGACCATCGAAGCGGCGCAGGGGGTCACGACCGGTGTCTCGGCGGCTGATCGCATCACCACCATCCGTGCAGCCATCGCAGACGGCGCCAAACCGGGTGATCTGCACCGCCCGGGTCATGTTTTCCCGCTGCGGGCGCGAACCGGTGGGGTGCTTACCCGCCGTGGTCATACCGAAGCGACGGTCGATCTGATGCAGCTGGCTGGCCTCAAACCGTTTGGTGTGTTGTGTGAATTGACCAAAGAAGATGGCTCGATGGCGCGTCTGCCAGACCTGGTTGCGTTCGGTCGCAAGCACCAGATGCCGGTGCTGACCATCGAGGATCTGGTGCAATATCGTCAATTGTTGTCAGAACGTACAGCCTGAGCCTCATACGAAATTGTAATAAGGCAAAAATTTGGTTAACCTTTGTCCGTGCCCCCACCACACGGCACTCATTTTTTAGACGAATCTGGACAAAAACTGTTCATTCAAAAAAAAATGAGGGTTTTAATGCATTTATCTGTGGTGGGGACTATGCAAAGTAGGATTTTTTTGTGCCATAATCACGCCGCTTGCTAAACGTCTGGCGAGTTCAAGGGAGCTTTAAAAATGAAAAAATTGTTGTTGGTAGGTGTTGTTGGTCTGTCCGCTCTGCTGGGCGGTTGTGCAAACACCAGCGAACTGGAAACTTCCGTTCAGAATCTGTCTAACAAAGTTGACCAACTGGCTCAAGATGTTAGCGCAGTTCGTGCTGATCAGTCCAAAATCGCTGCTGATGTTGCCGAAGCCAAGCAAGAAGCTATGCGTGCTAACCAGCGCATCGACAACATGGCTACTTCCTACAAGAAGTAATCCATGCGAAAAAAATGGCGCAGTTTTGCGCCATTTTTTTTTGCCTGAAATTCACCGTATCTCCACTATTCCCACAATACCTTCTTCGTACTTGACCCATGAGGTCATGCCGGTCTCCCGGCACTCCCCCATCATTACCAGCCAGTTCGATTCCGATCAGTAGAGCAGACTATAGAGTTTGCGACGGTAGCTCTGCGCCGCCGGTGTGCTGCCCATGGTCGCCAGAATATCGAGATAGGTCTTTCTGGCATCGCCGAATGCCAAATCCCGCTTGAGGATCTCCAGCAGCAGTCCCAACGCCTCTTCCTGACGGCCTGCCTGGTTGTATTGCACTGCCAGCTCCTGAGCCAGGGCAAAATCATCGGGCTGTTCTGCATGACGGGCTTCCAGCGCGCGCAGCTCCGGGCTGTCTGCCGCTTGCAGGGCCAGCGCCAGCCGTGAGCTCAGAGTATGGAAGTGGCTATCCTGCGCCGCCATCGGGATGGTGCCGAGGCGCTCCTGCGCTTCATCCAGCAGGTTGAGGTCGAGCGCAGCTTGAATGAGCCACAGGCTGATGTCGTGACGTTCAGGAGCCAGCTGGTGTGCCTTGGTCAGATGGGCATAGGCGATGCTGGGCTGCTCGTCAGCCAGTGCTTGTTGCCCCTTGGCCAGCAACTCTTCCTCTTCTTTGGGGGCGAAGGCGGCGAAATACTGGCGCAGGGTGGCTTCATCCTGCGGTCCTTCGATGATCCCCTGTTCGTCAGGGCGACCCTGATGAAACAGCACCAGCGCCGGCAGGGCGCGCAGGCCGAGCTGACTGGCCAGCGGCTGCAACTGGGGATCGTTCATATCCACCTTGGCCAGGGTGACCTGCTCATTGGCGGGCCCAACCAGTGATTCGATCAGCGGTGTCATCCCCTGACACTCCGGCATCTGCGGAGCATGGAAATAGATGACGACCGGCTTCTTCATGGACGCATCGATAAGTTCAGCGTGAAAATTCTGGGGAGTAATGTCGACGATCATGAGTTGGACTCTTCAGAAAGGGTGTTGAGTAACATGGGGTTAAGCGAGTGGCAATTCAAGCGCTCATCCAGCCGGTAAAAGGTCACAGGGGCTGCCGCCGCTGCGAGGCTGAGCCAGCCGCTGGCAAAGGGCCAATCCTGTACCTGATAAGGGGTGTCATCGAGCTGGTTGTCGAGTCGCCATCCTTCCTCCGGGAGAAACCGTACCTTCTCCAGTCCCGCCGCTATGCCGCCACCGTGGGCTTTCAGTACCGCCTCCTTGCGCGACCAGAGCCTGTAGAAGGCGCTCTCCTGCTCTTGAGCAGGCTGTGCGCAGAGCCACTCATATTCACTCTGTGCATAAAACCGGCGGGCCAGGGGGAGGGGATGATGCCGCCGTTTGCCCAGTTCGATATCCACCCCAAGCGGCCCCTGCGGGCAGAGCGCCAACACCAGCCAGCTGCCACTGTGGCTCAGATTGAACTGCCAAGCATCATCATGCAGTCGGGGCTTGCCGTGGGGGCCGTTGCAAAATTGCAGACTGGCGGCAGGCTGTTGCAGCCGCTCAGCCAATAGCTGGCGCAGCAGGGCGCGGCTCACCAGATATTCCTGACGCCGTTCAGGATGGGTCATGGCTTGCCAGATATGCTGCTCATCGGTTGACAGCCATTCAGGCAATTGAGCAAGCAGTTCCTGGCATACCCTGGCCGGTTTTAACAAAAAAAGATCGGTTTCGATCATGATTTTTCACTTTAAAAAGGTGCTGAAGCAGGGATAAAAGCCAGTTATCTAGGAGGCCCAAGGCTCTTTTTGCGATTGTATATTGTTTGGGCATGATCACATTAATTATGAAAAATCGTGCATTTCCTTGCAAAAATGTGAGCTTGATAGGGATTTTCACTTGCCTCGATAGAATTCTTGGATATAGTCGGGTGCTGTTGCCTTATAAATTGCCCTTTGGGGCCGTATTTTAACAAGATTTACTATTTAGCGGGGATAAAGGATTGCGCCACCTGATGCTACTGCTGGTCGCGCTCGGAATGGTGGGTTGTGCCTCGGCACCCCAACCCGAGGTCGCGAGCAAGATCGAAGTTTCCATGGTTGAACCTGTCATCGAACCGGAAGCTTCCCAGACACCTGATGTGAATGAAATCCTGACTGTATACAAAGAGTGGCGTGGTGTTCCGTACCGGATGGGTGGCAGCAGCCAGCGCGGTATCGACTGTTCCGCCTTTGCCCGTGAAGTGTTCCGCAATGCCGTCGGTATCGAATTACCCCGCGATACCCGCTCCCAAGTCCACGAAGGGACGCGCGTTTCCAAGCAGGATCTGGTCGAGGGTGATCTGGTCTTCTTCAAAATCAATCGTCGTCTCAACCACGTTGGTATCTATGTCGGCAATGGCGAATTCATCCACGCCTCGACCCGAGCCGGTGTGACGCGCTCCAAGCTGGATAGCCAATATTGGCGCAACAAGTTCTGGCAAGCTCGCCGGATCGATATCTGAGTCAGGCTGGACAAACGGCTCGCAGTACGGACTGTTTTTCCAACCTCACTTGAACCGGGCTCGATAGCCCGGTTTTTTATTGCCCTCGTTTAGACTTTCCCGAGTCAAATCACTATAGTGTGGGCCCGTTTTCTTCGGCAGGCTCAGCATGAAACCCCGCATACCATCAGCCGGTGGCCCCAAGTCGGGCGACCGCAAATCCGGACTTCACTCCCGTAATCGCCATCAGGCGGGTTACGACTTTGAGGCGCTCTGCCTGCGAACTCCCGAATTGGCCGCTCATGTCTTTATCAATGACTACGGCACCCGCACCATCGATTTTGCCGATCCCGATGCAGTGAAGACCCTCAATCGCGCCCTGCTGGCCCATCACTACGGGATTGCCCACTGGGACTTGCCTGCCGGTTACCTCTGCCCGCCTATCCCGGGACGGGTGGACTACCTGCACTGGGCGGCCGACCTGCTGGCCGAGAGCGCAGGCCAGCTCCCTACCGGCAAGGGGGTGAGGGTGCTGGATATCGGGGTGGGGGCAAACTGCATCTATCCGCTGCTGGGTGCCCGCGAATATGGCTGGCGTTTTGTGGGATCGGATATCGATCCGGTCTCGGTCAAGGCGGCCACCTTGCTGGCCAAGAGCAACGGACTCGGCAACCAGATTGAGTGTCGTTTGCAGGGTAACCCCAACCATGTGTTTCGCGGCATCATAGGGCCAAAGGAGCGCTTCGCTCTGACGCTGTGCAATCCGCCGTTCCATGCGTCGCTGGAAGAGGCGAGCAAGGGGACGGAGCGCAAGCTGCGCAATCTGGGCAAGGAGGTGACAGGCACTCCTGTGCTTAATTTTGGCGGCCAGAAGGCCGAGCTCTGGTGCGAAGGGGGCGAGGCGGCGTTTCTGGCCAACATGATTGCCCAGAGCAAGGAGTTTGCCACTCAGTGCCTCTGGTTCAGCTCGCTGGTGTCGAAAAAAGAGAACCTGCCGGGGGCGAAAAAGGCGTTGAGCCGAGTGGGTGCGCGTCAGGTACGGGTGATCGACATGGCGCAGGGCAACAAGGTGAGCCGGATCCTTGCCTGGTCCTTTCTGGATGAAGAGGGATTGCGTAGCGGCTGGTCGAGCGCGCGCTGACTCCCCACCACAAGGCCCGATGAGGGCCTTTTTTCATGATGAGTCCCGCGAGTTTCCCCTGCTGGCGGCATCTTTGGCAATCGATTTCCTCATTGGCAGATCGTGCTGGTTTACATGGTGTAAGTAGTTACTTCCGCCTTGGTACAGGTGTACGCCGAGATTTTTTTGCACTTACAGCTGAAACTTTAATAAAATAGGACTGGTTAGACCTCTTTACAGGCAATGAATCACATAGGGATCGGAACATGAAAGTTGTCGATTTTCTGAAGCGCAAGCGCGAAATTTTGGCGCAGCACCCCTTTGAGCTCAAGGATTGGCTCTCACCGGCGATCCGCGACTACTGGCGTGAGTTTCAGCAAAAGGCACATCTTCACCCTTTGCTGGGTCGTGTACTGGACTTGCAAACCGAGACCCAGAGCGAGCAGCAACAGGATGCAGCAACCGTGGCACGGGTGGCCAACGGTCAGCCTGCCGTGGCTCAGGAACCCGCTGTGGAGCTGGGAGCCGAGGCTGCCGAGCTCTATGCCGCCCTGCAGGCTCGCATTGGTGAAGAGACCCATGTCGGCGAGTGGCTGCACGTCAGCCAGCAGATGATCGATCAGTTTGCTGCAGTGACCGGGGATCACCAGTGGATCCACACCGATCCTGAGCGTGCGGCCGCCGAGTCGCCTTTCAAGACCACCATCGCCCACGGCTTCCTGACCCTGGCGCTGCTGCCGCAGTTGACCGGCTCGGTCGATGAGGCCACCCCCGAGTTCCCGACCGCCCGCATGGTGGTGAACTTCGGGCTGGATCAGGTACGTTTCCCGTACCCCATCAAGGTGGACAGCAACATCCGTGCCCGCACCAAGCTGGCCCGGGTCACCCCCATCAAGGGTGGGCTGGAGCTGCTCAAAGAGATCAAGGTTGAGATCGAAGGGATCCGCCGCCCGGGTTGCGTCATCGAGTCGGTGACCCGCATCTACTTCTGAGCTCTCTCATCGGCATGAATGGTGAAACGGGCCCGCTGTCGTGTGCAACGAACAGCGGGCCCGTTTTTTTGCCTGTTTGTTGCAAGGGCTGAGGCGTCAGCCATAGCGCGCCGACCCCAGCTTGATATGACTCACAAAACGGTGCGCCGTGCAGTTAGCCAGCTCTCATTTTGGCGAGTTGGCCGCGTGAGGCGATAGCATGTTATGCCACTATTGGCTTCTTACTCCCGATCCTGGAGACAATAGTGCCCATCAATAACAAGATTATTCTGCCACTGCTGCTGAGCTTCACTATCCTGCTGATCCCGACCCACTGGATCCCGCTGGAGGGGATCACCGTCATCGAGCAGCGGGTCGTGGCCATTTTCGTGCTGGCCGCTCTCTGCTGGATCCTGGAGCCCATCCCTATCTTTGCTACCTCGGTGCTGATCATCGTGCTGGAGCTGCTGCTGCTCTCTGACAAGGGGCTCTGGTTCATGACTGCCGACAAGGCTGAACCGGGGTTTGGTGAGCTGCTCAAGTCCACCGAGGTGATGGCGACCTTTGCCTCGCCGGTCATCATGCTGTTTCTCGGTGGTTTTTTCCTCGCCATTGCGGCGACCAAGTACCATCTGGACGTCAATCTGGCGCGGGTGCTGCTGCGCCCGTTCGGTCAGGATCCCCGGATCGTCATGCTGGGGCTGATGTTGATCACCGCCACCTTCTCCATGTTTATGAGCAATACCGCCACCACCGCCATGATGCTGGCCATCCTTACCCCGGTGCTGGCGGCGTTTCCCGACAAGGACCCGGCCAAAATCGGCTTTGTGCTGGCCATTCCGCTGGCGGCCAACCTCGGGGGGATCGGCACTCCCATCGGCACTCCGCCCAACGCGGTGGCCCTCAAATACCTGACCGGCGAGCATGCCATCTCGTTCGGCCAGTGGATGGGATTTGCGGTGCCCTTTGTGGTATTGCTGTTGCTGCTTGGCTGGTTTCTGCTGGGGCGCTTCTTCCCGAGCACCCTCAAGCGGATGGATCTCAAGATTGAGGGGCGCTTTATGCAGACCCCTCGCGCCTGGGTGGTCTACCTCACCTTTATCACCACCATAGTGCTCTGGCTACTGGGGGATCTGCATGGCATGAGCTCCTACGTGGTCGCCATGATCCCGGTGGCGGTGTTCCTGACCACCGGCATCATCACCAAGGACGATCTGCACAAGATCTCCCTCGACGTGCTCTGGCTGGTCTCGGGCGGTATCGCGCTGGGGCTGGCGCTGGAGGACTCCGGGTTGGCCGAGCGGCTCATCACCCATATTCCGTTCCACGAATACTCCACGCTGGCGGTGCTGATCGGCGCCTGTCTGCTGGCAGTGGTGATGGCCAACTTTATGTCCAATACCGCAACCGCCAACCTGTTGCTGCCACTGGTGGCGGCACTGGCGGTCAGCATGCCGGAGCTGGCAGAGTGGGGCGGCAGCCACACCTTGATCCTGGCGGTTACCATTTCGGTTTCGCTTGGGATGTCGCTGCCTATCAGTACCCCGCCCAATGCGCTGGCCCACGCCACCGGTCTGGTGGAGAGTCACCAGATGGTGCGCATCGGCGTCATCATGGGGCTGGTCGGCACCCTGCTGGCGATGGTATGGATCTACCAGATTGCCGCTTGGGGGCTGATCTAGCGAGCCTTTCTGCCTGAAGCAAAGAGGAGCCGATTTGGCTCCTCTTTGCGTGTTGGGGTGGGGGGGACTAGAAACTGGCGCCAAGGCTGAGCAGGTGTCTGAATTCGCTCTCCCGGGGTTCCGGGCTGCCTGTGTCGACAAGGATGTCAGCATCTTCCCAATCCAGCTCACTCGACCAGGAGAGGCGCAGATGGTCGTTGAAGTAGTAGCGCAATCCTATGCTGCCTTTCAGATCCTGATTACGAGTGAAATAGGGGGAGGCTTGTGCCAGATATTTCAGATAGCGCCCCTGGCTGAACAGCTCCATTTTCTCCTGCCAGAGGGAGAAAGGTTGGCGATAATCCCAGTTAAAACCGGCGAAGGGGTAGTCAATGACCCGTTCACCCAGAAAAATCTTGGGAACCTCGCTATCTTCACGGAAGTAGAGTCGGCTTAATCCCCCTTGGGCCATCAGCTCCAGTCGGCGGCGTTTGTCGTTCCAGAAGCGGTAGCCAGGCCCCGAGCCATAGTCCATGTAGAGATAGCGATCTTTATCCAGCATGTCATATTCGGCATCGAGTGAGGTGCGCAAGAACCACTGTTGGTTGAAGAAGTAGTCCAGCGTAGGGTTGAGCTGATAATCATGGCTGTCGGTGACGTTGTCAGCGGTCTCATAGGTATATTCACCGGAGAAGCTGTAACGCCAGTCCAGATTGGCCAGCTCGCTTTTCCACTTGAGGTTGACGTTGTTGGTCTGCTTGTCATTCTGTTTGAGTTTGACATTGAGATCGCCGCTGCCGGTCCAGAGCCAGGCGTTGCGTTCATCCTGGTCGTCCTCGAACAGCTTGAGCCCACCCTTTGCCGTTGCCTTGGGGTTGTCCTCTTTATCGATGCGCCAGCGTTTGATGGCCTCCCGCTGGACGGTGACTGCGCCGCTGTAGGGCAGGGCGATGCGCACCGACTGTTCGGTCACCTCCTCGATGTTGCCGGTCAGACGATCGCCATTGTTCATCCAGAGAATGTCCTTGGCCCACAAGGAGTGACAGGCCAACAGGAGTAGGAGGGGCAGGAATTTCATGAGGTAAGGTGACTCCGGTGCGACTCGGGCGCTGGTGACTTAGCCACTGACAAGTTGGCTGCTGATGGGGCGGGGCAGGCCGTTTTTGCTCTCCAGCGCCGCCGTCACCTCATCCTGCATCACGTCAGGTGCGCTGATAAAGCTCTCTATGGCCGGAGATAGCACCAGCGGGGCGCCATTTTCAAGCTCCTCTTCGGTGCGGGAGAGCGGGGAGTGTACCTCCAGCCAGCGGCGACCATCCGGTTCGATGGCGACCTTGACCGGTTGATTGATGACCCGTACCGGCGTGCCAATCGGCACAATCTTGAACAGGGCCTCAATATCGTCAGGTCGCAGCCGGATACAGCCTGCACTTACCCGCAGGCCAACGCCAAAATCCTTGTTGGTGCCGTGGATCAGGTAGTCGCGTTTGCCATAACCAAGGCGCATGGCGAACTTGCCAAGGGGATTCTCTGGGCCGGGGGGCACCACGGCGGGCAGGGTGATCCCTTTTTGCTCCAGCCAGGATTTGCGCACCATGGGGCCGGGTACCCAGGTCGGGTTGGGATTCTTCTCGATTACGGTGGTGGTCATCTCCGGAGTCTCGCGGCCGATATCACCAATCCCGATGGGCAGCACGATGACCTCATTCTTCCCTTTGGGGAAGTAGTAGAGGCGCAGTTCGGGCAGATTGATGACGATCCCCTCGCGAGGCACATCAGGCAGCAGCATCTGGGTGGGCAGTGTCAAGCGGGTACCCGGCTTGGGTAAATAGGGATCTACACCCGGATTTGCCTCAAGCAGCGCCAAAAATCCAATTTGCGTATTTTTGCCAACCAGTTCCAGATGTTCATTCTGCTGGATGATGTAATCCTCCAGCTCACCGATGAGGCGACTCCCGGCAGGTGGCAGCGGGTAGCGTTTGGCCTCTGCCGGCGCCGCGCAGAGCAGGATCGCTGCCAGCAGCATGGAAAGGGCGGGCGTTAAGGGTAGGGGCTTGAGTTTCGGCAATCGCATAAGAAGATCCATCAGTTCAATCGGGGCGGAACATCATCAACACAGCCGCCAGAATGGCGCGATTGTTCCTCAATCAGCCCATGATTACCAGCTTGCTGCGCACCCACAATGATGTGGGGATACATAGGAAACCGGCCAAAAGCGGCATCACCCATAAATTTGAGCGCCAAGCAGGAAAAAGAGACGCCTCATGGCAATGGGGGAATGTCACGATATGGATAATGGCCGGGTGTGCGAGCGGGTTAATGTCGGGTGGATGCAGGGTGGCCTGGCAACGCGAACAGCACGCGCCGCATTGTGAGCCTGCTCCCAGATATCTGATTCAGCCATTTGATATCTAAGAAATTTTTATTGCATCCTCGGCCCAGCTTGGGTAAAAATCTCTCCCCACGGAGAGATGCCGGAGTGGCCGAACGGGATTGACTCGAAATCAATTGTGGCAGCAATGCCACCCAGGGTTCGAATCCCTGTCTCTCCGCCATACATCAAGTGAAAACTATTGATTTAGTTGGTTTTTTTGTTTGATTGTTTTTTTTGGTATGCCATTCAGTATGCCATTAGGTGCTGGTTGTCTTACTCCTCGATAGCACTCCTTTAGACAGGTCATAACCACTATTCCCTTCAAGTTACCCAAAACAAGAGAGGGCCATTGGCCCTCTCTTGTTATCTATGTTGTTGCTCCGTGCAAACCACACTGTTTGTACTTCTTGCCGCTGCCGAAGGACACGGCCCGTTGCTGCCAATCTTGATTGGCGCTACCACGAGTTGAGCACGTGCCGGTTGCTCGCTATGTTACGCCAGAAAGTGGGCATGCAAGCAAAGATAGGTTTTTGGTGGCATGCTATTGCAGATACTCATTGCTAAGCGCTTCAGCGAGGTAGGCATGGTCTCCAGCGGTTCAACTATCTGAATCGTCGCCACGATATCGTAGGTCACTGGGTCTACCGCCAGATGTAACTTGCGCCAGCCACTCCGCCTATTACGGTTTCAGCGCCGTGTTTTCTGACCTTCCATTCGCCTTCACTAAATACCTTCAGCTCAGTTGAGTCGATAACCCAGTCGGTAATGCGTCCCTTTGGGGGTTGTCGATAAGCGACCGTCACTGTGCGTGATCGCTTGCTGACGATGCAGTGCCAGCACGGCTTGTTGCTCCGGGGATTTGACAGGGACGAACCGCATGTTAGGTCGAGTCACGGCTTCGCAGATAGCTTCTGCGTCCGCAGCATCGTGCTTGTTGGTTTTGACATAGGGTTTGACGAACTGGGGTGCCATCAGTTTGACAGTATGCCCTAACAACATCAGGGTGCTGGCCCAGTAGTGAGAGGAGGCACACGCCTCCATGCCGATCAAGCAGGGTGGGATATTGGCAAAAAAGAGGCTATTTGTGAACGCTTGAGTTGCTTGTTGAACAACCGCTTACCGTGCCCGTCCACCTGGAACACCTCTTTTGCCAAATCTATGCCGATTGTCGTCGCCATCATGGTGGTCGCCTCTCTCATCAGTGGGAACGTACACTCGCCACTGTGGCACTTCAGATGCCGTTTTGGGTAGGGGCGACCATTCCATTAACAACGCCGTATATCAGGCAAAGCTCCAGCAATCACGCCCATCCTTCTTACTACGATAAAGAGCGGAGTCCGCATCTGAAAATATCTTTGCAGGATCCCCAGGGCCACTTGCTATACCGATACTAAGTGTTACAGAGCAATCATGCTCACGCCATTTAAGATGTCTAACATGATGCATTAACAATTCTACTTGCGTCGTAACATTATCTTTTCCCATGGGAAGTAAAGCTGCAAACTCATCACCACCAATACGATATACTCTCTCCAAGCCAAGAGTTGAAACTAAGCTATCGGCTACTCGGCATAAAACTAAGTCTCCAACCTGATGTCCCAAATTATCATTTATTGATTTGAATTTATCGAGATCAATTAAGAGTAGCGAATGTGGTAGTGATTCGTTTCTCAGGGACTCGACATCCTGCTCAAATGCTCTGCGGTTTAAAATTCCCGTGAGTGGATCTAACCTTAATTCTTGCCTGTTTTGATTATATCTGTTTTTAATTTTATCTATTTCGGATAAACTTTTACCGATGAACCATGATATATTTATAACATCATGAGGCTGCAATACACAAGAGTCCTCATCAATCCGCCTGAGTCGCTCAAGAAGAACTGTTTGTTCTTGACGAACAACACGAATTAAAGAAAAAACACCTAGCCAAACAATTAGAGCCACTATGCAAATAGGGAGTAGCACTTTGCTCAATTCTGTTTGAAGTGCCGCCACAAAGCGTTTCTGCGGAATATACATGCCTAGTTGCCACTCGACATATTCTAGTGGGTGAGTTATAGTTGCGCCATTTATTAAGCCACTGAAAGATATGTCTTTATTGTAACCGCCAATGTCTTCTTGTTTATATAATTCAGGGTTTGCTATCGACAACATTCCCCCTGTCTTTATATTTTGCAAAAACAAAGAGGTATCGAGATCACCTAGAGCATGTTTTAAAGTCTGATTAATCTTGTCTAGTGGCATATCAACAAGTAGCAGACCTAGTACCCCTCCACTTGAATCAACTATTTTCTTCCCCAAAGTTAAAACTAACTCACCACTACCAAATTCAGGATAGGGCCCAATCCATTGAGAGTCATCAGTACTACCATCTAATATTTTATGCCATGGACGTTCAGTGGCATCAAAACCGTAACCAGGTGTCCAAGCCGGATAGCTATCTATTCTATTTTCAGCAATCCCATAGAAGTAGATAAAGTGATTCTCTTCCATTTTTATGCGATGCGCGATTGGCCATAGTGAATTAATGGCTGAGGCACCTTGCTTGATCGCGTTTTCATCTAGACTATTTACCAGAATATCCAGTTCACGCTCGTTTTCACTCACTAACTTCAATAAATATGAAGCATCTAGTGTTTTTAGCATTCTATCGTAGCCATCAAGGCGCACTTTAACGGTGCCTTGATAGCTTGAAAATGCCATATATGCTGACAAAAATATGGTTAACGCACCTATTAACATGGAGAATTTAACCAAAAAATAGTTTAGTTTTTTATCATATTTTTTGTCCATTACAGCACCCACCTTCATTGTATTTAAATCTAATTGTAATTATTTCTTTAGTAATTATTCTGTAATACCTCAGGTGTAGTGTTTTCGTAAGTAAGAAACGAGAGGTTTTTATTCTCTCGTTTCTTCAGCGCTGTGGCACATATCGTTATCGATATGATGGATTAAAAATTATAGAGCAAACCAGTGCTGAGGACTGTCGATTCGGTGTCATAGAAACCTACCTCAGAATCAGACTTGGCATAGCCTGCGGTCAACGTTGCGGAAAGGGGGGCAATCCCAAAGAGTCGATGCCAGAAGAAGGTGCCATTGATAGCAAATTCGTCCGAGTCGGCCTGCTGATTGAAGATCGGATTTGCCTCATCATATTTGGTTTGGCCCATATAGACGTTGCTGACAAACGACCACTGAGAAGCACGCTTGGCAAAGGTCAATTGCATGCCATTGCTCTCGTAACTCTGTGCGCTGCCATCGAGGTCTGCTTGGCGGTAGATAAACGCAGGTTCCAGAAGGTAACCAGGGGCGAAATGCCACTGGTAAGAAAACTCCATGGCATGCATTTTCCCGTTACGATCCAGCTTGGCTGCTGTTGCTGCGTCGAATTGACTACCACTACGTTCCTCATCAACCTCGATGTTACGTGTGGTGAGGCTACCGTAGAAGTTACTACCCCAAATCTTGTCCCAAGCAAACCGAACACCTTTGGATTTGATATCGGTGGATTGGCGCGTTACTCCGATTGCAAAAGGATCGCTCCACTGTTCAATAGGCATTGCATTGAACACCACAGAGCCTGCCACTATCCCTTTATCACTCATCTCCTGACGAATACCCAGTTGCTGAGTAAAGTCGAAGCGAATGGCATCCTGGATCAGGTTCCCCAAAAATACCTGGGTCCGGGTGTCGGCGAAGGTGTAGCGAATGTCGGCATTGAGCTGAGGGGTGACGGTAGAGGTGCTGTCAGCGTTACCTAAGCTATCAATGTGTTCTTTACTGTCGTCGCCACTATAAAAGTTGGACTTATAATTGAGCGTGTTAACGCCCCCCAGCAAAAAGCCAGACCAGCCAGACTCTTTTGGAATGTCTCCCAAGTTAGCATATGCATTACTTGTTATTAGTAGACCCAAGCCAAGAAGTGTGGTGTTGCGCATCAAATGACTCCGTTTTGAAGGTGTGAAATGAAATTATACGTTGATTAACCTTAATGGTTGCTGTCAATACAATCTCTCAAATGTGCTTAGCCCAAAGTGTTCATGTCCCAGTCCAATTAGCCGAATGGCGATCTATAACGGACCGCAGAACGTACTGCGATCGCCGTAGGGAGAACCATATTCCCTGTCTTCCAAGAGATACCGATATCGTTTATTTGTATCGTGCAGCGTTCGTAGAATTTATCATCCCGTTTTTACGAGACATAGAGAGCGATATAGAGATACCCATGGCTGCCCAAGGTGTCAGCTTCACAGGTGAAACCATCATGCTGGACGGTGATACGATGCTGGAATCGGGCATCCAGTTCGCCGATCAGCAGTTTGCTTTCTAATTCTTTTATGATGGCTGGGAAGGTTACCTCTAGCCGGTTGATAGCCTCCTCCTCCCATTTGCCTACCAGTGAGGCCCGATCTGACAAAAAGTGCAGGCGGTGATGTTCTTGAATGAGACGATCCTCAAAGCGCGGTGTGGCGGTATGGGGTAAACCTCACTGCGCAAAAATCCGGGTGAGCTGATCCGGTGCTGCGGGTTTTGGTCCTGGGTGTGGATGGTTGTCGTGGTCATGATTAGCGATACCTCAATTGGGTATGAACGATAGTGCCGGGTATGTTGTATCGCTGGCGTAGTCTGTTCAGGTACTGAGGGAGTTCGATCAGGTTTACCAGTTGCCTCCGGTAAGCCGGGATAGATTGACGTAGTCGGGATGGCTCACGATGATGGTCACTTTATGCCCTGGCTGCGGCCAAATAGGGTGGCTTTGGCTTCTTTGATGGTGGTGATACCAGGAGCTGGTAGCATTTGCCGGTTGCGCAGATGCAGTTTGTTGAGCTCGGGGGCATAGCGATGCACCTGGAGTCCGGTGATAAGACGGGTCATGTTCGGTGACTCCAATGATGCCAAGGGCACGGCCTGCCCGCCGATGTCGTTATTAATGTGTCGAGGTCGAGAAGGCCGCCGCATATGCGGTATGGAAGGAGCGCAACGGTCACTTGGCCAGTGCAGAAAGCGAAGTGAACCAACATCAAGGTGAACTGGGTCGCTACTTCCTCGAACAAGTAGCGAAATACAAGAAACTAAGATAGGGCTCGGTCCTTAAAGGTCGCGTATATGTGAGACTCGATAGGGTTTTTCCATTCCTTAAGTGGTAGCCTAGTCGTTATTAACCAATAACTTAACAGAAGAATGGAACAACTTAACCGAGCCCTTGCCTTACACCAGTTACTCTTGGACTTTCGTTACCCTGTTCCACGCTCCGTCATACTCGAGCTACTTGCGTGCTCAGCCAGCACTTTCAAACGGCTGCTTAGAAACGCTACGAGACCTTCGCGGGCGATCTCCTGGTCCTCGCAGCCGCACAGGCTGCTAAGAAAATCAACCGCGAGCAGCTGTATCTGCAAGCAGTCTTCGTAGCCGGACAGGCTGCTAAGAAAAGGTGGTAGCGCAGTTGGTGTAACCCTGCAGCCTTCACAGCCGCACAGGCTGTTCAGAAAAAGGCAGGGCTTGACCGGCTCTGGTACTGGGCCTTCGCAGCCGTACAGGCTGCCTAGAAGAAAGTTACACTCCATGGTGACTGGTGAATTACGGTTGCTCTCTGCAGCCCAAGAAGGTAAAGAAAAAACGGCCACACAGGCCGTCCGAAACTTGGCCGTTGCCTCGGCCGCTATCAATAACCAATTCTGTTTCAAGAGTTCATGTAGCCTCGTTCTTTGAGTGATACAACGCCATTACTAGCAACCACCAAATGATCTAGGGTTCGGATATCAACCAGAGACAAAGCACTCTGCAGTCGCTGGGTTATTTCTATGTCTGCTCGGCTGGGTTCAGGGTGACCTGACGGGTGGTTATGCACCAGCATCAGAGCTGCAGCATTGAGCGCCAACGCACGTTTAACAACTTCCCGTGGGTAGACGGAGGCACTGCTGAGCGTGCCGCGAAATAGCTCCTCATATGCCAGGATCCGATGCAGGTTATCCAAGAACAGTATGGCAAATACTTCATGCTCTCTGCTCTGCAACAGGGTTTGTAGTGCCTGCTGGGCCAAGTGTTTGTCTGTAATCGCGACGCCCTTGGCCAGTTTCTGACGGGCAATCTGGTTGGCGATAGTCAACAGGTCCTCTTCGTTAATCAGCTCAGTGACGAGGTATGTGCCGGGGATCTCCCAAGCGATCAATTTGTGATGCAACATGATTGTGCTCCATACGCCATCGCCCCACCGAGTGGGATGCGGCAGGGTCGGGGGGGGTTGGTTAATAGGTTGGTAAATGTGGTGGTTGCAGGATTGGCTGGTGGTGTTCAGGCCGCAAGGGTGTGAGTGGTGTAGTGGTGCAACGGGACGTCGTAACTGGTCGCAAGCAGGGTGCCTAGCTGGGTTAGCCAGCGGTGATCCGAGTGGTCGCACAGCCATTGAGCCAGTGCTTTGCCCTGTTCGTTTTCATAGCGCAGGTAGAGGGCATAACCGTCTACTGGCTGGCCTTGGTCATGCACCACTTCAATCTGACCATCGTGCTCAAGATAAGCCTCCAGTTCGATGGCGAGCACAGCATTAATCATCTTCAATCTCCTTGTCGGGGATGTGGTCACTCTCCACGGCATAGCCGCGATGGATGCAGATGCGCTGCAGGTCAGCCAGAAAGCTTGCCAGCACGCGAGGTTGCTCGGTGAGTGGCACGGGGCCTGCTTGACTGCGCCAGAAACAGCGATGTTTGGGGTCAATGCAGATCTCATCCACCGTTTGGCTCATGGTGCGCCAGTCATCGGCATTGGTGATGGAGAGCAGTTGCCACTGCACACCAGACCAGCGCACTTGCAAGGTGACGGTGCTGGCTTGTTGACTTCCTGGGGTCAGATGTAGCAACCAGCGCTGACTACTGCAGGTGGGGGTTAGCTTGGCGTTGGCGGCGACTGGTCCCAGCCACTGACGTGAGTAGTGAGAGAGCGCTAATTCTTGGCTCATCGTGTCCTCCTAATCTCCTGCGACCGTGACGCTGAAACACTCCAACCGGCAGTAGGCAATGAAGTTGCTCTGCCAGATATCGAACAGCTCCCGCGCTTCGGCCAGTCGCAATGGTCCCCAGCCCAACATGGTGTGTTCCCCATCGAGGAAGTTGAAATCGAGCTCTTTGCAGAGCTCGGTATCCTGCCCCAGTCCTTGATAACTGAAGTCGGTGACGTAATCGAACTGCCAGCCATCGAGCCCACGGATCAGCCGGATCTCGACTGGGTGCACGCCGCCTTGCTCGGCACTGTAGCCGGGGTTGCGAAAGTTGAAGGTCAGTTGGGTTAAGCGCTCAATATTGAGCTCGGTTTTAGCGACTTCTTGGTTAAGCTGAACCAGCAATGCTTGTGCAACGGGCATGGCAAAGCCGTCCCGGAAAAAGGGAATGGTCATGGTGTACTCCTTGTGGGGGTTAATCTTGGCCGAACAGCTCGCGCATTTTTTTGGCCACACGGGCACGGATCTGTTCATCAATAAAGGCGGCAATGCTGGCGAGAGCTGCACTCAGTACTGCGATGTCATCGGTGAGTCCCATCGGCAACACATCCGGGATCGCATCAATTGGCGATATAAAGTAGGCCAGCGCACTGTAGATCAGCAGCTTGGCCCAAAGTGGCAGGTCACCCTTCTGGCTGGTGTAGTAGAGCAACAGGCAGGTCTCGATAAAGGGCCGACCGGCTCGTTTGGCAAAGGCCCAGAGTTTGTGCCAAAAGCCTTGGTGATCGAACGGCTCGCATTCAGGGGGAATACAGGGGGGCATAGTGCGTCTCCTTCACGGGGGGGTGAATGGCAGAAACAAAAAGAGGAGTCATTTGCCTCCTCTTTGGATGGGAATGGGTGTGACCTATTGGTCCCACATCAAGCAGTCAAACTCGGGGGTATTGGTGGCGGGCAGAACTGATGCCACCTCTTGGGTCGGCAGTGCGAGCTGCTTGCCGTCAGCCGTCAAAATTCTGATCGACTTGGCCTTGCGTAGCTTGCCCCACATGTCGAAGAAATTGTTCTCACCGACACGGGACTCGGTCTCATAGGGCGCATCGTATTGGCTGCCATCGACGACGATGGAGAAAGCCTGCCCAGCATAAGAGCCGTACTCCTTGCCCTGCACGGTGGCTGTCATGCTGACCTTGCGGGTGTCATTACAGGCGATATAGAGGTTGTTTTGCTCGTTGACCACCGCCGTGTATTCGCTGGTGCCCTGACCCCAGCCACTGCTCCAGCGTCCGGCCTCGCCATACGCAAAGGCGTTGCCGCACAGCAGCAGTGCTGTTGAGGTAATGAAGAGTTTTTTCATCCCTGTGACTCCTAAAGGCTCAAGGATTTAGATGAGCCATTAACGTGGTTATTTTTTGTAAAGCACGTTGAGTGAGTTATCCACCAAGTGCTTAACGATTTCATAGTCTGGATTGTAAGTGGCGAGATTATGTGCCGCGATGGTGACGGCAGATGCGATCCCGGCTAGACCGGTAATACCGCCAAAGACGCTGGCCCCTGCTGCGGCGATCCGGCCTTTGCTATACACCCGGCATTTCAGCCCGGCAGGTTCGATGCTGTTTTCAAGTTTTGTAACAGCGGCGCTCATTCGCCCCGATAGCCCCACGACTTCGAAAGATTTTCGTGCACGGATCAGTGAGGCCAGCTTGTCAGTACCTAGATCTTCATAAGTCAGTCTTTCCATGTTTTGTTCCCTTGGTCGTGTAGTAAAAGCGTCTTATGGAGCCCACCTGTTGCGAGTTGGTCACGATGGTTTATTGGTTGAGGGCCTCGCATCTGTGTCAAATCAGCATCAATTGCCGTTTGTGGACTCATTAAGTCTTTAGTCTACCTTTTGAGTCCTTATCCTCAATGGGTCCATGGTCAACCATAGAGGTTGACTGGAGGACCCATGACAGATATCAACCTTGAGCTGTTAGCCAAGAGCGTCGGCAAGGCGATTAGCCACAAGCGAACTCAAGCCGGATTCACGCAAGAGCAGGTGGCTGAACACCTCAGTATCGGGATGGAAGCCGTATCTCGAATGGAGCGAGGAATTGTGGTGCCGACCGTGGTGCGGCTGGCGGAGCTCGCTCAACTGTTCGGCTGTGAGCTGGCGGACTTTCTGCGCGAGACCAGTAACCGCCCGACCGAGCAGGGCATTGTGCTGAGCCAGCAACTGGCCCGGCTCGATGATGCTGACCGAACTCTGTTGCTGGAAACGGTAGAGCGGTTGGTGGAGCGGTTGGCGCGTCCCCGCTGATCATCCACCATTCACTGGGGAGGAGATGGGTCCCCTTTCCCCAATTTGTTGGTGAGCGGACTCCTTCTTGGTTGTGGCCTCTGCGGTGTTCTGGTTGCTTGGCTTTGCGGTGCGTTATGCAAGGCAACCTCCACTGCCCCTACGTTTCCATTCGCCGTATCGTCGCTGTTGGTTTCGGGATAGAACTCCTCCAACAGCATCGGCACCTCCTCATCGATATCTTCAAACTGACCGTTACGCAGCAACTCGCGAGCAGCCTGCTCCATCTGCTCGATTGCCAAGCCTGCTTCTTGGTCACGCTGGGCCGCCTCCTGTGCCAGCCTGACTGCCTCAGTCAGGTTGGTCTCTTCCCGTAGCGTCAAATCCACGTAGTAGACCGGTGTGCGGTAGGACTGGGTGGTGCTCTTGGCCCGCAACCGCAGGGTGAGCGGCAGATAGCGGGTATGGCCCCCGCTCACAGCCTCCAGGTACTTCAGTCGAGCCGCCAGAGTGCGCACCGAGTTGTAGCCGGTGGTGCGGAAGATAAAGCTACCCAGCTCATCCCCTTGCCCCTCCACAAACAGGTTCAGTCGCCCGTACAGCTTGCAGCCCTGTTGCCCGGCAAAGGCGCAGCGCTCGGGTCCAGGGCAGCTGACCTCCTCCATGCCTTGTGCCCCCACGCGTCTTGCCACCTCCCCATTCCCGACACACAGCGGCCTGCCGGTTTGCCGGTCAAAGGCACTGTATTCCGCCCGCAGATTCAAGTCGCTGTCGTTGAACAGCACCCGCACTGGAATGGCGCGGATCTTGGTCTGCACCTGCCCTTGGCCACTTTTCTGCGATGAGTAGTGTTGATGCAGGGGATGGAGCAACCATCCCCCCTTTTGCTGTATCTGGGTGGTGAGGGTGAAGCTGTCGTCCTTCTCCGGCACCCACTTATCCTGTTTTTGCACCAGCTTGCCGATGCAGATCCGCCCGATCACGGGCGGGGTGATCGCCAGTCCTTTGATCATGGTGTTTGCCTCAAGGGTTGAATGGTGAAACGGCGCACGCCGGGTACCGGTTTGACGTAACGGGTGAGCAGGTCGGGATGATCCTGACCGAGCTTATCCAGGTCCGGCGCTAGCCGGTCTTTACTGCGCTTCCAGGTGATCTTGCCATCGGCAAACAACCCGGCTGTAGCTTCACCCAAGGTGGCTTGCAGCCGCTGCTTGAGTTGTGACTCCTGCTGCTCGACAGCCTCCTTTTGCTGACGCAAGCGCAGTAGTTCGCCAAACAGCAGGTTGAACTCGGGGGAATCGGAGAGATCCAGCGTCTGACCATCGTCACGCGGGAACAGCCAGCTCAGGGCATTGGCTGCATCACTGGAGCCGTCAGGCTCTGGCTGGTGGTCTTGTTGCACCATCTGCCAGAACTGCACTTCCCGCTCGGTGAGATCCTGGATCTTCTCCTCATCGCGCTCGATGCGGTAAATCCGAAAATCCTGACCGCCGATCAGCACTGCCACCTCAGCCCAGGCATGGCCGGTGACGGCCAGCTGATGGAGTACCTGACACTGGTAAGCCACCGGCACTCCTTCCTCCCACTGTGGGGCGCTGTGATAGCTGGCTGTTTTGATCTCCAGAATGCCCGGCCCATCGGGATGGCCGACCACCTCTCGGTCGAGGTTGGCGAGCATGAAGGGTTGCTCGGGGTGTTGCAACACAGCATTGACCCGGCGCACCTTGTAGCCTGTGCGCTTGGCATAGACCTGTGCCAGCACAGGTTCGAGCTCGATGCCCCACAGCACCGCTTCCTTATGGGAGATATCCTCCGGCTCCTTGCGGCCAGTCTTCTCCAACCAAAGGCTGAGCGGACATTTGTAGGGGGAGAGCCCCACTGCCACGGCGGCATCGGAGGAGCCAATGCCGAGTTTGCGGATAGCGAGCCACTGCTCGCGGGTTAACTGGGTCGTGGAGGCCAGCCGCAGGGCCTGGCCATATTTGGCTTTTGCTTTCATGACTATTCCTTGTTGACGGCATAAATGGCGACGCCCGGATTGGCTTGTGCCAGTCCGGGTGAGGTCGTTATGCGGTTTGAATGGGGAAGAGGAATTACTGCAGCAGAGTGAGTGCCTGATTCAGGGCTTGGGATTTGAGTTGGGCGCCCTGACCGAACCAGGCGGAGTCGAGCCGGTGATCCTGGCTGCGGGCACGGCGGTGGTGATCCACGTATTCGGTGACCGCATTGACCAGCCCCCAGGCGGTATTACGGGAGCTCGCAAGTTCTGAGCCCATGCCTGCGCCCATATACAGCTCGTGCAGTTTTTGGGCGGGACGGCTGAGAATAATATTCTCATCATCGCCAGCCGGATCATTGAGTAGTTCACCGAAGAAATTAAGGGCTTCCACGGGTGATACCGGACGATTGCTCAACGATGTCATCTCTTGTTGGAAACGATCCCAATTTGCCATACCAAGGCCCAATGCCTCTTTGACGGCAGTTGCATTAAATTGAGTTGAGTGGGGAACCTTGATCGCACCATTATTATCCCGTAATGCTATTTGCAAGGTGTTATTACAGACAACTCGTAACGAGGTAAATTGTGCTGTGGTGCACAGCGTACCATCACAACTGGTGGCGAGCAGCAGGTAGGATTTCACCCTATCTCCACCATTCAGCTTCACATCTTGACCCGTTTTAGCCAGCGCCCATAATTTACGGCCGCCCTTGAGCGAGCCTGCAGTTTCCAACTCAAAGCCGCCCACTTCTACCAGATCTTGATAAAAGTGCAGCACCTCATGAGGCTGTACCACATTATATCGGCGAGAAACGACGGATAGAGGCTCTAGGTTATCAGAACGGTACAAAACTTTGCTGTCTGAATAAGGGCGAATATGGAGTGCATCTGAGGCGACGTTAAACATTACGTCACTCTGCTCGATAGTCCAATTCATCCCGGCTGCCTGTAGCCAGATATCCAAAGATTGCCGCGGTGGCAATATATTGCCAAGGCCATGCCACGGGGTTTGGCCTGTGTAGGCCATGGTGTCAATTAAGTGAGCCATATTTTCATCCTCTATTGTATCGATTCAATAATGGAATATAGGTGTGAGAAATTTTGGAATTGATAACACAGGAGGGACGCATGAATGGCAAAAAGTCAATACATTTGATATGCGATATTTCCCGCTACAGTTGCTACTAGTAGCGGGATAGCAGAAAATCATGCCAGTTCGTGTATTGATTCTTTTGCATATTGCTCAGGGTTGAGTGCCTGCAGTAAATCTTTTCTGTACTCTATATCCTGACGAACTCGATGAGTGTAAGGGTGATTTTCAGCCGAAATTGGTAGGTAGAAGAGAAAACCATCCAATTCTCTCACACAGTGATACAAAGTAGAGTTGGAAAGGTAGGTGATGAATGACTTTTCTTTGTCCGCTTTTGTAAAAAGTGACTTCATAACATCTGCTCTCTCCTCAGTGGGCACATCAATTAAATTGATGTGTGTTTTTTCTAACCAAGCTTCCACGCCATCCCATGTGTCAACAATCGATAAACGAGAGCGGTTTTGGTGCGACCCCAAGTTAGTTGATATAATTGAGTTGTATGCTTTTATGCTGCGAAGGATTGTGTGAGTGTAACTATCAGAAAAAAATGATTCAAACTCCATTTCAAGCAGGTATGCTGAATCGATCCGAATGTCAGAATATAGTGCCTGTGTGTCGAGAATTATTTTTATTAATTCATTAAGGTTTCCATTTTTCAGTTTAAGAGGATTTGTTTTTATTTTTAAACCAAGATATAAAACAGCGGTATAATAAGCTGGGAAGCCTATCAAACCATCAAGTAAAGATGTGCCTTCACTTTCTAATAAATCCAGTGCTTCTTGCACTCGCTCATTTTTTATGTGGTATAGCACCTGTAGCATCAACGCGTACGGCTTGAGATAGCACATTTTTTCTTGTGTCACGACACGGTCAAAGAATTTTTCTGATTTTTTGTGGTCTGTTATTATGCCTATTGAAGATCTTGGTTTTCCTAGTAAGTAAAATATTGTGTTGATGTTTTGTATTGTGTACAGGTTCGTTATCAGTGGAACGCCTTTTACAGCAGTTTCCCATAATCTATCGAGATGTACTTTGGTTTCTTTTGGTAGTGCGCTTTCAAGATGTTTTTTGGTCGCAATGAATTTTATTATACTACTGCTTAATGAACTAACACGGATGTCAGAAATCGCCATTTTTTCAGTTAATGAAATTTTATGCAGATTGGCGAGATGGCAACCCAATCCAGTCTTAATGTCAAAATAAATTGCTGCCATGCATGCTGTATACGCTTCCTGAAGCGTTGTAAGTCGTATCACGCTTTTTTGCTTTTCTTCTGGCTTGTCGATGCCATTGCAAGTGGTTTTGGCTAAGCGAATTTTTTGGTCGATGGTCGCACGTCGTTGTGTCCTATCTGGCCGGATATCCCGGATAAACTCCGTCAACTCTTCACGATAATGTTCGCATTCCGGAGCCGCGAGGATAGACAGCAACATCTTGCGAGCAGCGAAGGCAACTCCCTTCTCATTTGTTGATGACAGCAGAGCATCTAGATGCCGCATGAACGGAGACTCATCATGAAACTCACTGAAGATTTCCATATAGGCGACCAGTAGTGGGCACAAGATGTGCTTGGCATAGCGCTGGTTTATCTGTTCTTTACTTAAGGGCGCAATGATGGGCTTCGAGAGTATATAGGAGGCGGCCACCTCACTAAAATCCAACAAACCATTAACGAGTATGGTGGTGCTTTCGCCTTGGGTGCAAAGGGCCTGCATGAGCTTCTCGTGAAGTTCATCAATGTAGATGTCTTGTTTGCTGGTGTAGCTTCGCTTCTCCTTCAACCGAGCATTTCTATCGCCATCGTACAGATCTAACGCCCATAGCAAATGATCCACAAAAAAATCATAACCTATTGTTTTTACTTCCTTTAAAGACATACATCCCTTGCCTCTGCAAAACTGCCGTCATTAATTTGATAATGATTTTATACATTGTGCCGCTCAACCCCCAGCGACTGGAGTCACAGATGCGCAATGTAATGAACAAATCAGAAGTAATTTCCCATGCCGAGCTTATTGACCGGATTTTGCGAATGAAGGAACTGAGCAAGACCACCGGTGTGAGTCCATCTACCCTCTACGACTGGATGAACGAGAAGTCGCCTCGTTATGACCCCAGCTTCCCTCGAGCAATCCGATTGGGCGCAGGCTCGGTTGGCTGGAGCTCGCGCGCGGTTCAGGCCTGGATTGATTCTCGCCCCCAAGCTAATCCGATGTCGGCACAGGAGGACCAAGCATGATGAGTCATCAGCTGTCTTTTAAACCCATAGCGCTAGGGCCCATTACGCCGCAAATTGCCCCTCTGCAGATACCTCAGCTGATAGTTGAGGCAAAGCCACTGCGCTTGCCTTTACTCACTTTCCCTGTCTACGTACTGCCGAACGAGTTACGCGAGGTCATTGCTTATCTGCAACAGGAGACACAAGCATCGCTGGATTTGCTTGCCTCCTCGTTGCTCGGTGGGATGGCACTGTGCTGTCAGGACTTGTTTGATATCTCACCTAAGGCCCCCCTGCGCTTTCCCATATCCCTGTATCAGGTTGTGCTGGCGGAATCCGGGGAGCGTAAGTCCACGGTCGATAAGCTGCTCATGAAGCCTATTCGTGACCTCGAAGCTGAGTTGGAGTTGCAGTACCAAGAGGAAAAAAAGCAGTACGATGTGGCGCAGCGTCTCTGGCAAAGTGAACAGAAGGCATTGGAGAAAGCCTTCCAACAGGCCGTGACCAAAGGAGAGTCTTCGAAGTTGGCTAAACAGCAATTGGAAAATTGCCTGCTTCAGCAACCGCTCCCACCGCAGCGTAAGCGTCTGTTAGTGAGTGATGTCACCAGAGCAGCAGTCAAGCAGGCTTTGGGGAAGAGCAATCCGTCTCTTGTTTTGCTCTCGGACGAGGCTGGCAGCATCCTTAATGGTGAGCTACTTCATGATACGCCTTTGTTGAACTCTCTATGGAGCGCTCAACCAATCGAGGTAGATCGTGCGAACGGGGAGATGTTCCGCATCACCGATGCACGTTTTGGCACGATGCTAATGGTACAACCTGCGCTGTTCAAAGAGTATGTCGCCCGTCAGGGGCTGCGAGCACGGGCCTCCGGTTTTTTTGCCAGAACACTGTTGTGTCAGCCGAGTTCCACTATCGGTTCGCGGTTTGAACGTGGGGCGATAACGAAAACGGCGACCAGCGATCCTTTAGTCTGGTTCCATACACGGGTAATGACGCGTTTGAACGAAAGCATTCAACGTCGTGATAAAAATGCTGAACGAGTTTGCCTGACGCTTTCTCCAGAGGCTGCCCACAGATGGGCACTTGAATACAACCGCATTGAATCGATGAGTGGTCCATCCGGCGCTTTGTATGAATATCGTGATTACGCATCCAAGCAACTTGAGCACGTGGCGAGGATCGCGGGAGTACTGGAGGCATTTGTCACCGGTAATGATATTGTGTCGGACCATACCATGTACGCCGCTATTCAGTTGGCTAGTTACTATCTGGATTCATTTATTCACCTGATGGCTGATGATACGTTGCCCGAAGAGATGGAGGACGAACTGAAATTAGAAAATTGGTTGCAAAAAAACCATTGTAAATTTAATTGTCAAGCTATCCCTAAAAACTATATTCGCCAGCATGGCCCGAATCGACTCCGGGATAGTCAGCGCCTGAACCGAGCGCTGGAGCGCTTGCAGATGAAGGGGAAGGTCCAAGTTTATAAAACAGGGAAAACATGGCACGTCCACATCAGCCATAATAACGGCATTGTGCCCGGAATTTAAGCTGGAAATAAGGCGCTAGCTCTAGCTATATCTTTACAATAATTCGAGTGATTTTATGGCTCCAACCAGAGAACAGAGTGCAAGCTAAGTTCAGAGTAACTTTCTTGCCTTAACAACCAGTATTAGTGGAGATTTATTTAAAACAGTCACGTATTCCCCGATGATTTAGGAGGTCGATAAGTTTGGTAATAGTAATATATACACTAAGGTAGAGGATGTAGGAGATATATCGAGGGAGAGAATGATACACCACCAGAGTGTATCACAGAGTATACCAACGAGAGCATGTGATATACACACGAAGTGTATACCAATCAGATATGCATCAGGCTTGTATCTGACGTACAAACGATTAGCTATATACACAACAGGGAGTAATAATCTACGGTAAAATTTTACATGTCCATCTCATTCATGAGAGCTAAATGCCACTCACTTTCATTTAATTGGCATGGGATAACCATACCTTCCCAAGAATGACTATGCGTTTACAATATGAGTATTATTATGTCTGATAAGTTTGAGCAGTTGCTCGCCGAGGCTAATGCCAAGTATGGTGAGATTTCATCGGTACAGCTGAAAAGGGCAATAGAGGTTATTGATGACTTCTTGAGAGTATTTCCACGCGTTTTTGCTATTCGTGTTGATTTGCATTTCCCTCAGATGGTTTCAGTGGATGCGCCAGACATGCCAACTTGCTTTCCCAGAGCTGACGCCAAAGCGATTACGCGCTTCTTTGCGTCTCTTGAGAGTCAGTTGCTAGCAGAACATCGCCGTAAAGGTAAGCAGGGTACTCCAGCGCCCTTTGGATATATCTGGGTAAAAGAGCAGGATGCAAGTGGCTTTCCTCATTACCACTTGATTCTACTTTTTAATAAAGATGACTATGCCTTTCTTGGTAGTTTTGATACCTCGGATGCAAATAACATGGTAGGACGTATTCGTAAAGCCTGGTGCAGCGCCTTACAGCTTTCACCTTCTGCATACCAGGCCTTGGTGCATTTCCCTGCTAACCAGTATTGGCTTACTCGTGTTGATGCTACGCTGGACAATGAAAATTATTATGCTTTTTTGCTCAGAATTGCATATTTTTTTAAGCTGCATTCTAAATTGCTGAGTACACGTAGTTTCAGTTGTAGTCAAGCGATAGGTAATGTCAAGAAAGTAGACCTTCAGCCTCTTGGGCAACGGGCAAGAATTTTGCACACAAGGTTGTTGCGGTTATTCATGCAGGAGGCATGATCAGTAGTGGTCATACTACGATATCACTGCGAGCGCAGCATTAGTGTAGGAAAGTGTTTGATAGTCAATAGTATGTTTTGGGTATCTCGCTTGATTTCATTGAAATGGCGTAATTTATTGCCAGGCTGCAGCCTGCATTGCAACACACAAAGAGTGACATCAAGTCATCTTTGCCAATCGTGCTGTAATGTGTGCAGGAGCATTGATGACATCGACATCATAGGGAAGAACGAGGGGGATTGTTTGTTCGCGCTTGAGTGTATACAAGGCCTGTATCGGTAGGGACCTTGGTACAGCGTGATGGCATCGCGACTGTACTATTTATCTAACAGGTATACTGTTTACACAGCGGATAAAAATTCATTCGTGTGATTAAAATGTTATCTGCAGTATTGCTGGTTCTTATATCTGTAAGCTTGATATACTGTATTATGGAAACTAATAGTGTTTTCACGATTATTCGAACTATTGAACGAGAGGCTATTGATGAGTGAATTTTTGAAAGTCTTATTGAACATCCGTAGCTTGCGAGCCGCACTGCGTGAGCTGTCTCTGGAACAAGTCAAAGAAGCCCACGAGAAGATTGAAGCGATTTATCTGGAACGGTTGGAGCAGGCAGAGAAAGAGCAAGCAGCCCAAGCTGAGCACCAGCAAAAACTGGCTGAGTTCCAAGCAATGCTGGCTCAAGCTGGTATCGACCCGACTGAGTTGGTGGGGAGTACCCCGGCAGCAGCGGTTGCGACTAAAACCAAGCGAGCACCTCGGCCCCCGAAATACTGTTATGTCGAAAATGGTGTAGAGAAAACCTGGACCGGTCAGGGTCGTACCCCCAAGTTCTTGGTACAACAATTGGAACAAGGTCGTCAGCTGGATGAGTTTCTTATCTAACTGATGTAGATTGTTGGGGATTTGCATGCAGCAGCTCAAGGAGCTTGAGCCTATTCATTTCTACCGTATTAAGGGGCTTCTTTCCAGAAGCCCTTTTGATATTAATAAAAGCAGTAGTCGGGTGAGGTAATCAGTGCTATCCCCTCACCTCACGGTGAGGTATGCCTTTATCATCGGTGTTATGAAGATTAACTTGAGCAGGCTCACCTTTGCCAAGCTCGCTCCCGTACTACCGATAATCAATCCCATCACAACACCAATGTTTATACCCAATAATACAGATGATAGGGGTTCACCACTTCTGTTATGTAAAAGTCAAATACCCATGTTCGTACGGACTGGGATACCTACGGCTGGCATTGGCAGTTATCAATTCTGGCAGGTATGAAGCCATAGATGAGTGACCCTATCTGACTCACGGAAACAATTAAGACAGCACTTCGTATCACTGTTGCTAGGCGATGCAGGCTTTAAGAATGACGGGCTGCACAGTCATAGCATAAACAGATCTGGATGGAGTGTCCTCGAGTCTTTGGGGGGCAGGTGCGTATCTTTCAGATAGAAGATTAGCCAATAAGTCAATAGGACGAGCCTTGCCTCTTTAGTTATCTGTGGATTCTCATACTTTTTTCGTTGTGAGCTATTTCAATATTCTGCGTTTGAAAACTGCCTGTTTGTGGGTTGATTGACGATGATTGGGCGTGCTCTATTTTCATTCAAATATATATTTTTCAATAAGATATGGTCATCTTGTTTGTGGCTTTGTGCCCGTTTTGTCTGGATCTTGCCCGTTTCACAACCGGGAAAGTCTGCGCCAGATCACATATATGCCAAGAGTCATGCCCTTATAATTAGTGCACCATAACAAACCAAGGCTAATTATGTTGTCACCTCGCGTTGTTGATATAGAAAAATATGTTGTTCAGGCTGGTTCAGTCACAGTTAAGGAACTTTCAGAACGTTTTTCTGTATCACCGGAAACAATTAGACGTGACTTGCAAGAATTGGAATCTAATGGCTCCGTAAAAAGAGTGCATGGTGGAGCAATATCTCTTGATAATGCAGATGCTGGCTTGGCATTTAATAAACGTAAACATGAACGTTCTATAGAAAAAAAGTTGATTGCCTATAAAGCATTGGCACTGATTAAACCAGGTGACATGATCATGCTTGATGCCAGCTCTACTTGTTGGTATTTGGCAGAGGCGCTACCAGATATATCACTAACGGTGATCACGAATTCATTTAGAAATGTGTTGAGCCTGGCAGTAAAGAGAAACATCAAAACCATCGCCATCGGTGGTGAGTACTCAGAAAAATATGCTGCCTTTGTCGGCACCATTGCTAGTGGCAATATCAGCCAGTACCGGGTGGATACACTGTTTCTCTCCTGCTCAGCATACAGCGCTACCAGCGGTATTTGGGAAAACAATGAGATTAATGCCTCGACCAAGAAAGTGATGCTAGCTTCCGCGAAGCAGAAGGTATTGCTAGCCGATTCTCATAAAGAAAATCGTTCCGGAATTGTCAGGATCTGTCAATTTAGTGACCTAGATGTAGTCCTGACAGAAAAAATCGAAAGTAATGTAAGGCAGTTAAACAGATACAACAAAAAATAGAACCTCATATCCTACGCAATAAAAACACATGGAGTTTACATTATGGCTAATACATCCCAAACCGCTGTTTGTGAAAACAGTCGCGATGATATTGTGCCCGAAAGCATGGGTATATCTCATCAGGTGGTACCCAGGAGCATATTGATACCGTTCATACTGCTGACCAGTTGTTTTGCGCTATGGGGATTGGCAAATAACATGACGGATGTTTTGATTGCACAATTCAAAAAGGTATTTACCTTGACTGATATGCAATCTGGATTGGTGCAAACTGCTTTTTATGGTGCTTATTTTTGTCTCGCATTGCCTGCCGCGCTATTTATTAAACGGTTCAGTTACAAGGCTGGAGTATTATTAGGATTAGGGTTGTTTTGCACTGGTGCTCTGATGTTCTACCCAGCCAGTCAGATAATGACATATGGTCCCTTCCTTGCATCCTTGTTTGTGCTGGCTGGCGGACTCTCCATTCTAGAAACCAGCGCCAACCCTTATATCATCGCAATGGGCCCACAGGATACAGCCACTCGTCGTCTGAACCTCGCGCAATCGTTTAACCCAATCGGTTCTATTACCGGCGTCCTGATCGGCAAGTTCTACATTCTCTCGCAACTCAATCCGGCCACCGATGCCGAACGAGCACTGATGTCAGCCGATGAGCTTGGCCAAATTCAAACCGGTGAGCTGGCGGCAGTGATGGGGCCATATGTTGTCGTTGCTTTGGTCATCGTTGCAGTCTGGCTGGCGATCGCCTTCACTCGAATGCCTGTGGCCCATGATGCCAACAACAACGGTCTTGATCTCAAGGGGAGTTTTGCCCGCCTGTTAGCCAAGCGGCACTTTGTGCGCGGGGTACTTGGTCAATTCTTCTATGTTGGCGCCCAAATCGGTTGCTGGTCTTACACCATCCGCTATGTCATGACAGAAGTCGGCGGCAATGAAGCCGACGCATCTACCTATCTACTGGCCTCCATTGTGATCTTCTCTGCATGCCGATTCGTCTGTACCGCACTGATGAAATTCATTTCTCCCGCTCGGTTGCTGGGTCTGCTTGCCGCTGGCGCTGTGATTTGTCTGCTGGTGGTGATGATGATCGGCGGTATGGCCGGAGTCTATGGCCTGATTGGCGTATCGGCTTGTATGTCGCTGATGTTCCCCACCATTTTTGGTCTCTCGGTACATGGTCTTGGCAAGGACACCCAGTTTGGTGGCAGCTGTCTCATCATGGCCATCCTGGGGGGCGCAGTTTTGACTGCCATCATGGGTCAAATATCAGACATGGCTGGCATACGCATGGCATTCATTATTCCACTTATCGGTTTTATCTACCTCATCCACTTCGGTTTCAAAGGTCACAAGGCATAAGGATCAGACATGAACAAATTAATTGGCGCATTACCCACTATCGGCATTCGACCTACCATTGATGGTCGTCGCATGGGGGTTCGTGAATCCCTTGAAGAGCAAACCATGACCATGGCTCGTATGACCGCAGATTTCCTGAGCGAGCATCTACGCCACCCTAGTGGTGAACGTGTAACTTGCGTCATTGCCGATAGCACCATTGGCGGCATGGCAGAGTCAGCCGTGTGTGAAGAGAAGTTCAAGGCGCACAATGTTGGGCTCACTATCACGGTCACCCCCTGCTGGTGTTATGGCAGTGAGACCATCGATATGGATCCATTTCGCCCGAAAGCCATCTGGGGTTTCAACGGCACTGAGCGGCCGGGGGCGGTTTATCTGGCGGCCGCTTTGGCCGGTCACAACCAGAAAGGGCTCCCCGCTTTCTCCATCTATGGTCAGGATGTACAGGACGCGGATTGCAAAACCATCCCGCGAGATGTGCAGGATAAATTGCTGCGTTTTGCCCGTGCCGGTCTGGTAGTTGCAACCCTACGTGGTAAAAGTTACCTCTCCCTCGGTGGCGTCTCCATGGGGATTGCTGGCTCTATCTTGGATCACACCTTCTTTGAAGAGTATTTCGGCATGAAGGTACAGGCCGTCGATATGACTGAGCTGCGACGCCGGATGGACAAGGGAATATATGATCCGCAGGAGCTGGATCTCGCCATGGAATGGGCTGGTCAACACTTCAATGAAGGGCAGGATCTCAACCCACAGGAGCGGCAGTGCTCACCGCAGCAGAAGAAGGGGGTGTTGCGCGAAAGTTTGCTGATGGCGATCTGCATGCGAGACATGATGCAGGGCAACACCAAACTGGCTGAACTCGGCTTTGGTGAAGAGGCGTTGGGTTATAACGCTATTGTGGGCGGCTTTCAGGGCCAACGTCATTGGACGGATCAATATCCCAACGGTGATACCGCGGAGACCTTGCTCAACAGCTCTTTCGATTGGAATGGTGCCCGCGCACCACTCATCATGGGCACCGAAAACGACAGCCTAAACGCCATGACTATGCTGCTGGGTTATGGTCTGACTGGCACAGCCCAGATCTTCTGCGATGTGCGCACCTATTGGTCACCTGACGCCGTGACGCGTGTTACTGGCCATCAGCTTACGGGCGCTGCCGAACACGGCATCATTCACATGATTAACTCTGGCTCTGCCGCGCTCGATGGTACTGGACAACAAAAAGATGCCAAAGGCATGCCTACCATCAAGCCTCATTGGGAGGTCACCCCTGAAGATATCAAGGCATGTCTGGGGGCCACCCAGTGGTGTCCGGCTATTGACGAATACTTCCGGGGGAGTGGTTTCTCAACCCGCTATCTGACAAAGGGCGGCATGCCATTCACCATGAGCCGCATCAATCTGATCAAGGGGATAGGTCCGGTCTTGCAGATCGCTGAGGGGTGGAGTGTCGAACTGCCCACCGATGTGCATAACACCTTGGATGCGCGTACCAACTCAACCTGGCCCACCACCTGGTTTGCTCCTCGCTTGACCGGTAAGGGTCCCTTCCGTGATGTCTATTCGGTCATGGCCAACTGGGGGGCTAACCATGGTGTACTGACCATTGGTCATGTGGGTCATGAGTTGATCACCCTGGCATCCATGCTGCGCATCCCTGTCTGTATGCACAACCTGGATGAGGCGGCCTTGCTGCGCCCATCCGCCTGGGGTGCGCATGGTATGGACGTCGAAGGTCAGGACTACCGCGCTTGCCAGAATTACGGCCCGCTCTATCGCTAATGTCCCGTGACAGGGGGTGGCTTGTCACCACCCCCATCCTTTGGTGATTCGTTGTAAGGATCTGTTATGTCACAAGATGTTGTTATTGTTCTCGACTGCGGTGCGACCAATGTCAGGGCTATCGCAGTAGGAAAGCAGGGCCAGATTATTGCCAAGGCTGCGGTTGCCAATGCCACCCAGGCGGCTGCTGAAGATAGCCATTGGCATCAGTGGTCACTCGATGAAATTCTGCAACGCTTTAAAGTTTGTTGTGAGCAGCTTGCCCCCCAACTGACGGGTTTAACTGTCCGCGCTATCACGGTCACCACGTTTGGCGTCGATGGAGCACTGGTAGATCGTCAGGGACAGTTGCTGTATCCCATTATCAGCTGGAAATGCCCACGCACTGTCGCAGTGATGGAACAGGTCCATCGCTATATTGACCCCGAACTCTTGCAGCGGGAATCCGGTATCGGTCATTTCAGTTTCAATACCCTCTACAAGCTGATCTGGCTGAAGGAGAACAAACCCGAGCTCTTCGCGCAGGCCCATGCATGGCTGTTTATCTCCTCACTGATCAACCACAGATTAACCGGTCGATTTACAACGGATCGCACCATGGCGGGTACAAGCCAACTGCTGGATCTCAAGCAGGAGTGCTTTAGCACCACCATTCTGGATGCCATCGATGTGCCTGCCAGTCTGTTTCCGGCCATGGTTGAAGCGGGGGAGGTAATTGGTCCCTTGCAAGGTACGTTGGCGGCCTTCTTGGGGCTGCCTGAGGGTATCCCGGTCATTGCTGCAGGCCATGACACCCAGTTTGCGCTGGTGGGTTCAGGGGCCGCCGTCAGTCAACCAGTTCTCTCATCCGGGACCTGGGAGATCCTGATGGTTCGTAGCCAAGCCGTCGATACAGCCACTCTACCTGCCATTACGGGTTCAACCTGTGAACTGGATGCCCAGACCGGTCTGTTCAATCCAGGTTTGCAATGGCTGGCATCCGGCGTGTTGGAGTGGGTTCGTCAGCTCTATTGGCCGGGGGGCAGCGATTATCAACAGATGATCGACGAAGCCACGGCAATTCCTGCAGGTTGTGACGGCGTGCGAATGAACCCCAATCTGCTGGCCAATGCCGAGGGGATTGGTCAGGGAACCTTTTCGGGTTTGTCGCTGGATACCACTCGTGGTCACTTTTATCGCGCAGCCCTGGAAGCGTTGGCTATGGTGCTGAAAAAACAGTTGGGCCAACTCGAACAAATAGGCCAGTTCAATACCGATCGCCTGCTGCTGGTAGGGGGCGGTTCACGCAACCCGCTTTGGAACCAAATCAAGGCTGATGTGCTCGGACTCCCAGTCCTTGCCATTGATGAGCCAGAAACCACCGTCCTGGGGGCTGCCATTTATGCGATGGCTGGCTCTGGCGTACACCCCCATGTTGATGCTGCCCGCCAAGCCATCATTACCAATTTCATTACTTTTGAGCCCGCAGCAGACAGTGCGCGCTATCAAGCCATCTATAAGGAATCCACATTATGAACGCACATAACGATACTCGTCAGGAGTGGAGCATTAACCCTCCCTTACCCAATTTCATCTACCACTGGGAGGAGGGGGCGGATCCCGTCACGCAAGAGGAGGTACATGCCTTTTTCTACAGCGACACTATCGAGCTCATCAAGCAGCGTATTTGCGATATCGGCCGCCGCTTGTGGCAAAAAGAGTATGTCGATGGCAATGGCGGCAATATCTCGGTCAGGGTCGGTGACAATTTGGTGCTCTGTACCCCAACCCTTATCAGCAAAGGGTTTATGACACCGGAAGATATCTGTCTGGTTGATATGGACGGTCGCCAAAAAGCAGGAATTCGTCCATCAACCAGCGAGATCAAGACCCATCTTGCCATCATGAAAACCAGCGGAGCCCGCTCTTGTGTTCATGCCCATCCGGCCAATGCCAATGCCTTTTTGATCACCGGGTCTGTGCCTCCCACCGGCATCATGCCTGAACCTGACATCTTCTTTGGGGAAGTAGGGCTGGCAGCCTATGCCACGCCAGGTAGCGAGCAGAATGCCCATAACGTGGGTGAGACGTCCCTCGACCATCAATGCATTTTCATGGAGAACCATGGTGTCATCGTCTGGGGTGACCATGTGGAAGATGCTTATTGGAAGCTGGAAAACGTCGATGCCTATTGCCGCATTCTGCTGCTGGCTACCGAACTGCAAAAGCCTATTACCCGAGTGGATGCCGCCTCAATGCGAGACTTCATCAATATCCGGCTCGCCCTTGGCATGCCTGATGCGCGAGCCAAACGCACTGACAATAAGCTGTTCAATGCCAACGAGTTTGCCGGTCGCCCGTTACAGACCCGCTAAGGAGCCATGATGCTGAAAGGTATTTCTCCTCTCATCAGCCCTGAGCTGCTGAAGGTGTTGGCCCAGATGGGACATGGCGATGAAATTATTCTGGCGGATGCCCACTTTCCGGCCCACAGCATGGGACCACAGGTTATCCGGATGGATGGCTTGGGTGTCGATCATTTGCTCAAGGCCATGGCGCCACTCTTTGAGCTCGACAGTTATGCGCCGCCGCTGGTGATGATGGCAGCTGTCACGGGGGATGAGTTAGACCCAAATGTAGAGCGACGCTATCTCGCAGCCTTGGCCGATGCTCGTGTCGGTCTGCAGGTCGAGCGGATCGATCGGTTTGCCTTTTATGAACGAGCCAGCAAGGCATTTGCCATCGTCGTCACTGGCGAGTGCGCCAAGTACGGCAACATCCTGCTTAAAAAAGGGGTAACCCCTGAAAGTTAACCTCGTGAGGTGGCGCAGTTGACTGCGCCGCCCCATTTTTCACACAGATGTGTGGATAGCTAAGAGACGCCTGCTCTTAGCTATCGATACAACATTGAGGGAATCAAGATGAGCTTTATGCTGGCAATGCCAAAAATCAGTTTTCATGGTCAAGGTGCGATTGCAGATGCCATGACCTATCTGCAGCAACACAACTTGAGCAAGGCGTTGGTCGTGACAGACCGCGATCTATATCGTCTCGGTCTGCTAGACCCCTTGCTCGAGGTGCTGGCAGCGAAGGAGATGGATTATGCCCTTTACCATGAGGTGATGCCCAATCCAACAGTGACCGTGGTCGATGCTGGTTATCAGGCTTTTTGTGAGAATGGGTGCGATTACCTGATCGCTATCGGTGGTGGTAGCGCCATTGATGCGGCCAAGGGGATCAAGATCCTGACCGCCAATCCGGGTCCCATTACCCGCTATAGCGGAGTGGGTAAGGTTGAGCGTGAAGGGGCGTTTCTGGTAGCGATCAATACTACGGCAGGAACGGCCGCCGAGGTGACCAGCAATGCCGTCATTACCGATCCGATGAAGCAGGTCAAAGAGGTGATTATCGATACCCGGATCATTGCTGATGTCGCAGTGGATGATCCGGCCATCATGCTCAACATTCCGCAGTCTGTGACGGCGGCAACCGGCATGGATGCGCTTACGCATGCGATAGAGGCTTATGTGGCAAAAGGGGCTCATCCCTTGACCGACCACTCAGCGCTGGAAGCGATCAGCCTGATCAGTCGCTACCTGCCTCAGGCGGTCATGCATGGCGATGATATCGAGGGGCGTGAAATGATGGCGTTTGGGCAATATCTGGCTGGCATGGCGTTCAACAGTGCGGGACTGGGATTGGTACATGCGCTAGCCCATCAGCCTGGAGCAACCCACGATCTGCCCCATGGTGTGTGCAATGCGATATTGCTACCTGTGATTTGCGAGTTCAACCGGCCTGTTTGTGTTGCTCGCTTTGCCCGTATCGCTCAGGCCATGGGGGTTGATACCCGGCAGATGAGTGAAGAGGCCGCGAGTATCGCTGCCATTGATGCCATCAAAACACTCTCTACCAAGGTTGGGATCCCTGCTGGGTTCGGTCTACTGGGAGTCAAGAAAAGTGATATCGATGGCTGGATCAACAAAGCATTGGCGGACCCCTGTGCGCCAGGTAATCCCAGAACTGCAGATGCCAAACAGGTCGAGCATCTTTACACCCTAGCAATGTAGCTTCATCTGGGAGTCAAGAATTAATGTAAAGGGCCTTGCTATCTTGAGAACCCACCAAGGTCTTTTCGCTAGAGAAAATAGGGAGGGCGATTGCATCTCGGATACAGAAAATGCACTCCAGATGACGTTACTCGCTAGATGACAGCAGCAAATGCTGCTGGAATGGATTTTATCTCGGATAAAGTAGGTGGCATAGACAACAGAATAATTGTTCTATCAAGTTGCAGAGTAGAACCTTATTGGATGAACAAATTGTATCAAGATCAGGATGATGGGAAGAAAGAGTCCCCACTGCATGTTCAACAAGAGATGAAAATTGATGCTGAAGGAGAAAGCAGTCTAAAAGAGACACTGGTCTCAAACCAGTGTCGGGTGATAACTAGAATTGTACATACCAAATGGCAAAGTATTCACCAACAGATCCCGAACCTTATCTAGTGCAGCAGTAGCTTCAGGAGATAATGGAACGGGGTCTCTTCAACCAATATCTACAGAAATGGTTTGGATTATAACAGCCAGTCGTTACAGAACGTGAACAGAAGCGGTGTTGGTGGTGCCGCTCGGTACCAGAGCACCGGAGACCATCACAACAACGTCACCTTTCTGGCCCATGCCGATTTCCAGCGCGGCTTCTTTACCGATGCGATAGAAATCGTCGGTAGAGGCGATGCTGTCAACCACGTGAGCAACCACACCCTTGGTCAGAACCAGCTGGGCAGCGGTCTTCTTGTTGGTGGTGATCGCCAGGATCCAGGCTTTCGGGAAGTACTTGCGGATAGCCTTGGCAGACTTGCCGCCTTCGGTGGCAACCACGATCAGCGGGGCGTCCAGCTTCTCGGAGGTCTCTACCGCACCTTTACATACGGCTTCGGTGATGCGCAGCTTGTTGCTGTCGTTAGAAGCAGACAGGTTGGACGGCATCACGGCATCGGTACGCTCGCAGATGGTGGCCATGATGGTCACGGCTTCCAGCGGGTACTTACCCTTGGCGGACTCACCGGACAGCATCACTGCGTCGGTACCGTCCAGGATGGCGTTGGCCACGTCGCCGGCTTCGGCACGGGTCGGACGCGGGTTCTTGATCATGGAGTCCAGCATCTGGGTGGCAGTGATAACCACTTTGCGGGCCTTGTTGCACTTGGCGATGATCATCTTCTGGGCGAAGATTACC
>NZ_JAJNOE010000006.1:0-222731 GCF_027854445.1 Aeromonas sp. PI_26
CGGTAGCGCCGATGGTAGTGTGGCATTCGCCATGCGAGAGTAGGACACTGCTAGGCACCCAACTTAAGAACCCCGCTCATCAAGCGGGGTTTTTTATTACCAGCAATTCAGCAAATCGTCTGATATTTGACCTGACTTATTCCTTTCTTCTGTTTTTATTGTTACTCGCTGTTGTCTTTCTGTTCAACGAATAGCCTGATGTTACGCTTTTACTCTTTCTTCATGTAAAGCCATTGCTCTGTATGGCAGGGCTGGCATCGCCATAACCCGTGAATCCCATGATCGCCTATACGTCATGCTCTCTTGCTTGGGGTCTAGGCTTCCTGAGTTAGCCGTCCCCTCTTTTTAAGCCGCGGCTCCATAGTCCCTGCTTTTCTAAGACTGTGTTAACCGGCCCTGACTTTATTCAGAAGAGGGGTTATTGGCGGTAGCAACATGCTGGAGCCGTGGTCGCTGCGTTGGGTCGTTGTAGTTTGGGGTAATAAGAAAATGGGCAAGGATGTGCGCAGGAACTCAGAGGTTCGATGTTGATAAGGGATCTTGTGGTGGCTATTGAGCCTGCAGGTGGGAAAATTAATGGGCGCGCTGAAGAAGGCTAATGTGTTAAGAGCTATGAGGAGTGGCAAATAGCAGACAAATAAAAAGCCCATGCAACATGGTTGCATGGGCTCGGTATGAATGGCGGAGGAGGTGGGATTTGAACCCACGGATGGTCGCCCATCGCCGGTTTTCAAGACCGGTGCATTCAGCCGCTCTGCCACCCCTCCGCAGCAGTGCGGCGAATATTACCATGCTGATCCGGCTTGTAAATCCCCGTCCGGTTCGATTGCTGGTTAATTGCGCTAAATGACATGAAAAAGTGGCAATCAGAGCGTATCAAGCGCTTTTTTGGCCAGATAGCTTGACTTGAAAACAGACTCAACCACTATAGTGGCCTCTATCATATCCTCTGCAAGATAACGTTATGACTATTAAAAATGCCCTGTTTTGCGCACTGGCTGGTGTGACCCTGCTGGCGATGCCGGTACATGCAAGCGAGCTGACCAAAAGCGATGTCGAACAAATCGTTCGCGACTATCTGGTCAAGAACCCCGAGATCCTGGTCGAGATGTCCAATGCCCTGCGTGCCAAGCAGGAGAGCCAGCAGGCCGAGAGTGACAAGGCGCTGATCAAGGCTCACTCCAAGCAGCTTTATGCCAATCAGGATCCCGAGATGGGGAATCCGAAGGCGTCGCTGACCATTGTGGAGTTTTTCGATTACAACTGCGGTTACTGCAAGCGGGCCCATCCGCTGGTCAAGCAGCTGATGGCGGAAGATAAAGATATCCGTTACATTTACAAGCAGTTCCCCATTCTGAGCGAGTCCTCCTACTTCGCAGCCCGTGCTGCGTTGGCGGTCCAGCTGGGTCAGCCTGACAAATACCAGGCGTTCCACGAGAAGCTCTATACCCATCAGGGCCCGCTCGCAGATGAAGCGCAGGTCAAGCAGTTGGCAGTGGCGGCCGGTGTGGACTGGAGCAAGGTGGAAGCCAAGATCAAGGATGGCAGCATTGACCAGAACCTCGGTACCAACCGTGCGCTGGCTGAAGCGCTCGGTATCTCCGGTACCCCGGCCTTCATCATCGGTGATCAGATCTTGCGCGGTGCCCCCCGTGACCTGGCTAGCCTGAAGGGGTTTATCAAGGACGTGCGTGCCGGCAAGAGCATTCAATAGGCAGTTGTCATGGTCGAGGGCCCAGCGCCCCGGCCAGATACAGAAAGAGGGTCGGTATCACTACCGGCCCTCTTTTTATTATGTCCTTTGGCACAAGTGGTCGTCGCGAAAGGACCATAACAACGTGCTCAGGACCCGGCCTATTGGCCTCAGTAACAAGTATTAGCAGAGTCGTTCGGAGTCTATTGATAAATATTTCGCCTCGCAGAGGTGTGTCGTGAGCATTGCTTAATTCCGGTCAAGATTTTTTCTGCTGCTTGCCTTAGAATCGCCGCCCGTTGCAGGAGAAACCCCTATGTTAGTTGATATTTTACGGCTGGTTTTTATAGCCGGAGGCCTCGTATTTGTCTTCATGCTGGTGCAAGCCTGCTGGCGGAAGAAGCAGAGTGGATCCTTTGAGGCGACCCCCTTCTGGCCGGTGGCGTTGATCGGTGGGGTTGCCAACTTCCTCGATACCCTGGGGGTGGGCAGCTTTGCGGTAAAGACCGCCTGCTACAAGCACTTCAAGCTGATCGATGATCGAGTGCTGCCGGGTACCCTCAATGGGCAGTGCGTGCTGCCGACCGTGACTCAGTCGCTGATCTTCGTCGGTGCAGTCGCGGTGGATCCGCTGACGCTGATCAGCATGATGATGGCCGCCGCAGCGGGCGCGGCCTGGGGGGCTCGCCATGTGGCCTCGTTTGATCGGCAGACCATCCGGCTGGTGATGGCTATCTCCTTACTGGTCGTCGCAGGACTGATCTTTGCCGGTCTGCTGGGTCTTTTCCCTGTAGGTGGCGATGCGATGGGGCTCAGCGGCTACAAGTTGGCGATCGCCCTGCTTGGCAATTTCATCTTCGGGGTGCTGATGAATGTCGGTATCGGCCTGTTTGCCCCCTGCATGACGTTGGTTTATCTGCTGGGGATGAATCCGCTGGTGGCGTTTCCCATCATGATGGGCTCCACCGCCGTGCTCAGCGTCTTCTCCGCAGGCACCTTTATCCGTAAAGGGGCATTCGATGCCAAGGCGGTGCTGGCGGTGGCCATCTTTGGCCCCATCGGTGTGGTGCTGGCCGCCATGCTGGTCAAATCCATGGATATGGAGATGCTGAAGTGGCTGGTTGCCTTTATCGTCATCTATACCTCCTGGACCATGTACGCCTCCTGGCGGGCGGCGCGTCGCTCCCCTGTGCAACTGACGGTGGAGAGCGCAGGCTAGCCTGTACCAGTGCCGCTTCGGCCTTGGCCCCCAGAAAAACATAGAGGCCAAGCGCCAGCAGCAAACCCACCGCACACCCCATCACTCCGACCGCTGGCCAGAGCAGCTCGCTCTGGCCGAGCGAGCCTTTGAATAGCAGCAACAGCCCCTCGATGGAGACCGCGATCAGAATGGCGGCGATAAAGCGGGTGATGGTGCGGCGAATAGCGCTGTGGCGGAAGATATCCTTATGCAGCAGTACCTCCTCTTCCAGAATGGTCTTGCCCAGATCGAACACCGCCAGTGCCAGCGTCAGGAAGATGATGGCGCTAAAGGCGCCGAGCTGGTTCTGCTGCTCGCCGCACAATAGCTGGTAGAGCTGCTCCAGCCCGTGCCAGATGAGCGTCGCGACGATCAAAAACAGCGCCATGCTGAGCACCACATAGACCGCCTTGAACCAGGGCATGGCGCGGCGGCGCTCCCTGTCTCCCATCAACCAGCCAATCAGCTGATTCAGACAGACGGTGATCTCCCGTCCTTGCCCCTGCACGATAAGGTGCAGCCGGTTATGGGCCGCCGGTGCCGCAGGCTGGATGCACATCGGCCCCTGATAGTCGTCAATGCTGACGACAAAGGGATACCCCTTGAGCGAGGCAAGGGGAGCGCTGAGCAGCCCCTGCAGTAGCGGGGTCAGCTCCTCCTGATACTCCTGATAGCGCCGCAGCACATCGATGGGGCTCATCTCTGCCATATGGACCTCGGTGACGTGGGCTCTGTAGAGGATGTGCAAATAGTGGGCCTGCTTTATGACAGGGATGGCAGGGCAAGTTGCACCAGAGAATGACAAATCGGTGGATGACGAGGGGGTAATGCACCAGAACTGGGCGTATTGCCGCCCAGTGTGGTGATGGAGTCTCTGTAATAGAAAAGGGCCCATGACGGGCCCTTTGCGACAACCAGCGGCGATTTAGCCAGCCAGCTTGGCGAAGCTGCGCTCGGCGGCCGCCAGAGTGTGTTCAATCTCTTTGTCACCGTGAGCCAGTGACAGGAAGCCCGCCTCGTAGGCGCTCGGCGCCAGATAGACGCCCTCTTCCAGCATGAGATGGTAGAAGCGCTTGAAGCGTTCCATATCGCAGCGAGTGACCTGCTCGTAGCGGGTGATTTCGTTCTCTTCGGTGAAGAAGAAGCCGAACATGCCGCCCAAATAGTTGATGGCGAGCGGGATACCGTGTTTGGTGGCGGCCGCCTTCAGTCCCTCGGCAACACGAGCTGTTTTGGCGCTCAGCTGCTCATAGAGACCCGGCTCCAGCAGCAGATCCAGCATGGTCAGACCGGCTGCCATGGCAACCGGGTTGCCGGAGAGAGTCCCCGCCTGATAGACAGGGCCGGTCGGGGCAATGTGCTGCATCACCTTCTTCTTGCCGCCGAAGGCGCCCACAGGCATGCCGGCACCGATGATCTTGCCGAGGGTGGTGAGGTCCGGGTCGATGTTGTAGTGGCCCTGGGCACCGCGCAGGGAGACGCGGAAGCCGGTCATCACCTCGTCCAGGATCAGCAGGGCGCCGAACTCGTCACAGATGGCGCGCAGACCTTCCAGGAAGCCCGGCACCGGCGGGATGCAGTTCATGTTGCCTGCGACCGGCTCGACGATGATACAGGCGATCTCGCTGCCGTACTGGGTGAAGGCTTCACGCACCGAATCCAGATCGTTGAAGACGCAGGTCAAGGTGTGTTTGGCGAAATCGGCTGGAACGCCCGGGCTGTTGGGCTGACCCAGGGTCAGGGCGCCGGAACCGGCCTTGACCAGCAGGGAGTCGGCGTGGCCGTGGTAGCAACCCTCGAATTTGACGATCTTGTCGCGACCGGTGTAGCCACGGGCCAGACGGATGGCGCTCATGGTGGCTTCGGTGCCGGAGTTGACCATCCGCACCTGCTCCATGGAGGGGACAATCTGGCGGACTTTCTCGGCCATCAGCACTTCGATCTCGGTTGGCGCACCGTAGCTCAGCCCTTTCTCAACGGCATTGATGACGGCGGCCTTGATGGCCGGGTGGTTGTGACCCAGCAGCATGGGGCCCCAGGAGCCGATGTAATCCACGTAGGCCTGACCATCCACATCATAGAGATAGGCGCCGTCGGCGTGATCGATGAAGCGGGGCGTGCCGCCGACCCCATTGAAGGCGCGGACCGGTGAGTTGACGCCACCCGGAATGGTCTGGCGGGCCTGTTCAAACAGCTGATCTGATTTTGACATGGATCATCCTTAATGGGATTTTGGTCGTCACACAAGGGATTGCAGCCGATTGAGACTCGGCAGGCCGGAGCATCAGGAGTATGCTTTGCGCTCTCGCCACCCGGACTCTCGGTCTGCTCCCGTGACAAAAATTTAACGGGCCGACTATAGCAGAAAGCCCCAGCCCTGGGCAGCCGAGCAACGCACCGGGTGATCCTGATCTCAGCTAGCTGACGATATGGTTTTTCCAAGTTGGTGTAACAAGATGGCGCAACAAGCTCTCTCCTCTGAAGCCGATACCTCTTCGCGGGGGCCGCTTTCCCGCATTATCCGGCAAGACAAGATGCCCTTGCTGGTTCTGTTGCTGGCGGCGCTGGTCGGCACCCTGGCCGGACTGGTGTGCGGCCTGTTCGAATCGGGAGTCCACTGGCTGGCAGAGCAACGCATTGCCTTGCTGGCCGACCGTCCCTGGTGGCAGCTCGGTCTGCTCGGCTTTGGCTTCAGCGCCTTGCTGGGATTTGTCGGCTACTTCCTCACTCATACCTTTGCCCCGGAAGCGGGCGGTTCCGGCATTCCCGAGATCGAGGGGGCGATGGACGATCTGCGCCCGGTGCGGTGGTGGCGGGTGTTGCCGGTCAAGTTCTTCGGTGGCATCTGCACCCTGAGCTCCGGCATGGTGCTGGGGAGGGAGGGGCCCTCGGTGCAGATCGGTGGCAACCTTGGCAAGATGGTGGCGGATATCTTCCGGCTACCCAAGGAGCATGGTCACGCCCTGCTGGCCGCCGGTGCGGCGGGCGGTCTGGCGGCAGCCTTCAATGCGCCGCTGGCGGGCATCCTGTTTGTGATGGAGGAGATGCGACCGCAATTCCGCTACTCCTTTCTGGCCATCAAGGCGGTGGGGATCTCCGCCATCATGGCGACCCTGATGCTGCAGAACATGAAAGGGCAGGGGGCGGTGATCACCCTGCCTCACTACGATGCGCCAGCCCTCAAGGCGCTCTGGCTGTTCCTCTTTATGGGGGCCACCTTCGGGGTGCTCGGTTTTGTCTTCAACAAGCTGGTGCTTGCCTGTCAGGATGGTTATCTGGCGCTGCATCAGAACAAGCGCCACCGTTTCGTGGCCATCGGCATGCTGGTCGCCGGAACGTTTGGTGTGCTGTCGCTGTTTGCTCCCGCGGTGACCGGCGGCGGCACTGAACTCATCCCCCATCTGATGGGCGATGAGTATGCGATGGCGACCCTGTTCCTCATCTTCTCGGTGCGGCTGGTGGCGACCCTCATCTGCTTCTGCTCCGGTGCCCCGGGCGGGGTGTTTGCGCCGACCCTCGCACTAGGCACCCTGTTTGGCGTGGTGTTCGGCCATCTGTTTCATGCGGCGTTTCCCGAGCTGGGCATCGAGCCCGGTGCCTTTGCCATTGCCGGCATGGGGGCGCTGTTTGCCGCCACCGTGCGTGCCCCCATCACCGGTATCGTGCTGGTCACCGAGATGACCGACAACTATCAGCTGATCCTGCCGATGATGATTACCACGGTCGGGGCGACTCTGGTTGCCCAGTGGCTGGGTGGCCGGCCCATCTATTCCCAGATCCTGGAGCGAACTTTACGGCTTGCCGCGCGTCAAAAGCGGGGTGATGGCAGCGCCACGGCCAGTTAATTTTTCCCTTTATCGCCTGTGACCCCGGTCCGGGCGGTATAGTGAAGGGAGAGGCGCTGCCGTAAATGGCGTGATAACGGGATGAGGGGCTATGTCCAATCTATTGAAGTTATTGGTCGTGTTAGCCGTTGGCGGGCTCATTGGTTACTTTGTCGGGAACCGTCAGGAGCTGGCCCAGAGCAGTCTGTTGGTGGTACAGCAGGAGACGCTGGATCGTCAGGGCAAGGCCATCGGCCAGCTCAAGACCGAATTGGGGGTGAAAGATACCCAGCTGGCGACCCAGAAAGCGGCCTTCGAGCAGTTGCAGACCACCCTGAAGAGTCAGGAGGCGCAGGTGCAGGAGCTCAAACGCCAGCTGGCCTTTTTCGAGCGGATCATGCGCCCCACCGGCGAACAGGTGGGGGTAGTGATCGACAACCTGACTCTGCAGGAGACCAGCATTCCCGGTCGCTACCACTATCGTCTCGCCCTGACCCAGCCCGCCAAGAAGCGGGAGCTGTTCCGTGGTCAGGTGCAGATCCGGGTCGAGGGGAGTCTGGCTGACAAGCCGAAGACGCTAACCGGCCGCGATCTCGGGATGAAGGTGAGTGAGTGGCGCTATGCCCTGCGTTATTTTCAGCTGCTGGAAGGGAATTGGCAGTTGCCGGAAGGCTTTGTGCCGGATCGGATCCGTGTCACCATCAACAAGGATGGCAGGCAACCGGCGCAAGAGCTGCTGGTTGAGTGGGGCGAGGTGATCAAGCCGCTGGTCGCCGCGCCGCCTGCTCCGGTTCCCGCGGCCGGTTAAACGTGGTGAATACTTGAACTGAATGGTCGGGTATTGGATAATTTCGCGGTTTCCATGTTTGTGGATCTAATGGTTGTGAGGTCAGTAATGAGTGCAGTAGCAGAAGCCCCGCTGCCCATCCAGATGACGGATGCGGCGGCCAACAAGGTGAAGAACCTGATCACCGAGGAAGAGAATCCCGAGCTGAAGCTGCGGGTATACATCACGGGTGGGGGCTGCTCCGGTTTCCAGTATGGCTTTACCTTTGATGAGAAGATCAACGACGGGGACACCGTAGTCGAGAAGAATGGCGTCACCATGGTGATCGATCCCATGAGCCTGCAATATCTGGTAGGCGGCAGTGTGGATTACACCGAGGGTCTGGAAGGTTCACGCTTTACCGTGACCAACCCCAATGCCACCACGACCTGTGGCTGTGGCTCCAGCTTCTCCATCTGATCGGCGTTATCGGCCTGATGAAACGGCTCTCGGCAACGAGGGCTGTTTTTGTTTTTGTTTGTGGTGCCCAGTGCGCTCCATCAAACAGCATTTCTCTGAAACAACAAAGGCGCCTCGATGGCGCCTTTGTTGTTTGCAGAATGGCTTAGCGGGAGCTTGCCGCCGCGACCAGCGGGATCCGGTTCACTGCCTTGCCCATGTAGGCGAGGGTGATGGTAACAATGATGCAGGTGAAGCTCAGCCACATGTAGGGCAGGTAGTCGAGGGTTGCCACCCCCAGAACCCCGGCCATGAAGATGCCGTTGTCGCTCCAGGGCACCATGCCGCAGGTGAGGGTGCCGCCAAACTCGGCGTTGCGAGAGAGGTTCTTGCGCGCCAGTCCCAGTCGGTCGTAGTTTTTGGCCATGATCTTGGGGGTCAGGATCAGCGACACATACATGGCCGAGCCGAACACGTTGGCCAGAAACGCGGTGCCGATGGTGTGGCTGGTCAGGCTGCCGACGCTATTGATGCGCTTCTCGAAGGCGCTGGCGATCACTTCCAGAATACCGACCTTCTCCAGCAGGCCGCCAAACCCGAGACCGAAGATGATGACCGCAACCGAACCCAGCATGGACTCCATGCCGCCGCGACCGAGAATGTTGTCGATAAAGTCGATGCCGGAGGTGATGGCAAATGGACTATAAGCCGAGTGCATCGCCTTGACCGGATCCATGCCCTGGAAGGCGATGGCCCAGATCAGGCCCAGCAGGGCGCCGAAGCTGATCACCGGGAAGGCGGGCTTGCGATTAGCAAGCAGGCCCAGTACCAGCACCACCGGCACTATGGCCAGCGGGGTGATATTGAACTGGTTGTCGAGCGCCTCCATCACCAGATTGACCTGCTCCAGGCTGACGTTGCCCGAATACTGCATGCCCATCACGGTGAATAGCACGGCGGTGATGACATAGGAGAGCAGGCTGATAGGCAGCATCCCCTTGATGTGTTCCACCACGTCGACGTTGGACATGGTCGAAGCCAGTACTACTGAGTCGGAGAGCGGAGAGAGCTTGTCACCAAAATAGACGCCGGAGAGCACGGCACCGGCTACCAGCGGCGCAGGCACGCCTAGGCTGTGGCCGATCCCCATCATGGCGATACCGGCGGTGGCGGCAGAGCCCCAGGAGGTGCCGGTGGCCAGCGAGGTCAGGGAGCAGATGATCAGGGTTGCCAGCAGGAAGATGGACGGGTGAATCACCTTGAGGCCGAAGTAGATGATGCTGGGGACTATGCCACCGGCAATCCAGGTGCCGACCAGAGCACCGACGGAGACCAGGATCAGGATGGCCCCCATTCCCTTGGCAACGCCGTCAACGGCTGCCTGTTCCAGGGATTTGTAATCGTGGCCGAGTTTGATGCCAAGCCCCATGATGACGAACCAGGCGATGAACAACGCCAGCTGGATCGGCAGATCGAGCACGCTGGTGAACGAGAATGCCAGGGCCAGGAAAATGGCCAGACAGGCAAACACCTGTGCCATGCCCGGTAGTCGGATGTGGTTTTGTTGGTTTTGCATAGATACTTCCTAAACTCTTGCTCGCCAAGGTCACTCCCTCTCGTCCTGTGGATACATCGATCCCGAGGAGGCAACCCAAAAAGAGGCCGCAATCTACCACAAACCCGACGGGTTAAAGCCCCATCAAATTGGCAAAAATGCACATTTGATTGAAAAAATCACAAATTAGTTGATCTCATAACCCGTTTTTGAGCGGCCTGTTGACACAAGGGGTCACATACGAAGCTTGCCTGTGACGCCACTTGCATCCCCAGTAGATGAAGATGATAATTATTATCAATTGTTGGTTGGGGAGAAAACAATGCGCTGGATATTGCGGGGGATGATGTTGCTGGTGGCGGTGGCCGTACTCGCATGGGGTCAGGATAAAGAGTACGGCACCTGGAGTGCCGGTTTTCTGCTGGCTGCCTGGGTGATGCTGGAGCCCGGATTGCGGCCCGCCTTGATCTTGCTGCCAGTGGCCGGGTTGACCGGTATCGTTACCCTGCTCTGGCAGCAGCCCTGGTTATGAGCTTTTGACGGGAGCCTGCTTGATCTTCTGCTGTGCCACCTTGAGCGATTCGACCACCAGTTTCTCCATTTCGGTACGCTTGGCGTCGGTCAGGAAGTAGATCATGTCGACATTGTGGCGAATATAGTGGGCCGGAAGCTGGTTGAGGGTGAGGCAGCAGAGGTCGGCCATCTGATCGCTGTTGAGCTTCTGCTGCAGACTCTGTTTCTCAATCTCCTTGAGCACCAGATGTTCGTAAAAGTTGTGAATGTCGGTATCCAGTATCATATGCGTTCCTTGGCATGACGATGAGCGGGGAGTCGTCAAAAGCATAGCCATAACAAGGAGTAAAAACAAAAGGCCCATCACTTTCGTGATGGGCCTTTTGCGTAATGAATGGTGCGAAGAGAGGGACTCGAACCCTCACATCCGTGGGACACTAACACCTGAAGCTAGCGCGTCTACCAATTCCGCCACCTTCGCACACTGATTTTCTCCAGCTGGTTTTTAAATGCGGTTGGAGCGCATTGATCTGTGTTTACATGTCAGAATCATGGTGCGAAGAGAGGGACTCGAACCCTCACACCCGGGGGGCACTAACACCTGAAGCTAGCGCGTCTACCAATTCCGCCACCTTCGCACATTCGGGTTTCCAGTCTGGATTTACATGCTGTCTGGATAAAGCATGGTGCGAAGAGAGGGACTCGAACCCTCACATCCGTGGGACACTAACACCTGAAGCTAGCGCGTCTACCAATTCCGCCACCTTCGCATCACTGCGGAGGGGGATTCTATAGAGTTTTGGGGGAGCGTCAACAGCCAAAGGGGACTTTTTTCGCTGTTGACGCCCAAAGTGGCGCCAAGGGTACAAAACTTCAGCAATCAGCTGACGTTTGGCGTTCAGTAACGGCCCAATGCGCTCTGATACATCCGTTCATACTGGGTGACTGAGTCAGGCCAGTTGAAGCGGGTGCTCATGGCATTGCGCTGCACCTTGGCAAAACGCTCCTTGTCCTGCAGGAAATAGAGCAGGCTGCGGCGCATGGTATCGAGCAGGATGGCGGCAGTCGGATCGTTGAAGCAGAAGCCGGTGGCATGCTCGGGATCCGCATCCCAATCCACCACGGTATCTTTCAGACCACCCACGGCGCGCACCAGTGGCAGGGTACCATAGGCGAGACTGTACATCTGGTTGAGGCCGCAAGGCTCGAACAGCGAGGGCATCAGGAAGAAGTCGGCACCGGCTTCGACCAGATGAGCCAGTCGATCGTCATAGGTGTTGATGAAGGCGAGCTTGCCCGGATAATCCCGGGCCATGGTTTGCAGTTGCGTGGCGAGCGCAGGATCGCCAGAGCCGACGATCACCACTTGTACCTGATGGTGGAGGAATTTCTCCAGCGCAGGGAGCAGCAGGGGAACGCCCTTTTGCTCGGTCAGGCGGCAAACCATGCCGTAGATGGGCAAGTCCGCCACGGCCAGCCCCGCTTCCTGTTGCAGGCTCTCTTTGCAGATCTGTTTGCCAGCCATGTTGTCGATGCTGTAGGTCGCAGGCAGGAATTCGTCGAACTCCGGATCCCAGTCCTTGTAGTCGCAGCCGTTGAGGATGCCGCAGAGATCCGCCGCCCGCTGCTGGAAGATATGCGCCATGCCGTGGGCGCCGAGGTGAGTCAGCAGCTCCTGGGCATAGTTGGGGCTGACCGCATTGATTTTGTCGGCGTAAAGCACCCCGCACTTGAGCAGATTGACATGACCGTAGTCGTAGTTGATGCGGCGTTCGTAGTCGGCGATCTCGGGCATGGCCCAGAACTGCTCTCGGCCAAACACCCCCTGAAACGCCGCATTGTGAATGCTAATTACGCTGCGGGTCTGCTGGAAGAAGGGGTTGTGAGCGTGGCGGGTTTTCAGCAGCAGTGGCAGCAGGCCGGTGTGCCAGTCATTGCAGTGGGCGATATCCGGGGCAAAGCCAAGCTGCTCGCAGGCATGGAGGGCCGCGGCCGAGAAGAAGGCAAAGCGCTCGCCATTATCCGGATAGGCCTGATTGTTCTCGGCGTAGAGCTGGGGACGATCGAAATATTGCGGGCAGTCGAGCAGATAGACGCAGACGCCATCCAGCTCCATCTGGTAGATGCGATAACCGATATCCGGCAGCCCGGGGTGGGTTGGCAACCAGCGTGACGCCACCAGTCTGGCCTCATCCCGTCGCTTTATCGTCTTGTAGAAGGGGAGCATGATCCTGACATCATGCCCCTTCTGGGCCAGGTACATCGGCAGGGCTCTGGCGACATCGGCCAGGCCCCCGGTCTTGACCAGCCCCTCAACTTCCGAGGCAACAAACAGGATTTTCAGTGGGTTAATAGCCAACTCTTGCTCCCTTAGGTACCACCACGATACCGCCTTCGGATACGGTAAATCGCTCTCTATCGTGGTCCAGATTTTCACCGATAACGGTGCCTGGCGCAATTTCAACGTTTTTATCAATGATGGCGCGCCGGATGGAGCACCCTTCACCAATCTTCACATCCCCCAGCAGCACGGATTCACTGATATGGCTGCACGCGCCGATATTGCAGCGGAAACCAAGGATGGATCGCTGGATCTGGCTGCCCTGAATGAAGCAACCGGCGGAGATCAGCGAGTTGGCGATCTTCACCTTGCACTCGTCGCTGTCGATGAAGGTAGCAGGCGGCAGCGCCGGATAGTGGGTGTGCAGGGGCCACTTGCGGTTATAGAGGGAGAAGGGGGGATTGTCGGCCACCAGGTCCATGTGCGCTTGCCAATAAGAGTCGAGGGTGCCCACATCCCGCCAGTAGACGTGCGGTTTCTCGCCGGGGATGACGTTGGTGCTGTAGTCATAGACATAGACGGGGGCACGCGGGTAGAGGCTCGGGATCACATCCTTGCCAAAGTCGTGGCTGGAGTTCTCTTCGGTGGCATCCCGTTTCAACTCGCGGCAGAGGGCATCGGTCTCGAAGATGTAGTTACCCATGGAGACCAGCGCCTGGGTCGGATCGCCGGGAATGTGCTTGGGCTGCTTCGGCTTTTCCTGAAAGCCGATCATCCGCCCTTCGGTATCGACCTCGATCACCCCGAAGGCGCTCGCCTCTTCGATGGGCATGCGCAGGGCTGCGACCGTCATGGCGGCGTTCTTCTGCTTGTGGAAGGTGACCATCTGGCTCACATCCATCTTGTAGATGTGGTCGGAGCCGAAGATGCAGACATGATCCGGTTCGGCCCGCTCGATAAAGCCGAGGTTCTGGTAGATAGCATCGGCGGTGCCGTCATACCAGCGTTTGCCCATCCGCATCTGGGCCGGGATGGGATCGATAAAGCGGTCGGTGATGCCGACGATATTCCACCCCTTCTTCATGTGCAGGTAGAGGGACTGTGATTTGAATTGGGTCAGTACATAGATGCGCAGAAAGTCGGCGTTGACGAAGTTGTTGAGGACAAAGTCGATCAGCCGGTAACTGCCACCAAAGGGGACGGAAGGCTTGCTGCGGGTAGTGGTCAGAGGCTGCAGGCGAGTACCTTCGCCACCAGCCAGGATCATGGTCAAAATGCCTGCCATCGTATTTCTCTCCCTGAATGAACAACATGAAAAGGTTTTCAAAGCTCGGTATAAAAACACCCCTAAAGGGGTGGTTTTTATCGTGCTCTTAGTACCTTACCAGATCCCGTATGGGGCTCTCTAGCTGTTTTCTTGTACTGCTTACACTTAATTACACTTTGCTCAGATAGACCTTGAATTTGGCATCACTGCTGATCACTTCAGTCCGTTTGAAGTGTGTCTCCAGTATAGGCTGATAGCGCAAGAAGGCGTTGGCAACAATGGTCAGCGAACCATTTGGCAGCAAAAATTCCGGCGCCTTGGCCAGGAACTGCTCGGTCGCCGCATAGAAGGTTTTGAGACCCGCATGGAATGGCGGGTTGGAGACGATGTGCTGGAAACGGGTGGAGACATCCGAATAGACATCGGAAGCGGTGACCTTGCCCTGCAGACCGTTGATCGCCAGGGTGCGGCGGCTCGATTCGAGCGCCAGCGCGCTGATATCCACCATGTTGACCTGCAGATCCGGATTGCGCTTGGCCAGCACAGACCCAATTACCCCGGCGCCGCAGCCAAAATCGAGCAGCTCGCCCTTCATCGGTGGCACGGCGGCCAGCAGCATCTGGGTGCCGAGATCCAGCTCGGCGGCGCTGAAGACGCCGGGCAGCGCCAGCACGGTCAGTTCGGTATCATCCGCCTTGCACTGATAGCGGCCAAACCAGCTATCCAGATTGAAAGGTTCAACCGGCTTGCTCAGCTCACCGTGATAGAGCGAGCAGCGGCGCGCCGAATCGCGCTTTATCGGCTTTTCGCCATAGGGGGCCAGCAGCTTGTCGGCGCCATTGATGCCGCCGCGGTTTTCACCGGCCAGGAACAGATCGGCACCCGCTTCCAGCAAGGGGGTCATCATGGCCAGCAGATATTGTGCCTCGGCCTTGGCCTTGGGCATCAGCAGCAACAGGGCATCGAAGCGGGGGGCACCACCTAGCTGGTGGTCAAACAGGATCGCCTCGCCGAGGGCGGCCTGCTGGCTGCGGTAGTAGCAGTAATCGGTGGTAAAGACGGTCAGGGTCCGGGCCAGGCTCGCCAGCTGGCGGGGGTAGTCATCCTCCAGGGCGCCACAGACAAGTAGCCGCTTGCCGACAAAGAGGGCTTGGTTTCGTTCCAGCATCTGGCTGACGGCACTGATAGGGCTGCTCATCGGGTCTCTCCACGCAATTTTGGGCGGCCATTATACATAGCCCCTTTCGCCTTGACATTTATGCCGTGTTCCCGAAATATGCCCAGACACCATTTTTTGACCAGAGATGACGAAATGCGGTTCAACGGGTCGAAACGAAAGCACAAAAAAAGCCTGAAATTCGGGCCTGCCGACGTTCGCGCGTAACCTCTCATCCCTGAGAAGCTTCAAACCCCGGTTGCGCACATCGTACCGGGGTTTTTTATTGCCATATGCGCGTCATTTAGGAGAAGGAGATCCCATGTTTCAAGGTTCAATCGTTGCGTTGATCACCCCGTTTCGACAGGGAAAGCTGGATGAAGAGGCGCTGCTGCGTCTGGTGGAGTGGCATATCGAGCAGGGTACTCACGGCATTGTGCCGGTGGGTACCACGGGGGAGAGCCCGACCCTGACCCACGACGAGCACTGCCGGGTGGTGGAGCTGGTGGTCAAACAGGTCGCTGGCCGTATTCCGGTGATTGCCGGAGCGGGCTCCAACAATCCGGTCGAAGCCATCGAGTACACCCTCCATGCCGAGCGGGTGGGGGCTGATGCCACTCTGCATGTGGCCGGTTACTACAACCGCCCCAATCAGGAGGGGCTCTACCACCACTTCAAGGCGGTACACGATGCCACCGCCAAGCCGATCATTGTCTACAACATCCCGCCGCGCGCCATCGTTGACGTGCAACCCGCGACCCTGGCCCGTCTGGCCGAGCTGCCGCGCATTGCCGGGGTGAAAGATGCCACCGGCGATCTGGCGCGCCCCTGGACCGAGCGCCAGCTGATCAAAAAGCCCTTCGCTTGGCTCTCCGGTGAAGATGCCACGGCTGTGGCCTACAACATCGGCGGTGGTCAGGGCTGTATCTCTGTGACCGCCAACGTGGCCCCCAAGCTGGTGGCCGAGGTGCAGAACCTCACGCTGGCCGGCAAGTGGCAAGAAGCGCGTGAACTGCAAGACAAGCTGATTCCGCTTCATCAGGCGATGTTTGCCGAGCCGAGCCCGGCCGGTGCCAAATATGCCGCTTCCCTGCTCGGTTTCTGCAGCGAGGAGTGTCGCCTGCCGGTGATGCCGCTGTCGGAGGCGACTCGCGAGCGCATTCGCAGCGCCATGCAGCAGCTCAACCTGCTGTAATGCAAAACGGGTGAGCCAAGGCTCACCCGTTTTGTTTTTGGCTTTTGTTTCTGGCCTTTATTTACGACATCGCACCACTCAGGCTGCGTGATGCAGCCAGGCGGCGATGGCCAGCTGCAACTCGACATATGCCGGATAGAGGAAGAGATCGGCCAGTTCGGCAGGCCACTCGTTTTGCTCGTCCGATTGGGCTTGCAGATGGGCGTGCAGGCTGGTCAGTGCTGGCAGCCAAGGTGCGGGTTGTGGCAGCGTGGCCGCAGTGCGGGCGACCAGATCGATCCCTTGGCACAGGGCTGCGAGTGCCTGCTGTTGAATGCCTTTATCCTGAGGATGCTCCAGCCAGAGCTGCTCGTGATGCTGCCAGTGGCGCAGCCCCTCGCTTACCCCCGTTGTGCCATCCATACCTTCATGTTCGACCAGCGCCTGCAGGGCCAGCGGTTTGCCAAGACCAGCCAGTCGATAGCCGCGCTGGGCCTTGGATTGGGCGCCAAGGCGCAGCCCGCCGATCCCGGCGAGGCGTTGGGCCAGTGCAAACAGCGCCGCGGTAGCGCCTGATTTGAGCTCCAGTTCCAGCTCGTTGATGGTGGTGCTGCCTTGACTGCCGACGATCTCTCCCTGATCCCAGGCCAGCTCAATCTCGGCCCCCTCGAAGGCGATCAGCCAGTGGCGGCGCAGGAAGTCGGTGCGAAACTGGGCGACCAGCTGCTGCTGAATGTGGTCGCGCTCGCTCAGGGTTGGCCAAATCTCATCGGGAAAGGCCGAGAGGGTCGGCAGATCGCCGCTCACGGGAGCGTTGTACTCGGGTCTGGCGTGCAGGCCGCCCACCACCTGGCCACGGCATTTGATGGTCTGTTCGGCGAAGGCGTTGCAGCGGCGGATCCGCAGTCCCATCTCCAGCTGGCGCAGAGCCAGGGTCGGCGTATCGAAATAGACGTTGCCGAGCTGCTGTTGTGACGATTCTTTAATCTCAAGAGAATTCAGCAGGTTGGATAACTTGGCTTGAATGTCGCGGGCGACAAAAAACTTTATCTCGATCTCAGTTTGCATAGTCATTCCGGGCTGGCAGACAACTTTGGGGGGCAGGATTCGGGTCGCGGGGATATAATGCCCGCGAGACGACTAGATTAATTCGCGGTTTAATTGAGGGCGCAGTTCGGTTACCATGCGCGCCTCATAAAATCGTATCGAGTGTTTTTTCACCGACACAGGTTTGGCCATGCCAGTAAATACTATTTTGGGGCTTTTTGCCAAGTCCCCCATCAAGCCGCTGCAGAAGCATATCGTCAAGGTTCACCAGTGCTCCCAGCAGTTGGTTCCTTTCTTTGACGCCGTTGCCGAAGACCGTTGGGAAGATGCCGAGAAGATCCGGCAGCAGATCGCCCAGCTGGAAAAAGAGGCAGATACCCTCAAGCGTGAAATCCGTCTGAAACTGCCTCGCGGCCTGTTCCTGCCGGTTGCACGTACCGACCTGCTGGAGCTGTTGACCCAGCAAGACAAGATTGCCAACCGTGCCAAGGATATCTCCGGCCGCATGCTTGGCCGTCGCATGGAGTTCCCCGCTGAAATGCGGACGGATTTCATGGCTTACCTCAAACGTTGTATTGATGCGACCGCTCAGGCCGAGAAAGCGATCGGGGAGCTCGACGAGCTGCTCGAGACCGGCTTCAAAGGACGGGAAGTGGAAATGGTTGCCGAGATGATCCATCAGCTGGATCTGATCGAGGACGATACAGACACCATGCAGATCGGACTGCGCCAACAGCTGCAAGCGGTTGAGCACAATTACAATCCGATCGATGTGATGTTCCTTTACAAGATCCTCGAATGGGTAGGTGACCTGGCAGATCAGGCCGAGCGCGTAGGCGCCCGTCTGGAACTGATGCTGGCTCGTTCGTAATCGACTGACTGGGTAAACACTACTAATGGACATTATCGCGAATTACGGCACCACTCTGGTGCTCGTGGCGGCCTTGTTCGGCTTTTTGATGGCTTGGGGTATTGGCGCGAATGACGTGGCCAACGCCATGGGCACATCGGTCGGCACCAAATCCCTGACCATCCGTCAGGCGATCATCATTGCCATGATCTTCGAATTTGCCGGTGCCTATCTGGCTGGTGGCGAAGTGACGGCCACCATCCGTAACGGCATCATCGACAGCAATGCGTTTGTCGATAGCCCGGACCTGCTGGTGCTCGGTATGATCGCCTCCCTGCTGGCGGCAGGCGCCTGGTTGATCCTCGCCTCCTACTTCGGCTGGCCTGTTTCCACCACTCACTCCATCATCGGCGCCATCGTCGGTTTCGCTGTGGTGAGCATTGGCCCGGAAGCGGTGCAGTGGAGCAAGTTTGGCGGCATCGTCGGCTCCTGGGTCATCACCCCGGCCATCTCAGGTGTCATCGCCTACTTCATGTTCATCAGCGTGCAGAAGCTTATCTTCAACACCGATGATCCCCTGAACAACGCCAAGCGCTATGTGCCGTTCTACATGTTCCTGACTGCGCTGGTGATCTGTCTGGTGACCATCAAGAAGGGGCTGACCCACGTCGGTCTGCACCTGAGCGATGGCGAGGGCATTCTGCTCTCCATCGCCATCTCCATCGCAGTGGCGTTTGCCGGTTGGATCTACATTCGCGGTCAGAAGTACAACCCGCAGGATGACAGCAAGATGCACTTCGCCAACGTGGAGAAGGTGTTTGGCATCCTGATGGTGATCACCGCCTGTGCCATGGCCTTTGCCCACGGCTCCAACGATGTGGCCAACGCCATTGGCCCGCTCTCTGCGGTGGCCTCTATCGTGGCTTCTGGTGGCGAGATTTCCAGTCAGGCTGCCATTGCCTGGTGGATCCTGCCCCTTGGCGGTATCGGTATCGTGATCGGTCTGGCGACCATGGGCGAGAAGGTGATGGCGACGGTCGGTACCGGCATCACTCACCTGACCCCGAGCCGTGGTTTTGCTGCCCAGCTGGCGACTGCCGCGACCGTAGTGATTGCCTCCGGCACCGGTCTGCCCATCTCCACCACCCAGACCCTGGTCGGTGCGGTGATGGGTGTCGGTCTGGCGCGCGGTATTGCGGCGCTGAATCTGGGGGTACTGCGCAACATCGTGGTCTCCTGGATCATCACCCTGCCTGCCGGTGCCATTCTGGCTATCGCCATCTTCTACGTGCTGCAGGCCTGCTTCTCCTAATCGAAGCGACATTCAGCAAAAAGCCCGAGTCATCGACTCGGGCTTTTTTATTGTGTGCGGGAGCTGAGTGCTGCTCCCTTTGCATATCACCTTAGAGGCTGGCGCAGATCTGCCACAGATCGTACTGGATAGCGGCGGCGGTCACTTCCCGACCCGCCCCCGGCCCCTGGATCACCAGCGGGTTGGTGCGATAGCTGTCGCTCTCGATGGCGAAGATGTTGTCGCACGGCAAGAGGTTGGCAAACGGGTGATGGGGCTCCAGCGCCTCCAGTCCGACCCGCGCCTTGCCGTCATGCTCGAAGCGGGCCACGTAGCGCAGTACCTTGCCGAGGCGCTTGGCCCCTTCGAAGGCGGTCTGGATCGGGCCATCCAGCTCTTTCAGTCTGTCCATGAACTGATAGGCGGTCACCTTGCGCAGCGTAACGGGCACCAGATTCTCCAGCTCGATATCGGCGGAGTCGAGCTCGAAGCCCGCTTCCCGCGCCAGAATAAGCAGCTTGCGCCGCACATCCTGACCGGAGAGATCTTCGCGGGGATCCGGTTCGGTCAGACCGTGCTGCCACGCCTCATCCACCAGCTCGGAGAAGGGGCGGGTGCCGTCATACTGCTGGAACAGCCAGGAGAGGGTGCCGGAGAAGATGCCGGAGACCCCCTGAATGCGGTCGCCGCTCTGGCGCAGCATCTGGATGCTGGACTGGATTGGCAGCCCGGCGCCCACGGTGGCGTTGTAGCGCCACTGCACCTGATGGTCGCGGCAGGTCTGCTTGATGCGCTGGTAGAACTCGCTGTCGGCGGCACCGGCAAACTTGTTGGCGGCGATGATATGAATGCCGAGCTGGGCAAAATCCGGATAGTAGCGGCTCACCGTTTCGCTGGCGGTCATGTCCAGCGCAACCAGCGCATCGAAGCCGTGCTGCTCAAGCTGGGAGAGCAACTCCGGCCAGATCAGCGGCTTGGGATTGAAGTTGTCCTGTACCTTGAGGGGGTTGAGCCCCTCTTCATCGAGCAGGCCTCCTTCCGAGCTGAACACCCCGTAGAGGGTGAGCGCCAGATTGAGCTCATGTTCCAGCCGCGCCTTTTCACGGGCGTAGAGGCTCAGCCAGTGGCCGCCGATATTGCCCTTGCCGAACACCACCAGTCCGACCCGGGTCGGGCGGCTGAACAGGGCGCTGTGCAGGGCGATGAGCAGCGGCTCCAGCACTACCTGACGCAACACGGCCACCAGACTCAGGCCATCTCTGGCCACCTGTACGAACTCCAGCGGCTGATCTGCCAGTAGCTGATAGAAGCGGTGGCACTGCTCCGCGTTGTCGGTGACACCGGCGCCGACCAGCGCCACCAGACTGTACCCCTCTTTCTGGATGAGGCCGGTGAAGTTCCCTTGCAACTGAAAGTCCCGCAGCAGCTCGAAGGCGCCCTGTGCTACCTCAAGGGTATAGGCGAGACGCAGGATCCGGCGATCCGGCTGGCGCTGCAGGGTGAGTGGGTTGAGACGGTGACGAGCCAGATGGGCCTCGATGGTGGCCACCGTCTGCTCGTAGTTGGTTTGCGGCAGCACCTTCAGCTCGATGAGGGCGATCTGATCCACCGAGGAGACGATGCGGGCGCCACCGGAGCGGGGGGCGCGGCGCAGGATGTGGGTGCAGCCCTCATCCGGGTTGTAGCTGCAGCGCAAAGTGAGGCGCTGGCGGCTGTCGGCCACCGGTTGCAGGGTGCGCGAGTGCAATACCGAAGAGCCAAGGCGGGCCAGCTCGTTGGCTTCCGCGAGGCTCAGGCGCTCCAGCAGACGCGCTTCCTTCACCCGACGGGGGTCGGCGCTGTAGACCCCGGCCACGTCGCTCCAGATGGTGGTGGATTCGCCGTCCGCCAGCAGCGCCAACAGGCTGGCGCTGTAGTCGGAGCCGTTGCGACCGAGCAGCAGGGAGCGCCCCTCCATGTCGGCGGCGATAAAGCCGGTTACCACGATGCGGCCGGCATGCTCCGCCAGTCGCGCCTTGAGCAGCTCGCTGGAGAGGGCGGTATCCACCTTGACCAGAGCGCCATCCTCGGCGCGCAGGAAGCTGCGGGCATCGAGCCAGATGGCCTTGTCGCCGCGGCTGGTGAGCAGGGCTGCCAGCAGGCGCGCCGACCACACTTCGCCAAAGGCGAGCAAGCCGTTGCGGGCGAAGCGGTCAAACTGCCCCTCCAGCGTTTTGGCGATCAGCTGCATGTCGTCGGCCAGCTGCTTGCTCAGATCGAGCTGCAGTTCACCCTCCAGCAGGCCGTCGATCAGGCTCTGCTGATAGGCGTGAAGGGCGGAGATAGCTTCACCAGCGGCTTCATCACCTGCTTCGGCCAGCTCCACCAGCTGGATCAGTCGGTTGGTGGTCTTGCCGGCGGCGGAGACTACGATCAGCTCGTCGCCACCCACCTGTTGTTCAACGATGCTGGCGACCCGGCGATAACAGACCGGATCCGCCAGACTGCTGCCACCGAATTTGTGGACGTGACGTCGCTTCAATCCTGCTTCTGCTGCCACCGCGATCTCTCCTTGTTGCTGCTGTTCCATTACTTCGCTACCTGTTCTGCCTGCTGCGCCTGTTCAAAAGCCTGAGCCAGATCGGCCACCAGGTCTTCACCGTGTTCAATACCGACCGACAACCGCAGCAGCTGGGCGCTGATTCCTGCTGCCTGCTGCGCCGCCGGGGTCATGGCCCTGTGGGTCATGCTGGCCGGATGGGCCACCAGACTCTCCACCCCGCCGAGAGACTCGGCCACCGAGAAGAGGGTGAGGGCCGCGAGGAAGGCGCGAATGCCCGCCTCGCTGCAATCGAGTTCAAAACTTAGCATGGCGCCGAAGCCGGACTGTTGACGGCGCGCAATATCGTGGCCCGGATGGCTCGGCAGGCTGGGGTGATAGATGCGTTTCACCAGCGGCTGCTGTTGCAGGAAGGCGAGGATGCGGTCGGTGTTCTCCTGATGGGTGCGCAATCTGGGGGCCAGAGTGCGCAGGCCGCGCAGGGTGAGGTAGGAGTCGAACGCCCCGGAGGTGAGCCCCAGACAGTTGGCCCACCACACCAGCGACTCGGCCAGTGCGGCCTCCTTGGCAATCGCCACTCCGCCCACCACGTCGGAGTGACCGTTGATGTATTTGGTGGTGGAGTGCACCACCACATCGGCACCAAGTGCCAGTGGCTGTTGCAGCAGGGGGGAGAGGAAGGTGTTGTCCACCACCACCTGTGCACCCACCTCGTGGGCGGCGCTGGCAATGGCGCTGATATCCACCACCCGCAGCAGCGGGTTGGAGGGGGTCTCCACCCATACCAGTGCAGGCTTTTGCTCCAGCGCGGCGGCCAGAGCGGCCTCGTCCCCCTGATCGACAAACTGCACCCGGTAGTGGCCCTTGGCCGCCAGATACTCAAACAGGCGCCAGGTGCCGCCGTAGCAGTCGTGGGGGGCGAGCAGCAGATCCCCCGCCTTGAGCAGGGCGGTGGTGACCAGATGGACGGCCCCCATGCCGGTGCCGGTGACCACGGCGCCAGCGCCCCCTTCCAGCGCCGCCAGCGCGTCCGCCAGATTGGTGCGGGTCGGATTGCCGGAGCGGGCATAATCGTATTGACGGGGCTCGCCAAAGTCGGCAAAGGTGTAGTTGCTGGAGAGGTAGATGGGGGGCACCACGGCACCGTGTTGCTGGTCTGTCTCAATCCCGGTGCGAACCGCCAGGGTGGCCTTGTGGGTCATATCACTCTCCTTGATGTCTCTTCACACGCCGGCATCTTGCTGCCACGCGCCATCCCGCCACTGTGGGCTCATGGACAACCACACTACGCCAGCTTAAAAAAGCCGTCAACACTTCCAGACGTCTAAATGGCTTTGCTGTTGGATTGCCATTAATTTCCTTAAGGGTTAAAATCCGCGCTCACGGCTAAATGAGAACAGGTGAGTCATGGGAACAGAGTGGAACGGCGACTACGTCAGCCCCTACGCGGAACACGGTAAGAAGAGCGAACAGGTCAAGAAGATTACCGTCTCGATCCCGCTCAAGGTGTTGAAAGTGTTGACCGATGAGCGCACCCGCCGTCAGGTGAACAACCTGCGTCATGCGACCAACAGCGAGCTGCTCTGTGAAGCCTTCCTGCACGCTTTCACCGGCCAGCCGCTCCCTTGCGACGAAGACTTGCGCAAGGATCAACCGGACAGCGTCCCGGCCGAAGCGCGCGCCATCATGGAAGCGCTGGGCAAAGAGATCGAAGATTTCGACAAGGAATAACCCCCAATGACGCGGCCCTGGCCGCGTCATTGCTATCTGCCATGTCCCGCTTCAGCCTGCGCCACTATCACCACCACGTCTGCAGTCATAGCCACGACTTTGCCCAACTGGTGATCCCCCTCGACGGCCCCCTCGAGATCGAGGTGCAGGGCCGGGGGCGCAGGCTTGTCCCCGGTTCTGCCTGCGTCATCGGTCCCGGCGAGCGGCACGATTATGCCGCCGATCCGGCGCTTTCGTTTCTGGTGCAGGAGAGCGACTGGCTACCCGGCGATCTGGCGGCCCGCCCCTTTATCGAGCTGGATGAACCCCAGCGTCACTACCTCGCTTTTCTGCACCGCATGGTGGCCGAGGGGCGGCAGGTGGCGGGCATGGAGCAGGTGTGGCTCTCCCTGCTGGCGGAAGGGCAGGGGATGCAGAGCACTGCCACTCCGCGTCTTGCCGCTCGCATCCTCAAGGTGCAGCGCCATATCGAGGCCAACCTTGCCGCCCCGCTGACCAATCAGCAACTCGCCGCCATCGCCTGCCTTGGCCAGAGCCAGTTCAAGCTCGCTTTTCGCCAGCAGCTGGGGATGAGCGTCTCCCACTACATTCGCAGTCGGCGCATGGCACTGGCGCGCACCCTGATTGCCGGTACGCAACTGCCTGTTGGCGAGATTGCCAGCCGCTGCGGTTACCAGAATCAGGGGGCCTTCAGCGAGCGCTTCCTGGCCGAGAGCGGGCTCACTCCATCCCTCTGGCGTCAGCAAAACGGCCGCCTGCCGCAACGAAACGGCTGATCGCCGAAGACGGGATGCTCTCTTTGGGCCATGCTGCGGCTCATGCAGGTGCACGATAAACAGGAGCCGAAATGGAGACGATTAGCTGGCAGGATTTCGAGATGGTGGAGCTGAGGGTGGGCACCCTGGTGCGGGTCGAGCCGTTCCCCGAAGCGCGCAAACCAGCCTACAAGGTGTGGGCGGATTTTGGCCCTGAACTGGGGATTCGCAAGAGCAGTGCTCAGATCACCGCCCTCTACCAGCCAGAGCAGCTGGTGGGCCGCCAGATCATCGCCGTAGTCAACTTCCCGACCAAACAGATAGGGCCGTTTCAGTCGGAGTTTCTGCTGACCGGTTTCTACCGGCCGGATGGCGCCGTAGTGATGGCTATCCCCGAGCGGGCGGTGGAGAACGGCGCCAAGCTGGGCTGAGTTCATACCCGAACAGAGACAAGAGAGGCGACCCCGGGGTCGCCTCTCTTTTTGCTTGTTGCTCGCCGTTACTTCAACAGGCTGAAGATCAGCGCCGATACCGCCAGCGAACCGGTCAGCAGGATAAAACCGTTGGTCCAGCCGTGACGGAAGCGGGCCAGCGCCTCCACCTTGTAGATGGCAATTACCGGCATGATGAACAGGATCATGGCGATGACCGGGCCGGAGAGGGTCTCCATCAGTCCCAGAATGCCCGGGTTGATGACGGCGGCACCCCAGATGGCGAAGAACATCAGGGCGATACCCAGTTTGTCCGCCTTGGCCAGCGGCAGACCGGTGGGCTTGGCGAGCAGGCTTTTGAGGCTTTCGCGGGCACCGAGGAAGTGGCCGAGGAAGGAGGAGCTGATGGCGATAAAGGCGATGAGCGGCCCCAGAGTCACGATCACCGGGTTGTCTGTGATGTTGGCGAGATAGGAGAGCACAGAGACGTTCTGGGCCTTGGCTTCAGCCAGCTGGGCTGGCGAGAGGCTCAGCACGCAGGAGAAGACGAAGAACAGCACGAAGCCCACCAGCATCACAGTGGTGTTGCGCAGGATCAGGCCGCTCTTGGCTTCCGCCTGCTCGCCATATTCCCGACGCTGCACGTTGGCAAAGCCGGAGATGGCGGCGGCGTGGCTGAAAGCGAACACGGTGACCGGCAGTGCCAGCCAGACGGTATTGAGGAAGCTGACCCCTTCAAACGCCGTCACTTCCGGCCATTGCCACTGGGGAATGAGGTAGCAGGAGAGCGCCGCCAGAATGGCCGCCAGCGGATAGACCATAAAGGCGAAGGCGCGCAGCATCGCTTTCTCACCCGCCAGCATCACGGCGATCATGGCAAACACCAGCACGCCGGAGAGCATCACCCTATCCGGGGTCGTCATGCCGAGCTGGTTGACCATGAAGCTCTCTACCGTGTTGGTCAGCCCGACCCCGTAGATGAGCAGGATCGGGAAGATGGAGAGGAAATAGAGCGCCGAGATGAGGCGACCGGCCATCTTGCCGAAGTGCTCCTCCGCCACTTCAGTGAAGTCGGCGTGGGGGTGCGAAGAGGAAAGCACGAAGCGCGCCAGCCCGCGGTGGGCGAGGAAGGTCATGGGGCCTGCCAGTACCGCGACGATGACGAGAGGCCAGATCCCGCCCAGACCCAGATTGATGGGCAGGAACAGGATACCGGCGCCAACGGCGGTGCCAAACAGGCTGATAACCCAGTGGGTGTCGTGACGGCGCCAGCGGGTGATGCTGGCAGTGGTGGAGCAGGAACCGGATAGCTCCTTGGTAGCCTCTACAGATAAACTCATTACTAATTCACTTTTTGTTAGTGTTTTAATCTGAGTTCATTGTGGTTTATCGGGATTTAATTCTCAAAAAGCGAGACTGAAACATATCACTGCCATTGCGGGGTTTAGCCAGCGAGATTGGGAATGGAATCTGGTTCACAGAATGGAACAAAACTAATATTTGTGATTTTTGTGAAATATAAAACCAAAATTTAATCTGCTCTCGTTTTTTTATTTTGGCTAATCAGGTGTTTTCAGAATTACGTGAAAAATCGTACCATTTCTCGCCGACCGATTGTGATGTTTCACTATCATTTTGCCGCTTTGCCAGCGTATCACGCTGTTCAAGAGCGTCTTGACCAGCGGATCACACCGGCCATCACCCGGGGCAACTTCCCTGAAAAAGCAGGCGGCCATCGGGCCGCCTGCTTGTCTGGTGTGATGATATCGCTATCCGTTTAGTGGGCCAGAATGTTGCCCCAGGCGAGATCCGGATCCCCCATCACGATAAAGTCAGGGTTCTCCAGCGACTCGGTTTCGTTGTAACTGAGTGGCTGCAACGCCAGGCTGAGGATGCGGCCACCGGCCGCCTCGACGATGCACTGGGCGGCGGCGGTGTCCCACTCGCCGGTGGGGCCGAGCCGCACGTAGCAATCGGCTGCCCCTTCCGCCACCAGACAGGATTTGAGGGAGCTGGAACCAAGCGGGATCAGCTCGTAGTTGATGGCCGGGTTGAGGCGGCGGGTGAGGTTCTCCAGCTTCTGGCGGCGGCTGATAGCCACCACCAGTGAGTCGGGCTGATCATGCTCGTGATGCATGGCGCTGATGGGCAACACTTCGCCATTCACCTCCTTGAAGGCGCCGTAGCCGCGCACCGCCCAGTAGAGCACATTGGACTCGGGGGCGTAGATGACCCCGAGCACCGGCACATTGTCCCGCACCAGGGCGATCAGGGTGGCGAAGTCGCCGCTGCCCGCGATAAATTCGCCAGTGCCGTCGAGGGGATCCACCAGCCAGTATTGCCGCCAGTTGGATCGCTGGCTGAAGGGGATGTCGGCCGCCTCTTCGGTCAGCACGGGAACGTGGGGAGTGAGCGCCGACAGCGCCTGTTTGAGGTAGGCATCGGCAGCAAGATCGGCACTGGTGACCGGAGTGGCATCCTCCTTCAGCTGACGCTCGAACTGACCGCCATGATAGATGTCGTGAAGGATCCTTCCGGCTTCGCGGGCAATCTCCTTGACCCCCGGCACCCAGGCCAACAACTCCTGCATCTCGTTATCCTCTGTCTGTTAACTGCCCGTCTGCGGGCTACTTTGCCTGCTCGGCCAGCCACTTTTGGGCCAAGAGCAGGGCACTGATGCTGCGCGACTCGGTGAAGTCGGGTCGCGCCAGCAATTCGTCGATCCGGTTGAGGGGCCAGGGGATCACCTCCAGCGGTTCGGGCTCGTCGCCGATCCGCTGCTCGGGGAAGAGATCCCGCGCCAGCAAAATATCCATCCGACTGGAGAAGTAACCGGGGGCCAGCGACACCTGTTTGAGCAGGGTCAGGCTGTTGGCGCCAAACCCCGCCTCCTCCATCAGCTCCCGGTTGCCCGCCTCGAAGGCATCTTCGCCCGGGTCGATCAGCCCCTTGGGAAAGCCCAGCTCGTAGGAGTGGGTGCCGGCGGCATATTCGCGCACCAGCAGCAGGGTGTGGGCATCGAACAGCGGCACCACCATGACGGCGCCCCGGTTGCCGCCGCGCATCCGCTCGTAGACCCGCTCTTCGCCATTGGAGAATTTGAGGTGTAGCGATTCCACCTTGAACAGTCGGCTCTCGGCCACGATATCGGCCTTGAGGATCTCCGGCTTGCTCTTGGGGTGATCCAGTTGGTCGGCTGAGATGTGCTCGGGTTTGCTCTTGTGAGGGTCGCTCATCGGACGCTGGCTGCTCGTTAAAAAATCGTGCTTCAAGAGTAAACGACTCTCACACCGAACACCACGGGCCAGGGATGGCAAAGGGGGAGGAAAAATCCGTTATACTGCCGCCCCGTTTTCCGAGATCAGCGATCAAGAGGCCCGATGCCACACTCCTGCTCCACCACCTTGCCCTGGCACCAGATAGATACCGTCTTGCTCGATATGGATGGCACCCTGATCGATCTGCATTTTGACAACCACCTCTGGCAGCAGCTGGTGCCGGAGCGTTACGCCGAGCGGCTCGGTCTGCCGCTGGATGAAGCCAAAGCGCAGATCGACGTCCACTATCACGCCGTCAACGGCACCCTCAACTGGTACTGCGTGGATTACTGGAGCGAGACCCTGGGGCTCGATATTCGTGCCCTCAAGCAGGAGCTGCTGGCGAAGATCCAGTGGCGTCCTCACGCCATCCCCTTTCTGGCCGAGCTGCGCGCCGCGGGCAAGCAGTTGGTGCTCTTTACCAATGCCCACCCTGCCAGCCTGTCGGTGAAGGATGCGCAGTTGGGACTAAGCGATCATCTGGATTTGATGGTGAGTACCCACGAGCTGGGCTGGTCGAAGGAGAGCCAGTACTGCTGGCAGGCGCTGGCACAGCGGCTGGCGTTCGATCCGGCCCGTACCCTGTTTGTGGATGATAGCGAGCGGATCCTGCGGGCTGCCGCCGACTACGGTATCGGCTATCAGCTGGCGATCCAGAATCCGGACAGCTGCAAGCCGGAGCAGAACATCACCGCTTTTCCGGCGATCCGCGATTATGCGGAGTTGCTGCCGCTGGCAATCTGAATTTGCTGAAACGAGAGAGGGCTGCATCATGCAGCCCTCTTTCTTTGATTTGAATTTTGGTTATCTGACGCCTGATGGCGAAAAATCACAGCTCCCGAAACGGGCGCCGTTTCTCTTCCTCGATGACGATCGCCTCCAGATTGGCGATCCGCTCCTGTAGCTCTCTTATGATCATATCCTGCTTGCCGAGGCGATCGGTGATGCGGGCATCCCCCATCTGGTAGCGAGCCCGTTTGCCGAGATATCCGAACAATATGCTGATAAATACGATCAGGACTATGCCTGTCCACATGGTCATGTCACGACTCCTTGTCGTCTATAAACGGCGAAAACGCTGATGGATCCGTTCTGTTTTCTCATAGCCGCCAATTGGCCGCAATGGGGCCCATTGTCCCTTTGTGACGCAGACAGCTATTGCTGCCAGAGTGGCCGACCGACCCAGAGCGCCCACAGGGTGAGGTGCAACAGCACGATAAACCAGAAGACCAGCCGGTAGCTGCGCTTCTGGGTCTTGTGACGCAGCCACTGGCGGGCCACCAGAGCGCCCGGCCAGCCGCCGCACAGCTCCAGCAGATGGAGCCTAGATTCGGGAATGCGCCATTCACCCCGTACCGCCTGCCGCTTGTCCCAGGCGTAGGCTGCCACTGTCAGCAGACTCATGGTCAGCAGTGCGACCAGCGGCCACCACTGCTGTTCGCCTAGGCCGAGCCAGAGGGCGGCGCCCAGTGGCAGCAGCGCCAGCGCCATCATTGGGCCAACTCCCAGCAGCGCTCCTCGTCCTGCTTGAGGGTGCGGATCACCTTGGCCGGATTGCCCACCGCCACCGAGTCAGCCGGGATGTCGCGGGTGACCACGGCGCCGGCACCTATGATGGAGCGCGGCCCTATGGTGACGCCGGGGCAGATGATGGCGCCGCCGCCAATCCAGCAGTCGTCACCGATCCGCACCGGCTTGTTGTAGGCGGTCCAGTTGCGTCGCTCCAGATAGTTCATGGTGTGGGTGGCGGTGTAGATCTGCACGTTGGGGGCCAGCAGCACATGGCTGCCGATGTGCACTTCGCCCACGTCGAGAATGGTGACGTTGAAGTTGAAGAAGGTCTTCTCGCCGATATGAATGTTGCGGCCAAACTCGCAGGTGAAGGGAGTGCTGATCCAGCAGGAGTCGGGGCAGTGGCCAAAGAGCTCGCGGCAGATCTGCTGGCGCAGAGGGCCATCTCCCGCCGATGAACCATTGAGCTGGGCAAGCAGCGCCTGACCGCGGATCCGGTCGTTGGCTATCTCCTCGCTCTGGCTATTCAGTGCCCCGCCTGCCAGTACCTTGTCCCAGTCGCTCGCCATTGCTACCTCCTCATGCTGCAAGAGCAGGCAGTATACGTGACTGTCAGGGGCGCCGTCAGTCTGTCACTTGTTGCAGGTGATCCCCGTCAACCTGTGGGCCAGACGAGGGGCAGGATCAGCAGGGCCGAGACGAAGTAGGGGAGCAATACCCGCAGCCCGAGACTGCGCCCGCCGATGCCGAGGGCCAGCAGCCCCTTCACCAGCGAGTTGACCAGACCGGCCAGCAGGATGCCGCGGGCCGCCACCTCCAGCGCCAGCTCCTTGTGGGAGAGCTGGGAGAGCGACAAGGTGATGGCGTCCACGTCGGTGATCCCCGACACCAGCGCCAGCAGATAGACCCCCGAGTTGCCCACCCTGTCTTGCAGCAGGGTGGCCATAAAGCCGATCAGCGCCAGCAGCAGGCCGAACTTGATGGCGGTGGCAAGATCGAGCGGGTTGCTGGTTTCCGGCTTTACTGGGCCGTCAATCAGCTCCTCACGCTGACGCCAGAACCAGAAGGCAAAGCCGTAGACCGTGGCCGCCAGCAATACGAACGGGGCGGCGAGGCGCATCGCCAGTTCGCTGTGAATCAGCAGCACCAGTACCAGCAGCCGCAGCCACATGGTGGCCCCCGCCAGCAGGATGCCGGTGGCCAGCAGTCGCTCCAGCCCCCCCTGCTCCTTGTTGAGGCGGGCAAACTGCAGGGTGAGGGCGGTGGAGGAGGCCAATCCCGCCAGTATGCTGGTGAGCACCAGCCCGGCGCGGGTGCCGAGCAGACGTACTGCGAAGTGGCCACAAAACGAGATGCCGGCGATCACCACCACCATCAGCCAGATTTTGAAGGGATTGAAAGCATCGAGGGGCCCCATCTCCTCGTTGGGCAGCACCGGCAGCAGCACCAGCGAGATAAGCAGAAAGCGCAGGGTTGCGTGGAATTCGGTTTCGCTGAGAAACAGCATCCCCTGCTGGATCTTGCCCTTGAGCCCCATCAGCAGGGCAGCCAGCACGGCGCAGGCTACCGCCTCGCTCGGGCTCAGCAGCACCGACATCAGCCCCAGCAGGTAGGTGAGCAACATGGCCACCGAGCTGGTGAGACCGAACTCCCCTTGCCAGCGCTGGGCCAGCCAGACCGAGAGGCCGCAGCCGATCACCACCGCCAGCAGGCCGAGCAGCGGCAGCCAGGGGCCCAGGGTCGGCAGTAGCAAGCCGCAGACCCCGCCAAGCAGGCCGATGAGGCCGTAGGTCCGCATCCCGGCGATGCGCTGGTTATCCCCCAGCTGGCGCACCTGCCAGCCCCGCTCCAGCCCGATGATAAGGCCGATGGCCAGCGAGACCAGGGCTCCGTTGACCGGTTCTGCATTGATCCACATAACGACTTCCTTTTCGTCATCTGCCTGCCTTGTTCCCATGATGGCACAGCGAGCAAGGGGCCGGAGGGGCATGGCTCACAGAGTCTGCGTCCGGCTTCCGGTGCGGGTGGCTGAGTTAATATGAGCAAAAGAGATAAGCAAAGAGTTATTTCTTTCTTCTGGGCATAACAACTCCACGGCATGCTGTTCTCAACCCAACAAGATATGGAGTATCACCATGAAACTGCGAATGACCGCCCTGACCCTGCTCTCTCTGCTGGCATTTGGCCAGGCCAATGCCGCCGAGATCCGCCTGCTCAACGTCTCTTACGATCCGACCCGCGAGCTGTTTCAGGAGTACAACGCCGCCTTTGCCAAGGAGTGGAAGGCCAAAACCGGCGACGACGTGGTGGTGAGCCAGTCTCACGGTGGCTCCGGCAAGCAGGCCCGCGCTGTGGTGGATGGACTGGAGGCCGACGTGGTATCGCTGGCGCTGGCCTACGATGTCAACGCTATCGCCAAGGAGGGGTTGACCGCTGCCGACTGGCAGAGTCGTCTCGGCAACAACGCCTCGCCCTATACCTCCACCATTGTCTTCCTGGTGCGCAAGGGCAATCCCAAGCAGATCAAGGATTGGGATGATCTGGTGCGTAAGGATGTCGCCATCGTGACTCCCAACCCCAAGACCTCCGGCGGGGCACGCTGGAACTATCTGGCCGCCTGGGGGTATGCCCTGAAGAAGAGCGGCAGTGAAGAGGGGGCCAAGCAGTTTGTCGGCGATCTCTTCAAGAACGTGAAGGTGCTGGACTCAGGCGCCCGCGGTGCCACCACCAGCTTTACCGAGCGCGGTCTCGGTGACGTGCTGCTGGCGTGGGAGAACGAAGCCCTGCTGGTGCTTGGTCAGGCGGGTGCCAGCGACAAGTTCGAGCTGGTGGTGCCTTCGGTCTCCATTCTGGCGGAGCCGCCGGTCGCGGTGGTGGACAAGGTGGCCAAGAAGCACGGTACCGAAGCGGTGGCCAAGGCCTATCTCGATTATCTCTACTCTGACGAGGGGCAGCATATCGTCGCCAAACATCACTATCGCCCCAGCAACCCGGCGATCCTGAAGGAGACGGCAGCCCAGTTCCCGCAGCTTGCCTTCTTTACCGTCAAGGATCTGGAAGGGGATTGGGAGAAAGCCCAGAAGAAACACTTCGCCCAGGGCGGTCTGTTTGACCAGATCTATCAGCCGGGTCGTTGATAGCTTCGTTATCCATCACTGAACTGGCCCCTGTGCCAGCCGATAGGAGCACCAAGATGAACAAGATCCTCCTGGTTCCCGGTCTGCACAACAGTGGGCCGGATCACTGGCAGAGCCGCTGGCACGATCATTTTCCCCAATGGCAGCGGATGATCGGGCTACCTTGGGACAAGCCGGACCTCAGGGTCTGGAGTGCCAAGCTGGCGAGCAAGCTGAAACGTCGCCGCAGCCGGGTTCATCTGGTGGCTCACTCTTTTGGCGCGCTGACTGCCATTGCGGCGGCCCGCTTGCAGCCGGAGAAGGTGGCCTCGATCTTTCTGGTGGCGCCCGCCGATCCCGCCCGTTTTGGCATTGCGGATGAGGCCTTGGCCGGGCCGCTGCAGGTATCGGCCCAGCTGGTGGCCAGCCGCAATGATCCCTGGATGAGCTTTGAACGGGCCGAATACTGGAGCCGTCAGTGGCAGGTGCCGCTGTTCGATGCCGGTGAGGCGGGCCATATCAATGCCCAGTCAGGTCATGGGGACTGGCATCAGGGGCTGCATTTGCTGGGGGCTCTCTACCGCCGTGGTGAGCTGGTAGTGGCACCGGTCAAGGCCGCATCGCCCCGGCCGGTCGTATTGGGCTTTCGCTAGGTATCTGTGAAGTGGTTGGAGGGTTGTCGGGCGCGCTGTTCGCTGGCTACTCCATGCCCCGTTCTTTGAATGCTCCGCTCCGTATTGCTCCATTTCTTAGGTCTTTTATTTATATAAAAGACCTTTTTTTATTTGGAGTGCACCAAGAGCCTTGTGACTCTGCGGTTAGACAAAAAAGTGATTAGCAAAGTCGCAATTGATGTTTGTTGCCGATGAGGGGAGTGCGCAGAATCACCATATCGAAAATTCTTCATAACAGATGGATGTGTTATGCGATTTGGTTCTTATTCTGTCCTGCCCGGTTTTGGCCCCACCTTGGGGTTCAGCCTGCTCTATCTGGGCCTGCTGGTGCTGTTGCCGCTCTCGGCCCTGGTACTGTTTGCGATCAACAACCTGACCGCAACCGAGTTCTGGCAGGTGATCGGTTCACCCCGGGTGCTCGCCTCCTTTCGCCTGAGCTTCGGTGCGGCCTTTGTCGCGGCGCTGCTCAACAGCCTATTTGGCCTGATCCTGGCTTGGATCCTGGTGCGCTACACCTTCCCCGGTCGTCGTCTGGTGGATGCGCTGATCGACCTGCCATTTGCCATGCCGACTGCTGTCTCCGGCATCGCCCTGTGCGCCATCTTCGCCCCCAACGGCTGGATCGGCCAGTTGCTGGCGCCGCTCGGCATCCAGCTGGCCTACAACCCTATCGGGGTGGTCATCGCACTCACCTTTATCGGATTGCCGTTTGTGGTGCGTACCCTGCAGCCGGTGCTGCGGGAGGCTGAAACCGAGCAAGAGGAGGCGGCCGCCAGCCTCGGCGCCGATCGCTGGCAGACCTTTCTGCGGGTGCTCTGGCCGACCCTGGTGCCTGCCCTGCTCACCGGTTTTGCGCTGGCGTTTGCCCGTGGGGTGGGGGAGTACGGCTCCGTCATCTTCATCGCCGGCAACCTGCCGATGGTTTCGGAAATCGCACCGCTGATGATCATGAGCCATCTGGAGGAGTACGACTATGCCGGCGCCTCTGCCATTGCCGTGGTGATGCTGCTGATCTCATTCATTTTGTTACTGCTAATCAACAAGTTGCAGGCCTGGAGCTGGTCTCGTATCGGAGGGAGCCGGATATGAACGCATCGACACTCGCCCTTGAAGTCGCCCCTGTGGAGGTTGCTCCCGTGCGCAAGGCTCCGACTGTGATCCGCGAGCCCCAGTGGGTCAAGTGGCTGCTTATCACGGTGGGTCTCGGCTGGTTTGCCGCCCTGTTGCTGCTGCCGTTGGCCACCGTCTTTATTCAGGCGCTGAGCCCTGGGCTGGCCTTCTTCTGGCACGCGATCAGCGAGCCGGATGCCCTGAGCGCCCTCGGTCTGACAGCACTGGTGACCCTCTGCGCCGTTCCCCTCAATCTGCTGTTCGGGATTGCTGCGGCCTGGGCCATCGCCCGTTTCCGCTTCCCCGGTCGGCAGCTGCTCATCACCATCATCGATCTGCCCTTCTCGGTGTCGCCGGTGATCGCCGGTCTGATGCTGGTGTTGATGTTCGGCAGCCGCGGCTGGTTCGGTGACTGGTTGAGCGAACATGACATCAAGATCATCTTCGCCACCCCGGGGATCATCCTGGCCACCACCTTCATTACCGTGCCCTTCGTGGTGCGCGAGCTGCTGCCCCAGATGGAGGCGCGCGGCCCGGAAGAGGAAGAAGCCGCCATCATGCTGGGGGCGAGCGGTCTGCAGATGTTCTGGCGCGTCACCCTGCCCGGCATTCGCTGGAGCCTGATGTACGGCCTGCTGCTCTGTACCGCCCGCGCGGTGGGGGAGTTTGGCGCCGTGTCAGTGGTTTCCGGTCATATTCGCGGCCAGACCAATACCCTGCCGCTGCATATCGAGATCCTCTACAACGAGTACCAGACTGGCGCCGCCTTTGCAGTGGCAAGCCTCTTGGCTCTGTTCGGGATCTTCACCCTGCTCGGGGAAACCCTGTTGGCCCGGCTGCGTGCCCAGCCCACCAAATCTCACTGATCACCGTTTTAAAGAGGCAGCCATGAGCATTCAGGTTCAACAACTCAACAAGCATTTCAATCAGTACGCGGCGCTGGCAGACATCAACCTCGACTTTCACGACGGTGAGCTGGTGGCTCTGCTCGGCCCTTCCGGTTGCGGCAAGACCACCCTGCTGCGGATCATCGCCGGGCTGGAGCAGGCCGACAGTGGCAGCGTCATCATCCGCGGTGAGGACGCCTCGGATCTCCATGTGCGTGAGCGCAACGTCGGCTTCGTGTTCCAGCACTACGCCCTGTTTCGCCACATGACGGTGTTCGAAAACGTAGCGTTTGGCCTTAGGGTCAAACCGCGCAGCGAGCGTCCGGCCGAGGCGGCCATTCGTGCCCGGGTCAAAGAGCTGCTGGATCTGGTGCAGCTCAGCCACGTGGCCGAGCGCTACCCGACTCAGCTCTCCGGCGGCCAGCGTCAGCGGGTCGCGCTGGCCCGCGCGCTGGCGGTGCAGCCCAAGGTGTTGCTCTTGGACGAGCCCTTCGGCGCCCTCGATGCGCAGGTGCGCAAGGAGCTGCGCCGCTGGCTGCGCGAGCTGCACGACGAGCTGCACGTCACCAGCCTGTTCGTGACTCACGATCAGGAGGAGGCGCTGGAGGTAGCGGATCGGGTGGTGCTGATGAACGCCGGACGGGTCGAGCAGATCGGCACCCCGGCCGAGGTCTACGACCAGCCTGCCAGCTCCTTCGTCCACAGCTTTCTTGGCAGCGTGAACCAGTTCCGCGGTCGGGTAGCGGAGCAGGGATTCGGTGTCGGCGAGCAGCTGCTCGGCGGGCCGTCGGCTTCTCATCTGGCAAACGGCAGTGCCGCCATCGCCTATGTCCGTCCCCATGAACTGGAGATTCTGCCAGCCGATGCGCCGGGCGGGATCCGCGCCACCATCACCCGTCTGCTGCCCATGGGGCCACGCATTCGGGTGGAGCTGCGTGGCGATGGCGAGACCAAAGGGGCCCACTACGAGGCGGAGCTGAGCAAGGAGGCGGCCAAGCAGTTTGCCCCGGGACAGGGAGTACGGCTGGTGGCCAGACAGGCGCAGTTCTATCCCGATTACCAGATTTGATGTTGTGTTGCGGGTGGCATGGCTACCCGGGTTCAGGCGCTCTGCCGGGGCATGATCCGGCCAAATAACAAAAATGAGGGGGTGACCAGCTTGTGTCACCCACTCTTCGCAGGAGGCGACAAGGTGAATTTTCAGCAGTTACGAATTATCCGGGAGGCAGCGCGGCGGGATTACAACCTGACCGAGGTGGCCAACGCCCTTTTTACCTCGCAATCCGGGGTGAGTCGCCATATCCGCGAGCTGGAAGAGGAGCTGGGGATCGAGTTGTTCATCCGCTACGGCAAGCGGCTGCTCGGTATGACTGAGCCTGGCAAGGAGCTGCTGGTGATTGCCGAGCGCATTCTCAATGACGCCAACAACATCCGCAAACTGGCCAGTACCTTTGCCAACCGCGACTCGGGCCGCTTGCTGGTGGCGACCACCCATACCCAGGCCCGCTATGCCCTGCCGCGGGTGGTGAAGGCGTTTCGCGAGCAGTTTCCGCTGGTACAGCTGGAGCTGCGTCAGGGCAGCCCGGAGGAGATTGTGCGGCTGGTGCAGACCGGCGAGGTGGATATCGGCATCAGCAGCGAGCAGCTCGACAAGAGCGAAGGGGTGGTGGCATTTCCCTACTACCGCTGGCACCACAATATCGTGGTGCCCGAGCAACATCCGCTGGCAGGTGAGCGGGATCTGACGCTGGCGGCGCTGGCCAACTGGCCCATCGTCACCTATCAAGCCGGGTTGACCGGGCGGGTGCGGGTGGATGAAGCCTTTGCTGCGGCTGGCATTGAACCGCAGATCCTGCTGACGGCGCAGGACTCCGATGTCATCAAGACCTATGTCGAGCTGGAGATGGGGGTCGGCATACTGGCCGACATGGCGTTCGACGGCCAGCGGGATCAGGGGCTGGTACAGCTCGACGGCAGCCATCTGTTTGCCCCCCACACCGCCTGGATTGGCCTCAAGCAGGGGCAGTTCCAGCACAACTTTGCCTGGCAGTTTATCCAGCTCTGCAACCCCGAGCTGGCGCTGGCAGATATTCAGGCCCGCGCCATGGGCAGCGAGCCCGCCCTCGACTTCCAGATTTGAATCGGAAGAGATGACAGAAGGGGAGCCATTGGCTCCCCTTCTGCTATCCAGTGGGGAGTTACTTCACTTCATCCCACGCCATCTGCCAGTGGGAGCCAATGCCCGGCTCGTACTGGGTGGCTGTGGTGGTCCACTGCTGGCAGTAGCCGCTGTAGGGGAAGGGCTTGCACTGATAGACCTTGCCATTTTTCGGCTGCTGCACCTTGGTGCCGGCGGCATAGGATTTGAGCGAGTTCGGGAAGACGAAGTCGTATTCGCCGCTGCTCTGCTCCTTGAACATCAGATCCATGGTCTGCTGAATGGTCTCGCCGCCCGCTTTCGGGGTGGCCTTGATCACCAGCTGGTGGTGACCCGCCTTGAGCCCTTCCAGCGCCATGGTGAAGGTGTGGCTGCTGTCCTTGATGTCGGCACTGCTTTCACCCTTGGCGACGCCGCCGTGGTCATAGAGGGTGTTGGTGACAGCCAGATCGCCCTGTGCGGTGACGGTGAAATCGAGGGTTGTCTTGCCGTTGTCCAGCACATAGTCGCTGGCCAGACCGCTGACGCTGATGCTGTCCACCACTGGCGGTTGCAGCTGTTGCAGGTCAATCTCGACTCGTTCCAGCTTGCTGTTTCGCTTCAGATAGACGGGGTTCATACCGTAGACCGGATTGAACTGGCCATCGGCTCCTTGCTGACCGGCGCGGATCAGGCTCTGCTCGGCGTTGATCTTGCTGGCGAGGGCATGGGCCCAGCTGTTCTTCTGGCCCTGCTCGGCGGTGGTGATGGTCAGTACGGTCTGCAGCTCGGGGCGCTCGCCGTTGGCATCGAACACCCGGGTCATCGCCTTGTCACCCACCGCGAGGTCGATGGAGGGGTAGATGGTGCCTGCCTGGCTCCACTCCAGCGGCGGCTGGCTGCCATCTTTGAACTTGGCATCGATGATGTTGTAGAAGCTGTTGCTGGTGTCGCCCACTTCCCACACGCCGAGGATCACCTGATAACCGGTGCGATCCGGCAGGACACAGTTATGGGTCACTTGCTTGGGCGGCTGCACCATGTTGCCGTCGATGACGCAGAAGGGGGTCAGGTCGAACGAGGCGCGGGTGAGCGGCTGGTTGGGGTTCCAGTCCTGCTTGGTGAGGTAGTAGCGCCAGTTGCGGGTGACATGGTTGGCGGTAAAGGTCCAGCTGATGGTGAAGGGGCCGGGCTGTACTTCACGCTTGGTCCAGCGGTCGCTGGTCTGGATGTTCAGCTCGCTCCAGCGCGGGCTGCCCGCCGAGGCGATTTGACCATCCTGCGGGCCGGTTTGCGGGAAGCCTGAGGGGCCCTCCACGCTCTGGGGCTCCCACTGCACGCCGCCACACTGGCTGTTGCCACCGGTTTTGCACAGGTAGTTGCGGCTCTCGGGCTGGCTGATGTAGCCGTGGGCCAGGGCGCTACCGCTGGCCAGCAGGGCCAGCATCGCCGCGATGTGATTGAGTTGGATTTTTGCTGCCATACATTCCTCTGTTCGATAGATGTGGGCAGTCAGTTGGCCGGGGAGATCCCCGATGCACACTTGCGTGTGGCAACCCCGCTATCCTGGACAAAACGTCTGTAGACCGGAGGCTTTGCGTCCCGACCTTTCGGTCAGTTTGCCAAATGACTAGATGATTAGTGATGGGCCAAATGTTCGGCCATCACCATTGTGCACAGTATTGATTAATTATTTGAAGTTAAATGTTTAAATGCACCGTTCAACGGCACATGGATCATTCTAACTGACTGTTTTTAAATTGTTCTCTAATTTGTGAATGGCGTCGAATACCGTTGAATATGCCGATAAGGTGCATGCTGATTGCGTGTTGTCGGCGTAAAAAAACCTGCCAGCTTGGCTGGCAGGTCGGGTGACAAGGCGACACGGGTTGACGCCATCAATGACGGGCGCGCTGCTCTCCGGAGGGGGGAGATACGGGAGCCATCATTGGCGCAGTGGAGGACTCTTTGCCCAGTTTGAACACCGCAAGCCGCTCATCCAGGCTGCGGGAGAGACCGGCCAGCAGTTCGCTCTCCTGCGCCAGTTGCGAGGCGGACTGGGACATCTCCAGCGCCGAGTCGTTGATGCCGCTGACGTTGCGGTTCATATCCTCGGCCACCATGCTCTGCTGCTCGGCGGCTGTAGCGATCTGGGTCGCCATGTCGCTCACATGCTGGATGTGGTTGACGATCAGGGTGAGATCCTGCCCCGCCTGCTGGGACTGGTTGACGCTGCTCTCTGCCAGTTTGCGGCTGGTATCCATGGCGTTGGCGGCGGTGACGGCCCGTTGCTGCAGCTGGGCAATGGTGCTCTGGATCTCTTCGGTGGATTGGCGAGTGCGGCTGGCCAGCTGGCGCACCTCGTCGGCCACCACGGCAAAGCCGCGGCCCTGCTCACCGGCGCGGGCTGCTTCGATGGCGGCGTTGAGGGCCAGCAGGTTGGTCTGCTCCGAAATGGCGCTGATGACGGCGGTCACTTCGCTGATCTGCATCACTCCCTCTTTAAGCTGGTTGACCTGCTGGGTGGCCTGCTCCACCTCGGTGGCCAGCGCCTTGATGCCGTGCACGCTGGCGTGAACGTCGCGGTTGCCGAGTCCTGCTTCACCGGTCGCTTCCTGGGTATCCCGCGCGGTATTTTCGGCGTGCCCGGCCACATCGGAGATGGTGGCGCTCATCTCGTTCATGGCGGTCGCGAGCTGGGCCAGCTGATCCCGCTGGCTGGTCACCGCCTGATTGGTCTGCTCGGCAGAGGCGGCGATGCGCAGGGCGGCATCGGCCACGTTGCGAGCTCCCTGGCTGGCCTCCAGCAGCGCGTGACGGATGGCATCGAGACTCTGGTTGGTGCAGCGGGCGACTACGCCCAACTCATCCTTGCCCTGTACCGGGATGCTCACCACCAGATCCCCCTTGGCGACCCGTTGCATGGCGTTGTTGATCTGGCTGAGGGGGGAGACGATGGAGTGGGTGATGCGCCAGCCCAGCAGCCCCATCAGCAGGATCACGATGGCGGTGGCGGTACCCATCTTCATGTACTGGGCCCAGATGGTCTGCTGAATATCCTGCAGCAGCATGCCGGAACCGAGGATCCAGCCCCAAGGCTGATAGCCGGAGACCATGGATAGCTTGTCGGCGGTTTCGCCCGATGGGCCTGTCCAGACATATTGCAGAGTGCCCTGTTTGCCCCCTTTGGCGATATCCACCATCTGATACCAGAACTGCCCGGCGGTGGCGGCGCCCCCTTCACCCATCTTCTGGCCGACCAGTTCGGGGCGAATGGGGTGAACCACCATGGTGCGGTTCTCGTCGATGACGAATAAATAGTTGTTGCCATCAAAGCGGGTGTTGGTCAGCAGCTTGCGTGCCTGCTGCTGAGCCTGCTCTGCTGGCATGGTGCTGGCCAGAAACTGGATCTGGCTCATGGCCTGCTCCAGAACCGCATTGAGCCGCGCCTCTCGCTCGCTCATCAGATTGCGCTGGAGCGCGTTGGCCGAGATAAGTAGCAGCGAGACAAAACCGACAAACGCCAGTGCGAGCAGCAAAATCAATTTGCGGCTCACGGTAATATCACCGAGCTTGAACATGACTAAACCCTCATTTCCCTGTTGATTTTATGTGGCTCTGTACCGCGGCAGCCAGTTCGTAAGAGTTAACAACTCATTTACTTTCAGTCTCTTGCCGACCTTTCTCAAATGAGCGTTTTAACATCAGTATAGTCAGCAGACAGCAACCCCCACTTTTTGGTAGCGTGTTGATGCGCATCCCTGCGCAATTTTTGCCAAAGAGTGTGAATCATTTGGCATTTCACTAAAAAAAGGAGTGGGCCCCGCTGCGGGTGACCCCATAACAAGAGGGAATTTATGAGTTCCATTGCCAGGAATTACTTCAACCAGCTCAACGCCGACTACCTGCAGGTGCACAGGCGCAAGGAGGATCTCTTCTGGTCCACCTATATGGGCACCAGCGACGATCAGGCCGGTTTCACCGCGGCCGAGCAGGCCTACAAGGCCTTTTGTGCCAATCCGGCCCGTCTGCCCGAATTGCGGGAGATGTTGGCGCAGGCCGACGAGGATGATCTCAAGCGCGGTCTGCAAGGCTGGATCGCCTTCTTCGAGTGCAATGTGATTGAAGATCCCGCCGCATCCGCCCTGATGGATGAGTTGGTGGCTGCTGAGGCGGCGCTGTTCGCCCGCCGCAAGGGGCTGAAACTGACCCTGCTGGATGAGCAGGGCCAGCAGGTCGCAGGCAGCCTGCCCGCCGCGAGTACGTCCCTTGCCGCCAGCCCGAACGAGGCGGTGCGCCAGAGCGCGCTCGCCATGTTACACACCCTGGAGCAGTGGGTGGTCGGCAACGGTTTTCTCGAGGTGGTGGCGATCCGCAACCGCTTTGCCCGCGCCATGGGCTATCGCGACTACTTCGACTACAAGGTGCGCAAGAACGAGCAGATGAGCCCGGAGCAGCTGTTCGCCATCCTCGACGACTTTATTGCCCGCACCGACGCTCGGTTGCAGCAGAGCCTGGCCGAGCTGAAGGCCGCCAAGGGCGAGGCGGCCCTGCTGCCTCACAACCTGCGTTACAGCGTGAGCGGTGACGTGACCCGTCAGCTCGATCCTTACGTGCCCTTCTCGCGGGCGCTGCGAGATTGGGTCGAGAGCTTCCGCCGGCTCGGCATCCAGTATCGCGGGGCGACCCTGACCCTGGATTTGCTGACACGGGAGGGGAAGTATGAGAACGGCTTCTGCCACGGCCCGGTTCCGAGCTTCTTCCAGCAAGGGGATTGGGTGCCTGCGGTGGTCAATTTCACCAGCCTGGCCGATCCGGCGCAGGTGGGCAGCGGCTGGAGTGGCCTCAACACCCTGTTCCACGAGGGGGGGCACGCCGCGCATTTTGCCAATGTCACCGGCAACGCCCCCTGCTTCTCCCAGGAGTTCCCGCCAACTTCCATGGCTTATGCCGAGACCCAGTCGATGTTCTGCGACAGCCTGCTGGACGATGCCGACTGGCTCAAACGTTACGCTAGAAATGCGGCAGGAGAGGCTGTTCCCGATGCCCTCATCAAGGAGATGATTGAAGCGCGTCAGCCGTTTCGCGCGTTTAACGAACGCCAGATCGCGTTGGTGGCCTACTGCGAGCGGGATCTCTACGCCATGGATGAGGCGGAACGCACCCCCGAGGCTGTGCTGGCGCTGGCCCGCCAGTGGGAGCGCAAGATCCTCGGGGTGGAGAGCCCGCGCCCGCTGCTGGCCATTCCGCACCTTCTTAATCAGGAGTCAGCCTGTGCCTATCACGGCTACCTGCTAGCGCTGATGGCGGTGGAGCAGACCCGCGCCTTTTTCCTCAAACGTGATGGCTACCTTACCGACAACCCGCGTATCGGGCCGGATCTGGCTACCCACTACTGGGGGCCGGGCAATGGCATGACTCATGATGAGACCCTGCGCAGCCTGACTGGCGAGGGATTCAGCGCGGTGCCGCTGGCCGAGGCGTGCAACCTGAGCGCCGCCGAATCGTGGCAACAGGCGCAAGCCTGCATGGCCGCCGCGCAGCAGCGTCCCGCGGCGGGTGAGGGAGGCCCGCTCGACGCCCATATCCGGGTGGTACACGGCGCCGAGCTTATCGCCGACAACCGCGAGTCGGAAACCCGCATGCTGGCCGACTTCGAGGCGTGGATTACCCGGTGCTACTTTGCTGGAGATGTCAGAGAGGCGCTGAGCTGCGTGCAGTAAGTGATGTGATGAAGGCAGGCTTGATATGAATAGGCAATTGGCAGGAGGGGCGACCTTCCTGCCATTCTTTTTTTCATTATTCACGATTCATCAATGACTTTATTTCCGCACTTTTCACAGATGGCATGGCGTTCAAAGCGATCCATGTTGGCCAGAAAGGGGTCGGCGGCCCAGCCGGTAATGAAGTCCTTGATAAACGCTTTGCGCTTTTGCTCTGGTTTCACCTCTTTTCCATAGGATTTGTCGACCAGTACTACGACATGGTTGGTCTCGCGCTGACAGCTGGGGCAGACGCGTTGTTCGGTGGATGAAAGCAAGGGGGATCTCCTTGTCTGGAAGAGTGGGCAGCAGGTTTTCCGCCGCAGATATGTAACGTCCCCATTTGATTCCTTTTTCTGGCAGGTCGTCAATCACAGCGGAGATGGATTGTGCGCCATCTCCTGTGAAAAGGGGCGAGCCAACAAGGGTGATCATGAGGGGCCAGTCGGCCCCTCTTTTGTTTCCGTTTGTCACACATTGCCACACAAGCTTCCCCCACTGGCAAAGTTTTGTGACCAGACAGGTGTGCAATGGTGCCATCAGCAGGGAGATCAGGCCCTGCCGCGATGGAACCAGGGAGCATGTTATGACGAACAAATGGATGTGGTGGCTGTTGCCGCTGCTGGCGGTCGGGGTCTGGTGGCTGGGTTATGCGGGGGATGCCAACGGGGTGTGGCCCTGGCGCCATGAGATGTTGTTACTGACCGGCCTGCTGGGGATGGCCTATATGGCCATTTCGCTGCTGCTGGCCTTGCGTCTGCCGCAGTTGGAGGTGTGGTGTGGCGGTCTGGACCGGATGTTGCGATTGCACCGTCAGACGGCCATTGGCGGTGCATTGGCGCTCACTGCGCATTGGCTGGTGGTGGAGGTGCCCAAGTGGGCAGTCTCGGCGGGTTGGCTGAGTCGTCCCGCCCGGCGTGGGGCCAGTGCAGCTGGAGCTGGTGCAGGTAATGGCATCTCGCTCCATGCCCTTGGCAATACCCTGGGTGAGTGGAGTTTCTATCTACTGATCGCGTTGGTGGTAGTGAGCTTGCTGGCGCTGGTGAGTTATGGCCGTTTTCGGCTGATCCACCGGCTGGCGCCGCTCATCTATCTTGCGGGGTGGGGGCACGGGCTCTGCCTGCTGCCTCAGGTGGGAGCCATGACGCCTATTGGGGTATCGATCTGGTTGATCGGCGGGATCGGTGCTATCGGGGCCCTCTACTCCCTGTTGGGACAAGTGGGGGCGCGGGATCGCCATCCAGGCCTGGTCGTTGCGGTGCGCACGCTGGCGGATCACACCTGCGAGCTGACCATGCAGCTGGAGCGGCCGATCGCCCATTACCGCCCGGGCCAGTTTGCCTTCTTCGAGTTTGACGCCAAGGAGGGGCCGCACCCCTTTACCCTGGTGCGGGTGTCGGCGGATCGGCGCCAGCTGGTGATCGCGGTGCGGGCGCTCGGGGATCATACCCGTCAGCTGGTGGCAGAGGCGCGCGCCGGGGATGGGGTGGTGGTGACCGGGCCCTATGGCGCCTTTGTCGCCCCGCAAGGGGGAGGTAGAGCCCTCTGGCTGGGGGCCGGGATCGGTATCACACCGTTCGTCGCCTGGCTGGAGGGGTTGGCTGCCCGTGGGGAGCGCAGCGAGGGGATCTCCCTGATCCAGTGTGCGCCGGATCTGGCAGGCGCCGTCTACCACCGACGGTTGGCCGAGCTCTGCCATCGCACCGGCGTGCGCTATCAGCTGCATCTGGACAAGACAGCCGGGCGGCTGGATCTGGCCCGCATCGCGCAGGATGCGCCCGAGCAAGTGTGGTTTTGCGGGCCGGAGGGGATGGCAGATGCCCTGACCCGGCTGTTGCCGGACGGGCATCTGCATCGCGAGCTGTTTCGCTTTCGTTGAGCTCGACGGTCGCCGTTATTTGGCGCTGGCTGGCAACTGCTTGAGGGCGGCTTGTACTGCCGCCTCCAGTTGCGGGTCGCGCCCGACCACCATGTCGGCGGGGGTGAGTGGCACCTGTAGATCCGGGATCAGCTCCTGATTCTCGTAGAAGGTGCCGTCCGGTTTGCGCAGCCCCAGGGTCGGGATGCCGTAGGAGAGGCCCGGGATCAGCCGGGAGTCGTGGCTGTAGACCATGGTGCCGGTGCCGGGCACCGGATCGCCGACGATGGGGCCGACCTTGAGGGTGCGGTAGTACTCGGGGAAGGCGGAGCCTTCCGAGTAGCTGCCAGCGTTGACCAGCACCACCGAGGGCTTGGTCCACTGGCGAGTGGCGGCGTCGGTTTCACCCTTGCCCTGACGGGGCCAACTGCTGGCCATTCCCTTGGCGCTGCCGCTGCCGGTCAGAAACTCCACCAGGGTATTGGCGAGATAGCCGCCGCTGTTGAAGCGGACATCGACGATCAGCGCCTCGCGATTGCGCTGCCTGCCGAGGGCATCCGCCACCACTGCATCGTAGACCTCGCTATTCATTGCCGGCAGATAGACGTAGCCGACCCGTCCTCCACTCAGGCTGGCCACCAGATCCCGCCGTTTCTCAATCCAGCGATCCTGTTGCAGCTGGTACTCCTGCTGCTTGTCGATGGCGGTGAGCACCACCTCGTCAGTTTGCTTGTTGCCCGCCTGCTGGAAGGTGAGGGCAAGCCGGGCGTCAGCCTGATGGTTGAGGGCCTGATCCAGCTCGGCCAGATTGGCAATCGGGACGCCGTTGATGGTGAGCAGGCGGGCGCCCGGGGCGATATCGCTCTCCTGATCCAGCGGGCCGCCAGAGAGCATGGCGGTGAGCATCACCCCCTGCTCGCCATCCTGCCAGTAGCCGCCCAGGCTGGCGGTCTCGTCCGCCATGCGCGGGAAAGGCGCGGGGCCGCTGCCCCAGGTGTGGGAGACATTGAGCTCGCCAGCCAGCTCTGCCAACAGGTTGCCAAAGTCCCGCGGGTTGCCGATGCCTGGCAGCAGGCGGCGGTAAGCGGCGACATAGCTCTCCCAATCTACCCCGTTCATGTCGTCCAGATAGAACTCGTCCCGGGTTAGGCGGGCGATCTGATCGAAGGCGGCGGTCATGCGTGCCTGCCAGCGGCTGGTGGGCTGCAAGGCGAAGGGGGCACAGGTGGTCTCGCCGGAGTCGAGATGGATCCGGGTGATCTCCCCATCCCGCACCAGGGTAGCCAGGGTGCCCTGCTGGTTGAGGCTTGCCAGCGCTGGGCCGGGCTGCTCACCAAACAGTTCGCTGGTTTTGCCCTTGCGCAGATCCTGTCTGTAGCCCTTGATCTCGCTCTCGCTGTTGACCCCCATCTCTTCCACCAGATAGATCACTTGGTCGCCGATGATGCGGCTGGCGAGCAGGGTGCCGGTGGGTTGCAGCAGCAGCGCTTCTCTATGGTTGAGACGATCGCTCTCAAAGCCGTATCCCCCTTTCGGCGGCTCCAGCTCGGCAATGGCATCGGCTTTGGCGGCGCGGCTGCTGTAGATGCCGAGCAGGTTGGTGACGAGGGGCTCGCCATCGGGCCCCAGTGCGCCAAACCGGGTCGATTGCCAGTAGAGAATGGCGCCATCCTGACTCCAGCCCGGTTGCCCATCCTGATAGCCGTTGAGGCTGACATTGACCGGTTTGGCCTTGGGATTGGCCGTGTCGATCACCGCGATCTCCTGCTCTGCCGCATCGGGGCGGAAGGTGAGCGCCAGATGGCGGGAGTCGGGGGCAAAGGCGAGATGCACCTCGTGGCGCGAGGGGTTGAAGCTGGCAGGCACCAGCTCCCGCTGCTTGTTGCTCGCCAGATCGAGCAGGTGGATGGCCTGGCCATCCACCACGAAGGCGAGCTGTTTGCCATCGGGGGAGAGCACCGGACGGCTGATCCCCTTGTCGGGAATGGCCAGCAGCAGGCTCTCGGTCAGAGTGCCGGGATCGCTGAACAGCAGATCCGGATCTCCCTTGCGCAGGCGATAGAGGGCGGCGTGCCCCTGCTGCTCCGACAGATAGATGAGGGCGCGGCCCTGCTCGGCGAAGAGGGGGCTGGATTGCTCGCTCGGATCGCGGGTCAGCTGGCGCACCCGCTCCCGCTCGGGGTCGACGGCAAACAGGTTGCCCTCGCTCACCAGGATCAGCTCGTCCGCCTCTTCGCTGACCAGCGCTTCGTCTGCCAGGGTCAGGGCCTCGCTCGCCTCATCCGGCGTGCTCGCCACTTGCGGTGTGAGGGTCAGCTTGCGTGGCTCGCTGCTACCGGCATCGAGGCGATAGAGCTCGCCCAGCCATGACCAGACCAGATCGCCATTGCGAGAGGCGCTGAGCCCCCGCACCGGATGGCCCTGATAGTGGGTCAGCTGTTGCTCCTTGCCGCTGGCAAGATCCCGGCGCCAGACGTTGAAATCACCGCTGCGCTCGCTCAGGTAAAAGAGGGTGTCCCCCTTGTCGCTCCAGACCGGATCGGTGGCCGCCACCCGATCTTCGGTCAGCTGCTTGTGCTGCTTGCCATCAAACAGCCAGAGACGGGGCACCGCGAACGAGTGCTGATGCTTGCGAAAGGGTTGATCCGCCGCGGGCATCTGATAGACGAGCCGCTCCCCGTGGGGGCGAGCGAGGGTCGCAGGCAGCGGCAGATCGGCCTGCAAGGTGCCGCCGTTGAGCGGGGTCCAGTAGAGCTCACCCCATTGGTAGCCTTCCGCGACAAAATGGTCGGCATCGGGCGCCCCCAGGCGCTGGCTACTCAGCAGCAGCCGTTTGCCATCGGCGCTGAAGGCTTGCGGCAGATCGGTGCGCGAATCGCGGGTGAGGCGCACCATCTCGCCGCCGCTGGCAGGCACCACGAACACATCCTCGTTGCCGTAGAGATTGGCGGCAAAGGCGAGCTGTTTGCCATCCGGTGACCAGATTGGCCGCTGGCTCAGGTAGTCGCTGCCGGTGAGCGCCGTAGCGGGGCCACCCTCGGCACTGGCGACAAAAATGCGCCCCTGCCAGGTGAAAGCAAGCCGCTTGCCATCGGGGGAGAGGGCGGGCTCGCGCAGCCAGAGTGCATCGGCGGCGACACTGGCGGGCAGCCAGAGCAGTGCGCTGACCAGCAGCAGGCGGGTCAGCGAAGAGTTCGGCAAGAAGTGCAGAGGCATGATGTCATCCTGAATCAGGTTCAATTGTTACATATTTACCGATCTGCGGCATCATGGCTAGCCAGAAAATGTAATCTATGTTTTTGTTTTTATTGTCAATTAGTCATGTTTGCGCAGGTCGTTCATGGACCATTCACCGTTCGCAGCCAAGATATGTTTTATTGGGTCTATTGAGTATTGATGGCGATCCAATATCATGGCGCTCGCTCGCCAACGGGCGAGCCTATTCAGATGATGTGACAACCATAAAAAGCCCTGCCAGAGGCTTGTCGAGGGATGGAATGAGAGCCGTATTGTTGTGTGTGCTGGGGCTGTGGCCCGCGCTGAGTTTTGCCTTTACCGAAAAAGCCGATTTGGTGGTGGTCAAGAAGTCTACCTACAGCCTCACCCTGATGAAGGATGGCAAGGAACTGAAGCGCTACTGGGTTGCACTGGGCCCGGCGCCCAAGGGGCACAAGCAGCGGGAAGGGGATCAACGTACCCCGGAGGGGCGCTACACCCTGGATTACAAGAAGAGCAACTCCGGCTTTTATAAAGCGATACATATCAACTACCCGAATCTGGACGATATCAAGCGCGCCAATGAGTTGGGGGTGAACCCGGGTGGCATGATCATGATCCATGGTCAGCTTAACCGGATGGGTAACCGTCGGGTACAGCCCTCCAACTGGACCAACGGTTGTATTGCGGTACTTAACCACGAGATGGATGAGCTCTGGAATGCCATTGACCCGGGTACGCCCATCATCATCGAGCCCTGATCCGCACAACGGGGGCCTTGTCGGCAGACAAGGCCCCCGTTCTGTTCTGGTTGTGATCCCCTTTAACGGATGTCTTTTTGAGACATTCGCATTGTTGTGAATGTCACTTCAAAAAAAGCCTGCAAATGGTGAGGATATGTGCTCTATCCGTGAAGGAGTGTCCCATGTCTTTGACCGAAACCTGTCAGCGCATCGTGCGCGATCCCCATCTCTCCGCTGCTCAGAAGAGCCACGCACTGGCGCTGGCCGCCGAGAATGCGTTGCCCTACCCCGACCTGCCTGCCGCAGTCGCCGAGGCGATGGAGCAGGGATTTATCTGCGACATGTTCGAAGGGCATGCCCCCTACAAGCCGCGTTATGTGCTGCCGGACTATGAAAAATTCCTGACTCAGGGCTCTGCCTGGCTGGAGCTGACGGCGCCGCAGGATTTCGACGAGGCGCTCAACGCCCTGCGCATCCTCTATCACCATGTCCCCTCCGTCACCGGCATGCCGGTCTGGCTGGGACGGCTCGACCATCTGCTGTTGCCGTTTGTCGGCGAACTGGATGACGAGAGCCTCTATCGCAAGCTGAAGGGGTTCTGGGTCTATCTGGATCGGGTGCTGCCGGACGCCTTCATGCACGTCAACATCGGGCCTGATGACAACCGCATCTGCCGCCTGATCCTGCGCATCGACAACGAGCTCAAGCAGGTGGCGCCGAACCTCACCTTCTTCCACGATCCGGAGCAGACCCCGGACAGCCTGCTGCTGCAGGCGGTGAAGAACATCGCCGAGTGCAGCAAGCCGCACATCGCCAACTACCCGATCCATCGCGATACCTTTGACCAGCGTGGTTTTGGCATCGTCAGCTGTTACAACGCCTTGCCGCAGGCCGGTGGCGCCAATACCCTGGTGCGCATCTCCCTCAAGCGGGTCGCCGAGCAGTGCCAGGGGATCGATGACTTCCTCGGCTGCCTGCTGCCCCACTACTGCCGTCTGGCCTCCCAGTTGATCGAAGCGCGGGCCGCTTTCTTGCATCAGGAGTCCGGCTTCTTCAACAGCTTCCTGGTGAAAGAGGGGCTGCTGGATGAGGATCGCTTCGTCCCCATGTTCGGCATCTACGGCATGGCGGAAGCGGTCAATATCCTGATGGATAAAGAGAATCTGCCGGATCGCTATGGTCACGGCGAGGAGGCGAACCAGCTTGGCTATCGCATCTCGGCCCAGCTCTCGGAATATGTCACTGCGACGCCGCAAACCCATGCCTGGGGTGGTCGCGCCCTGCTGCACTCGCAAGGTGGCCTCAGCATCGATGTGGCAGTCACCCCCGGGGTGCGCATCCCCTACGGGCAGGAGCCGGATCCGGCCAGCCATGTGCTGGCGCTGGCGCCGCACCACACTTATTACCATTCGGGGATCAGCGAGATCCTCACGCTGGATCCCACCATCCGCCAGAACCCGCAGGCGCTGCTGCAGCTCTGCAAGGGGGCGCTCGCCATCGGTATGCGCGAGTTCACCGCCAACGTGGCCGACAGCGATCTGGTGCGGGTGACCGGCTACATGATCCGCAAGAGCGACGTGGCTCGCTTCGCAGAGGAGGGATCGCGCTTGCAGACCACCTGTCTCGGTGCCGAGGCGAGTGAAGTGACCGCCATTCGTCAGCGGGCTCCGCGGGTAGTCGCCCACGAATCGACCATCGGCGAGTATTGAGTTCGCACCGATGGCTGATGTCTTGCCAACACGCAGCGCTCTGGTGAGCAGGGTGCTGTCGTTCTCCTGTGTCGACGGGCCGGGCAACCGGCTGGTGCTGTTTCTGCAGGGCTGCAACTTTCGCTGCCCCGGCTGCCACAACCCGCACACCATAGGGCTGTGCGACGATTGTGGCGACTGCCTTGCGGTCTGTCCGAGCGGCGCCCTATCCATGAGCGAAGGCAAGGTTCATTGGCAGGCGATGCTCTGTACCGACTGCGACGCCTGTCTGGAGGCCTGCCCGCGCAGCGCCAACCCCAAGACGGCCACCATGACGGTGGCCGACGTGCTGGCTCTACTGCGACGCTACGGCCCCTTGCTGACCGGCATTACCGTCTCCGGTGGTGAGGCGACCACCCAGCTCCCCTTTGTGGTTGCGCTGTTTGCTGCCATCAAGGGCGCGCCGGATCTGACCCATCTCACTTGCCTGCTCGACAGCAACGGTTCTCTGGCCGAAACCGGCTGGCAGCGGCTGCTGCCGGTGCTCGACGGCGCCATGCTCGATCTCAAGGGCTGGCGCGACTCGGTCCATCACACCCTGACCGGCTATGGCCGCGAGCGGGTGCTGGGGTCGCTGCAACTACTGGCACGCCACGGCAAGCTGACCGAACTGCGGCTGCTCCATGTGCCGGGCAAAAGCGATTTTCTGGATGCGAGTGGTGAGCTGGACGTGGATCTCGCCGCCTTCTTGCAGCAGCTTGGGCCTGTGCCCATTCGCCTCAACGGTTTTCGCCACCACGGGGTGCGGGGGGAGGCGGCGCAATGGCCAGAGGCGACCCGCAGCGAGCTGAAGTGGCTGGCGAGTCGGTTGCGTGCTGCGGGAGTGGGGGCGGTGACCTTGCCACCGCTGATCTAAAGAGGTCTGATCGATTCCCTTGCTGTGTAGTAAAAGCACACAACTGTGACTTCTGTCTATTGGAGGGGGCCTTGGGGCTCGTTATGATATTGCCCATCCGTCCCTCCTCCATCACAGATAAATCATGAGTGAAAGCAAGGCGTTATATCGGGTTCAGTTTATTTGCCACAACGAGCGCTACGAGGTCTATGTGCGCCAGGTGAATCAGGGCCAACTGTTCGGTTTTATCGAGATCGCCGATTTTGTCTGGGACAACCACACGGCGCTTATCGTCGATCCCAGCCATGAAAAGCTCAAGAGCGAATTTGCCGATGTGCGTCACACCCTTATCCCAATGCATCAGGTGTTGCGCATCGATCAGGTGAAAAAGCAGGGGGCTGCCCGCATCACGGATCTGGGTAGCAACGTCGCCTCCTTCCCCAGCCCCATCTATACCAAACGTCCCTAGTCCCTACTTGCCGTTGATGTTTCGCCGCGGTGAAACATCCATCTCTTCTCGCTGTCATCCGGCTCAGGGCTCAATCAATTCGCGACCCAGTTGCAGGATCCGCTGGCGGAACCAGTGACGGGCCGAGCCATCACCGGCCGGGCCATACCAGACCAGACTGTGACTCACCTTGCCGTAATCGAACGGTGCCGGACGCATCACCAGATCCGGCTGACTGGCCATGCAGGCCGCCCAGCCACCGATGGCGGTGAGGATCAGATCAGTCTGGGGCAGCAGGGCCGCCGCGCTGGCAAAATCGGGCAGGGTGGCGCCAATCTGGCGACGCACCTGTTGCTGGGCAAGGCTCTGCTCGAAGAAGGGGTTGGCCAGCTCCTGATCCCGGATGGCGATATGGCGCCAGCTCAGGTAGGCATCGAGATCCCAGGGCTTGGCCAGCGCCGGGTGGTCTTTGCGCAGCAGACAGACCAGTTTCTCTTCCCGCAGGGTCTCCCACACCAGCCCAGGCTGGCGCGGTAACGGCTGGCTCTGGTCATGGGGCAGGATCACGAAGTCGAGTTTGCCCGCTGCCAGCGCCTCCAGCCCCTGCTCATCCTTGTTCCAGATCTCCGGCACCATGCCCGGGACTTCTTTCATCAGCTGACCCAGAATGGGGCCCACCGGCCAGGTCATCACGCTCTCGCGCAATCCCAGCCGCAAGCAGCCCTGCCACTGCTGGGGGTTGAAGGCATTCTGGCGAGTGAGGCCGTTCAGCTCCCCCAACAACCGGTGCAGGGTGGGAGCCAGTCGCTCGGCCATGGGGGTGAGCAGCAGCTGGTTGCCCTGGCGGTAGAGCAGTTGATCCCCCAGCAGACCCCGCAGCTGGTTGAGGGTCTTGCTAACGGTGGAAGGCGTGGTGCAGAGCCGCTCGGCGGTGCGGGTGACGCTCTGGTTGTCAAGCAGCAGATGCAGGGTGACCAGATGGCGACCTCCCAGCCGAGAGAGTGCGATCAGATCCATAAGTACTCCACAAGCGAAGGGAAGAGACAAGACAAGAAAGCCCCGCCAAAGCGGGGCTGATGCGGATTAGCCCTTGAGCACCGCCGCCATGGCGTCAGCCACATAGTCGACGTTGCGGCTATTGAGGCCCGCCACGCACATGCGACCGGATCGCACCAGATAGACTGCGAACTCTTCGCGCAGGCGATCTACCTGCTCAGGGGTGAAGCCGGTGTAGCTGAACATGCCGCGCTGGTTGATGAAGTAGCTGAAATCGCGGCCCGGTACCTTGGTGCTCAGCACCTCGAACAGCTTCTGGCGCATGGCCTTGATGCGGGTGCGCATCTCGGTCACTTCGTCGACCCACATGGCGTGCAGCTCGGGCTGGCTCATCACAGCCGCGGTGATCTGGCCACCGTGGGTGGGCGGGCTTGAGTAGTTGCGACGCACGGTGGCCTTCATCTGACCCAGTACGCGGCTGGCTTCTTCGGCATCCTTGCAGATGACCGACAGGCCGCCGCACCGCTCGCCGTAGAAGGAGAGGTTCTTGGAAAAGGAGTTGCTGACGAAGAAGCTTACGCCGGCGGCCACCATGGCGCGAATGGCGTAGGCATCCTCTTCCAGCCCGTCGCCGAAGCCCTGATAGGCGATATCCATAAAGGGGATCAGGTTCTTCTCGACCACCAGCGCGATCACCCGATCCCACTGGGCACGGGAGAGATCCACCCCGGTCGGGTTGTGGCAGCAGGGGTGCAGCAGCACGATGCTCTTGGCCGGCAGGGTACTCAGGCAGTCGATCATCGCATCAAACTGCACGCCGCCGGTGGCCGCATCGTAGTAGGGGTAGTCGTGCACCTTGATGCCGGCGCCCTCGAACATCGCCTTGTGGTTGTCCCATGTCGGATTGCTGACCCACACCTCGGAGGCCGGGAAGTAGCGCTTGAGCAGATCTGCGCCGATCTTCAATGCGCCCGAGCCACCGATGGTCTGGATGGTGGCGATACGTCCCGCCTTGATCGCTTCATGGTCGGCACCAAACAGCAGGTGCTGCACCGCGGTGCGGTAGTTGGCGGCGCCTTCCATCGGCTGGTAGGGGCGCGGGGCAGGGGCGGCCGCGCGCTGGGCTTCGGCCTGCTGCACCGACGGCAGCAGCGGAATGCGCCCCTGCTCGTCGTAATAGAGGCCGATCCCCAGGTTCACCTTCTGCTCGCGGGTGTCTTTGTGGAAGGTCTCGACTAGCGTCAGGATGGGGTCGCCAGCATAGGCATCGACGTGTTCAAACATGGGGGATCCTTGAAATTGACTGTCCAGTAAAACCGGCGGTCAGCCGGGCTGGACATCATGGCGCAAAGCTGGCGGTGGCTCAAGCCCGACGCTGGTCGAGCCTGAAGGGATGGCGCCGCAATCCTGCTTACTTCAAATAGGATCTCAGGACGTTGACCACCTGATCCAGATCCTCCAGCCGCTCGGAAGGGGTGGCATCGGGGGCGCCGAGATGCTCGCGCATATGTCCCTCCAGCACCTCCAGCATCAGGCCGTTGACGGCGCCGCGGATGGCGGCGATCTGCTGCAAAATGGCGGTGCAGTCGCTCTCCTGCTCCAGCGCGCTCTCCAGCGCACCGGCCTGTCCCTTGATGCGGCGCACCCGTGCCAGCAACTTCTTTTTGTCGTGAATGGTGTGGGACATGACGGATCCTCTCGATCAATAAAACTATACTGGGGTATAGTATATTGCATCATCGCTCTCAGGAGAAATCCATGTCATCCCTCGCTCAATCCCACTGCCATCAACCCGTCATCCACGAGGGCAATCCGCTGGCCGAACAGAAGACCCGCTGGGCCGTATTGTTGACCGTCATCATGATGATGGCGGAGATTGGCGGCGGCTGGTTCTACAACTCCATGGCGCTGTTGGCGGATGGCTGGCACATGAGCTCCCACGCACTGGCGCTCGGTCTCTCTGTGCTGGCCTACCGCGCCGCCCGCCATTTCGCCCGTGACCACAGATTCAGCTTCGGCACCTGGAAGATCGAGGTGCTGGGTGGCTTCACCAGCGCCCTGTTGCTGGTAGGAGTGGCCGGGTTGATGCTGTTCGAGTCGGTGTTCCGGCTGCTCGATCCCAGCCCGATCCACTATCAACAGGCGATCGCTATCGCGCTGGTGGGGCTGCTGGTGAATCTCGCCTGTGCCTGGCTGCTCAAGGATGATCACGGCCACCATCACCACGGCCATGACCACCATCATGAGCATCACGACCACGATCATCATCATGACCATGACGATCACCACGGCCATCAGGATCTCAACCTGCGCGCCGCCTATATCCACGTGCTGGCGGATGCGGCCACTTCCGTGCTGGCGATTCTGGCGCTGACTGGGGGTATGTTGTGGGGGGCCGACTGGCTGGATCCGCTGATGGGCATAGTGGGTGCCGGGCTGGTCGCGGTGTGGGCCTGGGGACTGCTGCGCGACTCTGGTCGGGTGCTGCTGGATGCCGAGATGGATACCCCGCTGGTGGCGGAGATCCGCGAGGTGATTGCCGAGCTGCCGGGCACTGATATCCGCGATCTGCACGTCTGGCGGGTAGGGCAGCAGCAGTATGCCTGCGTGCTCTCTCTGCTGATGGTCAATCCGCTACCGGCGCAGCAGATCCGCGAGCGGCTGGCGATCCATGAAGAGCTGGTGCATGTGACCATCGAAATCACCAGCGAATAGGATAAATAGTGGGGGCCGTTGGCCCCCTTGGTTTCAGTGCCGTTGGCACTCTGATGTCAGTGCGGCTGCCCGGTGAGCTCATCCTGGGGTTTGTGTTGCCACACAGCGCCGAGCAGCAACTTGAGCAGCAGTCCGGGCGGGTTGTCCAGCAGTTTGCCGGACTCCAGCAGCAACTGGCCATCGGCGCGAAATCCGAGGCTGGCATCTATGGTGCCATCCTCCGAGACCACCTGGATCAGGCCATTGAGGGCGGAGCGCTCACCGGGCTGACAGCGCAGCCGCAGTTCGCGGGGTTCCCCCAGCAGGGTAAAGGCGCGGCTCAGCGGGGGTGAGTCTTCATAATCGGGCCAGTTGAAGAAGTGATACTGTTCGGCCAGGGCGCCAGCCTGCTGGCAGAACTGGTCGAACAGCTGCCCGATCGCCTGATACTCCTGATCGAGTCGTCTTGCCTGCTCTTCAATCCGTTTCATTGCTTACTCCTTGTGTATCCACTTGATCAGACATTGCTTTTCTGACCCCGTGACTGCCGTTTTCCAGATATGAGGCCAAATGGCCGCGAGGTCTGTGAGCCGGATCGAAGTTTCAGTCTGAAAACGTTATCTTGTTGAAACTGGATGGTTTTTTTGCCCTCTCGCTCACATTTGAATCGATTGCCGCTGATTAATATGGCACCGCCTGGCAATGACCGGGTGCTCGACTATCGAGACTAACTACAGCGGGAATTATAAAAATATGGATATGAAAAAGACCAAAGTGGCGCTGGTAACAGCCTCACTGCTCGCGCTTTTGTCTGGCTGTAATGACAACAGCTCTGATGCCTCCGGTGTGAACCCCGTCCCCCCTACACCGCCTACACCTGAAGTCACCGATGGGCCTGTCGCTCGTCTGCCCAAGATGGATCCCCCGAAAGAGTTGCTGGTTGCCGGCGACAATCAGGTGGTCATTGCACTGGTGGATACCCAGTCGGCAGCCAAAGGCGCCAAGGCACCGTTTGACAGCTACAGCCTGCACCTTTGGAACAACGACGCCTGCAAGGCAACGGCAGATAGCGGCCTGAATACCGGGTGGGATGACAAGAGCAAGACACCGGCCACCGCCGACAGCTTTGGTCCGGCCTGGGTCGTTCCGCTCAACAAGGTGGAAGGGTGCATCAACTTTATCGCCCGCAACGGCGATCTGGCCAACCTGACCGGCAGCGATATGAAGGTGAGCTTCAGTGAGCACCCGGATCGCACCGTGGCCATCGTTGCAGGCAAGAAAGATCTGTTTGGCAGCCGTGCCGAAGCCTTTACCGCCGCCTTTGGCGTGGCGGGGGCCAGCGCTCATTTGATCGATGGCAATACCCTGATTTGGCAAGGGGGCAAGGACAAGCCCCACGTTCGCCTCTATTACACCGACTCGGGCACCATCAAGGCCAATGCCGATGGGGTGTTCGATTTCCCCTATATCAGCCTGACCGCGACCAGCCTGACTGCCGAGCAGCAGGCCAAATATCCGCACCTCAAGGATGCGGCCGCCTTTGCCCTGCCTGCCGGGAAAGATCTCAAGCCCCTGCTCAAGGGTGAGCTGGTGGCTATCGGCACCGATGCCGACGGTATCCTGCAGGGGGCGACCCTGGTGCAGAGCGCCGGCGCCCTCGATGCGCTCTATGCTCCCGAGGCGACCAAGCTGAGCTATGGTGCCGTGGTGGAGGGTAACCGGGTGACCTTCCGCCTCTGGGCGCCGACCGCCAAGTCGGTCAAGCTGGCCCTCTACAACGCCAGCCACCAGAAGAGTGGTGAAGTGGCGATGACCTTCGACAGCGCCAGCGGCAGCTGGAGTTATGAGGGGGGCAGCGAGCTGATCGGCCAGTTCTACCGCTACGACATGGAGGTCTACCATCCGCTGAGCCGCAAGGTTGAGCACTATGAGGTGACCGATCCCTACTCCCTGAGTCTGGCGATGAACTCCGAGTTCAGTCAGGTAGTGGATCTCGACGATCCGGCCCTGAAACCGGAAGGATGGGACAGCCTCAAGGCGCCCCACAGCCAGCAGAACCCCGCCGACATCACCATCTATGAGGCCCATATTCGCGACCTGACCGGTAACGATGCCTCCACCGATGAAGAGAAGCGCGGCAAGTTTGTCGGTCTGACCCAGCCCGACTCTGTACCGGTCAACCATCTGAAAGCGCTGGCAAAAAGCGGCGTCAGCCACCTGCACCTGCTGCCGGTGTTTGATATCGCTACCGTCAACGAGGATCCGGCCAAGGTAGCCAATCTCGGCGATGACTTCAGCAAGCTCTGTCAGGTCAATCCGGATGTGAAAACATCCAGATTTGGTGGCTATTGCGGTGGCGGTCAGACCGTGGGAGATGTGCTGGCCGACCTGCAAGGGGGCGACAGCAAGGATAATCCGCAGGTGCAGGAGCTCTCCGGCTATCTGCGCGGCGTCGACTCCTTCAACTGGGGTTATGATCCCTACCACTACACCACGCCGGAAGGCTCCTACGCCACCAACGCCGAGGGCACCAAACGTATTCTGGAGTTCCGCGAGATGGTCAAGGCCATCAAGCAGAACATCGGCATGAACGTGGTGATGGACGTGGTCTACAACCACACCAACGAATCCGGGCTCGGCCCCAAGTCGGTGCTAGACAAGATAGTGCCCTGGTACTATCAGCGCCTCAATCCGGAGACCGGCTCGGTGGAGAACTCCACCTGCTGTTCCAACACGGCGCCGGAACACGCCATGTTTGCCAAGCTGATGGATGACTCCCTGGTCACCTGGGCGCGCGACTACAAGATCGACGCCTTCCGCTTCGACCTGATGGGCCACCATCCGAAAGATCAGATGGTTCAGGCGCTGGCCGCGGTGAAGAAGGTCAATCCCGAGATGTACTTCTACGGCGAGGGGTGGAACTTCGGCGAAGTGCAGGATGACAAGCGCTTCGTGCAGGCTACCCAGAAGCATCTGGGCGGTACCGGTATCGGCTCCTTCTCCGACCGCTTGCGCGATGCGGTGCGCGGCGGCAGTCCGTTCGACGGTGGCGATACCATTCGCAAGACCCAGGGCTTTGGCAACGGTGCTTTCGTCGATCCTAACGAAATGAGCAAGGTGGATCTGGCGACGGCCTTGCACCAGTCCGATCTGGTGCGGCTCGGCATGGCGGGCAACCTCAAGGAGTTCGTGCTGACCGACAAGGATGGCATGCCGAAGAAAGGCGCCGAGATCGACTACAACGGTCAGCCTGCCGGCTATGCCCAGGATCCGGTGGAAGTGCAGAACTATGTCGACAAGCACGACAACCAGACCCTGTTCGACAACCTGATATACAAGGCGCCTGCCGGAGCCGATCTGGTGCGGATGCAGGGGGTCTCGCTGGCGACAGCCATGCTGGGTCAGGGCATTCCCTTCACCCACGCCGGTGTCGAGCTGCTGCGTTCCAAATCCATGGAGCGGGACAGCTATGACTCGGGCGACTGGTACAACAAGGTCGACTACACCCTGGGCGACAACAACTTCGACAAGGGGTTGCCGCGCAAGGACAAGGATGGCGACAACTATCCGCTGATCGAGCAGGTGCTCGGCAAGCATGCCAAGCCGGGCTCGGCCGAGATGGCGCAGATGGTGAGCTTCTATCAGGAGCTGGCGGAGCTGCGCAACTCCTCCCGCCTGCTGCGTCTGGGCAGTGGCGCCGAGGTGATCAAGCGGGTCGACTTCCGCAATACCGGCCCGGATCAGGTGCCCGGCCTTATCGTCATGACGGTGGATGATGGCGTCAGGGCCGGGGCGGATCTGGATCCGGCCATCGACGGCCTGGTGGTGATGATCAACGCCAGCAACCAGAGCCAGAGCATCGGTGACTTCCGTGACGGTAACGATCAGCCGATCGATCTGAGCGGTATGGTGCTAAGCAGCAAGCATCGCGCAGTCGACAGCATCGCCAGCGGCGCCGCCTATGATAACGGCCAGCTGACGCTGGGGGCCTGGTCTGCCGCCGTGTTCGTCAAGCCGCAGTCTGGTGCACAGGGGGCGGGCATGCCGGTCAGCAAGAAGACCGACCTGAGTACCCTGCCACCGTTTGGCAACACCGATGTTTATCTGAAGGGGTTCCTCAATGAGTGGGGCAACACCAACCAGATGACCTTCAGCGGCAACTTTATGTACGAGTTCACTACCGAGGTGAGCACCGACAAGCTGGGTACCACCAACGTCAAGATCGCTGACGCCAGCTGGGGGCCGGTCAACTACGGCAGCTGTAACGCCGGTGACAAGCTGGTGGTCGGCACTCCGCTGACCCTTTGCAAGGGGGGAGAAACCGGCAATATCGGTGTCGATCTGGCCAAGGCAGGCAGCTACAAGTTTGTCTTTACCGCCATGAACAAGGACAAACCGACCCTGAGCGTCAGCTTCACCGAGCCGGTGCAGAGTTGCAAGGTGCTGGATACGGTGGCGGGCAATCCGCTCGGCTACAACCTGTTCGTCAAGGGGGAGCTTTCAGGCTGGAATGCTCAGCCCCAGTACCAGCTGAGCTACAAGGGGATGGACGGCGATCTCGCCATCTATCAGGCGGCGTTCAACTACGCCGGCAGCACCGAGTTCAAGGTCGCCAATGAGGACTGGAGCAAGGAGTACCTGCTCAACGGTGGCGGCGCGGTGAACGCTGAAACCGGCTATTCGTTCGCCTTCTCCAAGGGTGGCAGTGCCAATAATAGCATCACCCTGCCGCAGGGGCTGTGGAGTGTGCTGGTGAAGGTTGACCCGGCTGGCGTCAAGGCGGGCACAGCCGTCATTCAGGAGTGCAGCGTCAAGTAAGCAAGCCATTGAGTCCGGGGGATGGCTCGGCGCCCCCGGGTTGAATTCCACCTTGCCAAGGGTGGGATAACTCCGAGAGAGTAAGCAAAGCGCGACTGCCGACCGGCAGGCGCGCTTTTTCTTTTACGGGGGGCCGTGAGAGAAATGAGAGGAAAAAGAAAAGCCGTCCCGGTTGGGGGACGGCTTTTGGCTGGGATGCTATCGGCTGGCTTAACCCTTGCGTAGCAGCCGCAAGGCGTTGGCGGTCACCAGCGCGGTGGCGCCGGTATCGGCCAGCACCGCAATCCACAGGCCGGTGATGCCGAGCAGGCTGGTGACCAGGAAGATGGCCTTCAGCCCCAGCGCCAGCGCAATATTCTGGTGAATATTGGCCAGTGCCGCCCGCGACAGCCGGATCATCGCGGCAATACCGCCGAGCTGGTTGTGGGTCAGCGCCGCATCGGCGGTCTCCAGCGCCACATCGGTGCCGCCCCCCATGGCGATGCCGATACTGGCCCGCTTCATGGCGGGGGCATCGTTGATGCCATCGCCGATCATCGCGACTTTCTGCGAGCTGGCGAGCTTGGCAATTTCATCGACCTTGCCCTCCGGCAACAGGCCGGCACGCCAGCCCATCCCGAGTTCACCGGCGATGGCCTCGGCAGCGCGGGGGTTATCCCCAGTCAGCATGATGCTGTTGAGCCCGAGCCGGTTGAGCTCTTGCAGAGCGGCTGCCGCCTCCGGCCGGATCTGATCCCGCAGCGCCAGCAGGGCGACCGGCAGAGCCTGGTCGCCGACGCTCTGGCAGAGCACCACAACGGTCTTGCCCTGCCGCTCCAGCGAAGCAATCCGGCTTTGCTGTTCCACATTCAGGGTCGCCACCCGGCTCGGTGCCAGCAGTTGCCACAGTTCACCGTTGATGCGTCCCTCAACCCCCATGCCCGGCAGGGCACGCAGGTCGCGAGCCTCCGCCAGCGAGAGTCCCTGTTCGGTCGCGTTGGCGACCACGGCGCGGGCCAGCGGGTGGTGGGAGCCCTGCTCGATGGCAGCCGCCAGTGCCAGCAACTCGGCCTCCGGTTGGCCATTGAGGCTGACCAGCTCGGTCAGTTGCGGCTTGCCCAGGGTCAGAGTGCCGGTCTTGTCAAAGGCGACGGTATCGATATGGGCCAATCGCTCCAGCGCGGCACCACCCTTGATCAGGGCCCCCTGACGGGTTGCCGCAGCCAGCGCCGAGGTAACCGCTGCCGGGGTGGAGATGACCAGCGCGCAGGGGCAGCCGATCAGCAGCAGCGCCAGCCCGCGATAGATCCACTCGTCCCAGCTCTGGCCAAAGGCAAGGGGCGGCACCAGCACCACCAGCAGGGCAACCAGCATCATGGCCGGGGTATACCAGCGGCTGAAGCGGTCGATAAAGCGCTCGATGGGGGCGCGCTGGCTTTCGGCCTCCTCGATAAGGTGCAGAATGCGGTCGATGGCGTTGTTGCCGGGCTCGGAGACGACTTCAAGGCGCAGTACCCGATCGGCAGCCAGACTGCCGGCCGGCACCTTGTCACCCTGATGGCGCTCCACCGGAATGGATTCACCGGTCAGGGCGCTCTCGTCAAACGCACCGAGCTCATCGAGCAGGCGGGCGTCGGCAGGCAAGCGGGTACCCGGGGCGATTTCGATAATATCGCCGGGACGCAGCGCATCGGCAGCTACCTCTTCCCGCACCTCGCCCTCGGCAGTGGTACGGATCCGCAGCGCCTTGTCAGGCACCAGCGCCATCAGGGCGGTCACCCCGGCCCGGGCGCGTCCGGCGGCGTAGGCCTCCAGATGCTCACCCAGTATAAATAGCAGCAGTACCATGGCCGCTTCGGCGGTCTCGCCGAGGAACAGAGCGCCCAGGGCGGCGACCGTCATCAGGGTTTCGATGGCGAAAGGGGAGCCGCTTTTGGTCAGCGCCCACGCCTTGCGAGAGATAGGCCACAGCCCCCACAGGGTCGCCAGGGTAAAGAGCGGCTGACCGAACTCTTTCGGCAGCAGGGCGGCAACCAGCATCAGACCGGCCAGTGACAGGGGCTGCCAATATTTGCCCAAAAAGTTACCGAATAGATTGCCCTGCAGGGGCTGTTGTGAAGCCTGCTTGCGGCCAGCTGCCTGCTTGTCAGCGCTTTCCCCCTTAAGCTGGAAACCGGCGGCCAGCACGGCGGCGGTGACGGGATCGGGGGAGAGACCGGGGGCCAGATCCACCACCAGCTTCTCGGTGGCAAACAGCACGCGCGCCTGCTGCACGCCGCTCACCCGGCTGACGGCGGTCTCGATCTTGCGGGCGCAGCTGGGGCAATCCATTCCCATCACCTGCCAGCTATGGCGGCTGTTGCCTTGCGCAGGCGCAACCAGCGGGTCTGCAGGGGGCATATCGTGCTCGTGATCATGCTTATGATCGTGAGCTGGCGATAAGGGGGCGCTGCAGTACGCTTGAGCGTGACCGCTTCCTCGGGGAGGCTCTTCATCCCCGGGGGATTCATTGCCGTCACGGGATGCGTGCTCATGAGGCGTCGGGCTTGAACAGCAACTGACGGGCGTGGTGTTGTCGCAGCAGTGGCTATCGTGGTGATGCTCACTCTGGCCGGGGGCCGCCTTGCTGACGGCCTTGATGGGGGCGGCGTGCTGATGATTGCAGCAGGATTTGCTCATGATGAGTCCCTCTTGATGGATCCCGCCCCTGCGAGATCCCTGATTACCGAGAAGGAGTCTAAACCTTGGTGTTAAGTCCAAGGTCAACCCCTTTATATCCCTTGTCTTCGCGGGTGTTTGTCTGGTCTCGCCGCCCCTATACTGATCACCCGGATTTTTACTACACCAATAAAGGACATAACACATGAGCAACTCAGTCACTCTGCAAGGCAACCCGGTTTCCGTCGCTGGTCACTTCCCGGTCGCCGGTGAGCAAGCCAAGCCCTTCTCCCTGGTGGCCAAGGATCTCTCCGACGTGACCCTGGCAAGCTTTGCCGGTCAGCGCAAAATCCTGAACATCTTCCCGAGCGTCGATACCCCGACCTGCGCGACCTCTGTGCGCAAGTTCAACGAGCAGGCCAGCGCGCTGGAGAACACTGTCGTGCTGTGCATCTCCGCCGATCTGCCGTTCGCCCAGTCCCGCTTCTGCGGCGCCGAAGGTCTGGACAAGGTAGTGACCCTCTCCACCCTGCGCGGTGCGGCCTTCATGGAAGATTACGGCGTTGCCTTCTCTTCCGGCCCGCTGGTCGGTCTGACAGCTCGCGCCATCGTGGTGTTGGATGGTGACAACAAGGTGCTGCACAGCGAGCTGGTCGCCGAAGTGGCCGACGAGCCGAACTACGCTGCGGCGCTGGCCGTGCTGTAAGGCTGCAAGCCATAAAAAAATCCCGCTTCGGCGGGATTTTTTATGCGGGAATTGTCCATTCAGGGCGTAGCTGGCGGGGGGGGCGCAGGTTCAGCCTTGGCGGGTGGGGAGGGTTGCCACTCTACATAGGGGCGGTGGATCTTCTCGTAGATCTCGGCCAGTTTGCCAGTGGCAGCCAGCTGATCAATGGCTTGCCGGAGAAATTCGTCCATCTCATCACCTGCTGCCCCTTTCTGGATGATGAAGACATCCTCGAAATCACCGAAAAATTCTCGCCTGATATTGGTCAGCCCCAGCTGCTTGAGCATCAGGTCGGCCTCCTCTTGTGCCCAGACAAAGGCGTCGATACGGCCGCGTGAGAGCTTGCGCAGTGACTGCTCGATACTCATCGAGCGCTGCACCGGGAAGGGCATATAGTCGGGTACGGCCTCGATCAGCAGATCCCGTTTGGTGGGCACTATGCCATAGGCCATATCCGTGGTGACCGGATAGGCGGTATTGCTGTAAATCACATGGGCAACCTTGCCAAAGCTGCGGGTGCTGAAGCGATAAGCCAGCATATCGATATCCTTGAGGTTGCGGATGGCGGGCAGCCCCAGATCAGCCTTGCCGGAGATCACCCCAGCCATGGCACGGGCGATGGGGTAGATGGTGATCTTGATGGTCACATCGGGGTAGAGATCATCGATGGCGTGCACCAGGTCGACAAAGGGGCCTGTCTTGTCGGCATTGATCAGCCCCGGCAGCTCGCCAAGGTGGGCATTGAGGATGCGCGCCGGTTTAGGCGGCTCGGGGGCAGCGTCGTTCTTCGGAGTCTGCGACAGGCCGAGGGTGGCGCTGCCGAGCAGGGTGACCACGAGCAGCAGAAGGGGGATGTGTCTGGTCATGGCGGGTCTCTCTTGGTGATGGGTCAGCTAAAGTGTAGTCAGCCGGTCGCCAGCGTCCCTCGGCCAGGCCATCATGGATAGGGTTTTACTTCTCGGCCCCCGCTCACTAGACTTCGCCTCCCACTTCTTTGTTGACGTAGCGCCATGACCTTTAGCGAACTTGCCCTTCATCCCGCTCTGCTTGCCTCTTTGCCCGTCACCTTGCAGACGCCGACCCGCATCCAGCAGCTGGCCATTCCGGCGGCGCTGGCGGGGCAGGATCTGCTGGCGCTGGCCCAGACCGGCAGCGGCAAGACCCTGGCGTTTGGCTTGCCGCTGCTGCAACGGCTGGATCCTGCCTCCAGTCAGGTGCAGGGTCTGGTGCTGGTGCCAACCCGCGAGCTGGCGATTCAGGTCACTGCCGCGCTTGAAGAGGGCGCCAAGGCGCTGGGGCTGCGCATCGTGACGTTGTGTGGGGGCGTTGCGCAGGAGCGGCAACAGGCCGAGCTGGCGCTGGGGCCACAGCTGCTGGTCGCCACGCCGGGGCGGTTGCGGGATCTGCTGACCCAACAGTTGCTGGGGCTGGATGGTTTACAACTCTTGGTGCTGGATGAGGCGGATCGCCTGCTGGAGATGGGCTTTGCTCCCGACATCAAGGCGCTGCTCGGCTTTATTCCTGCGGATCGCCAGACCCTGCTCTTCTCCGCCACCTTGCCTGCCGAGCTGGAGGCGCTGGCCAACGGCCTGCTGCGCGAGCCTACCCGTATCGAGGCCACCCCCCTCAACAGCGTGGTGAACGAGATCGAAGAGCGGCTCTATCTGGTCAACAAGAGCAGCAAGGTCCCGGCGCTCATCAGCTTGCTCAAGGAGCAGGCATGGCCGCAGGTGCTGGTCTTTATCAGTGCGCGGGATGATGCCGACGGGGTTGCCAGAAAGCTGGCCAAGGCGGGCATTGCGGTGGCCGCCCTTCATGGCGAGAAGGAGCAGGCGGTGCGCGAGCAGGCGCTCGGCGATTTCAAAGAGGGCAAAATTCGGGTGCTGGTGGCCACCGACCTGATGGCGCGTGGCATCCATGTGGAGGCGCTGCCGGTGGTGATCAATCTGGACTTGCCCGCCAGCGCCCCTGTCTATGTACACCGCATCGGTCGTACCGCCCGGGCTGGCCGCGAGGGGCTGGCCATTTCGCTGGTCTGCCATGGCGAGAGTGACATGCTGCAATCCATTCGCACCCTGACCGGCCGCGAGCTGCCGTTGGGCGATCTGGCGGGATTCCCGGTCACTGACCAGCCTGCCAGCGGGGAGGGCAAGCGCCCCCCTCGTGACAAGCAGGCCAATCGCCGTACTCAGGCCAAACGCAGCGTCAAGCAGTTCAAGGGCAAGCGCTGACCTCAGGGTTTGCCTTGCTCCCGCGCGAAGAAGTCACGACGCCACTGGCTCAACACCTCCTCCTTGTGTTGTTGCCACAGCGCAGGCTCCATCTGCTGTTGGCTGACCGCCAGCTGCTGCTCGAGCTCGGCCAGCTCTCGCTGGTAGCGGCTGCGTTGATCGAGCTGTTGCTGGCGCGCCTCGGCAAACGCCAGCGTGGCTTCAGCCTGCTCTGCGGGCAGGAAGTGGCGGGCCAGGGTGGCCAGCTCCTCATCTCCCCAAAGCTGACGAGCTTGCTGCAGGCGGGCATCCGGGTTGAACAGCTCCACCGCCAAATCCGGATGATCCGCTGCCCACCGATCCTGCAAGAGGCTGAGGGCGTCCAGCCGCTCTGCCAGAGGTAACTGCTCGCTCTCCTGTGCCAACTGATCCAGCGCCAGGGCATAGCGCCCCTGTAACCGGATCAGACTCTCCCCCTCGCTCAGCCACCCGGCCTCTGTTGCTTCCAGATTGCTCACGCGCTGCGCCAGCGGCAACTCGCTGTCGCTGATCTCGCTGGCAAGCTGGTTGATCAGTTCATCCGGCATCGCCTGCCAGCTGCTGGGCACTTCTTTGCTTTTGCCATCCATCCCCTCAGCGTTTGGTATGCGGGGAGGCGGGCTCCCCGGTTCTGCTGGCAACTGCACATCGGCCGGAGAGGGCGTCTCCGACCGTTCTGGTGATATCGGGGACGGCTCTTCCTGCCAGCCCAGATTCACCAGCAAAAGGGTCAGGATAGCCAGCGCCAGTATCCCGTAACGGCGAGTCATCGGCTGATCTCTCCCTTGACCGGGAAGTGGTCTGAGAGGTTGCTGGCGGGCCAGAGGCTGCCATCGCTGCTGCGCGGGATCCAGACCGTGTTGAGGTTGTGGCTGGCGCTGCCGTACTCCCGACTCACTACCAGATAGTCCAGATACTCGACGTTGGCGCCACCGGAGAGCGGGCCACCGGCATAGGGGTTGATCCTGGGGTCGAAGGTGGCTTCGGTATAGCCGCCATAGGCGGGTTCATGGGCGTTCAGATTGGCCAGCATGTTGGCGTAGTCATCGGCAAACTTGCGTTTGTTGACGTTGAAGTCACCGCCGTAGATGACGGTGTCGCTGGCGGGGATCTTGAGGCTGGCTGCCAGAGAGCGGATCTGACCGAACTGGATCTGCCGCAACTTGCGCGCCTCGTCGGTGTCGAAGCTGGCGGTGTGGGTGGCGAACAGGTGCCACGCCTTGCCCCCCTTGATCACCTCGGCGTACATCACCCCCTTGTCGGCGAAGCAGTCAGTGCCGGTGCATTGGGGATAGACCAGCTGGGCCTCCCGCACTATGGGATAGCGGCTGACGATCACCACGCCGCCGTCATGAATGTTGACCCCGGGCTTGTCGAGTACCTTGGTCTGGTAGGGGTACTCTTTCGCCAGCGCCTGCAAAAAGCCCTCGCGGCGGCCATCGAATACCTCTTGCAGCAGCAGGGCGTCATAGCCCTTGAGATAATCAGGCAGCAAGGTCAACCGCTCGCCGATGCTGGAGGCGATCACAGGCAGCGCCCAGACGTTGTAGCTGGCCACCTTGAGCCTATTTTCTGCCGGTTCCGGTTGCTCCCGTTTTTGGGGGGGCGTGATCATATAGTGCAGATCGTCGTAGCGGCCGGTGAACTTGGCGGCAAAGGCCAGCTCTTGTGGCCCCGCAACGCGATGGATCTCCCTATCGTTTTGCCAGCCGGATGCGCTGGTCGGCGTCTCGCCACCGTGCTGCAAGGTGGTGTTCCACCAGGTTCCCTCCATCAGCTGGTTGAGCCGATAGACGTCGCCACCCGCTGTGGTCACGCGGGTTTCGAACAGATAGCTCTTGCCCGCCTTTACCCCCTCATAGCGATTGAAGCTGAGTACCATGGCGCTCTCCCATGGGCCCAGCTCGGTGCGGTGCTGGCTCCACTGACTGCCGGGTTGCAGCTGGCCGCTGCCGCTTTGACGGATGTCGATCTGGAGCGGTTCAGGACTGTTGTTGGTGAGATAGACATCGGTATCGGCCAGTGCCAGTTGCGGGAACTGGCTGACCAGCAGCAGGGCGGCATAACTGAGGGTTTTCTGCATCACAGGATCCTTTTGGTTGCAGGGCAATGGAAAGTGACTGTTATGGCGAATGCAGAGGTCAGTTTGTTTACATTTTGGTTACAAGTAAATGAATTGGTTTTGTTTGGAGCTTTGTGGAGCTGTAAAGCGAGCGAGGCAGCACGCTTAAAGAGAGAGGGAAGAGCGAGGGAAGGCGCCCGTGTCGGGCGCCTTCACTTCAGGAGTTAGCGGTGGGCCAGCGGGTAGGTGAAGAGCGCCAGATGGGCGAAGTTGAAGGCGAAGTGGATCAGGATGGCCACGGAGAGTCGCCCGCTGAGCTGGAATGCCAGGCCGTAGCAGCAGCCTGCCAGGGTCGCAAACAGCGCCAGCAGTGGGCCACCGGGCAGGTGAATAGCTCCGAACAGTAGCGCAGCCACGACGATGCCAATCCAGGGGCGGTAACGCTCGGTCAGCCCCTGCTGGATCGCGCCGCGAAACAGCGCCTCTTCCGCCACACAGGTGAACAGCAGATTGTTGAGTGCAAACAGCCACCACCAGTGGGGCAGACCCACTTCCGGTTTCAGTGCCCCCAGTTGCCAGGCGATGACCAGCAGGGCACCCAGCGGCAGCAGTAACAGGGCCAGCGGGCGCCAGCGGATGGCGCCCCCCTTGCCCAGCAGCATCGGGCAGGCCAGCAGCAAGCCGAAGAGCAGCAGCGGTTTGTCGAGGTTCAGATACATGTTGAACGGCACGCTGGCGGGGCCTGCCAGCGCCTGACCCAGCACCTTGAGATTGTTGAAGCCGGGGATCAGGTGCAGGGTCAGCGCAATCGCCCAGAGGATCAGCACCACTCGGGCCGCCATCGCCCGGCGGGCGGGGAGGGTTGGCGTACGCCACGCCAGCAGTAATCCTGCGACCGAGACCAGTAGGGCGGGTAGCGTCATTCGGTCAAGCCACAGGGCCAGCAGCAGGGAGAGTCCCAGCAGGGCAAAGGCGGGAAGACGTTGGCGGAAGAGGGCAAGCAGCACGGCCAGCGCCAGCGTGCCCCAGATAAATGAGTCGGGGAGGGGTAACATTGGATCTCCTTGATCGAGGCAGGCGGCAACCTTAACAAGTGGGCGTCAGCAGGACAACCGCGCAGGAGGTGGTCGGATCCCTTCTCTATACTCATCAACAGGGTAAAGGGAGAGCAGCTGATGAAGCACTGTCTGTGGTTGTTGTGTTGTTGGTGTGTCTGGCTGCAGGCCGCACCCTTGCTGCTGGTGACCGGTGAGTTCACCCCCTATACCGGCAAGGCCCTGCCTGAAGGCGGCGAGAGCACCCGGCTGGTGACGACCCTGCTGCAAGAGGCCGGGTATCGAGAGCTCCAGGTCGACTACCTGCCCTGGCCCCGCGGCTATCAGTTGACCCGCAATGGGTTGGTTGCGGCCACCTTCCCCTACGCCTGGACTGCCGAGCGGGCCAAGCTCTTCCACTACAGCGCTCCCATTCATATAGATCGCCTCTCCTGGTACACCTATCGGGGGAGCGAGGCCATTCAGGCTGGCCGCTGGCAAGGGCTGCGTGTCTGCATTCCGCTGGGGTGGAGCACCAGCCATGCCGACGGGGTGATCAAGCGTTTCGGGCTGGATCTGCAGCGCCCCAAGACCCTGGCACAATGTCTGCAATTGCTGGATCGCAAACGGATCGATCTGCTGCCGATGAACGAGACGGTGACCCGGGATGCCAGCCGTCAGCTGTTTGGCGACCCCTGCCATCTGCAGGCATTGCCCCACTTTCGTCAGAGCGACACCTTTTACCTGATCATTTCACGGCAGTACCCGGAGGCCGCCAACCTGCTTGAGCGCTTCAATCATGCCCTGGCTGCCGCCCGTGCCGATGGCCGCTATGACCAACTGATCTCCCGAGCCGGAAAGGGGATCGATTGCCGTTGAGAGTGCACGGCCGGAAAACAAAAAGCCGGAGCAGTGGCTCCGGCTTTCTATTTGCCTTCAGGGACGCTTAGCGGCCTGATTCGGCAATCACGCGGGCGATGATATCGGCGCGCTTGCTGGCTTCCAGTTCGCCCAGGGCGATCAGGCCTGCCTTGAAGATGACGTTCTTCGGCAGGCTGACGTCGTCCAGCGTGGCGATCGCTTCAACGTGCATGCCGTTCAGACGGCTGGCATCGCGCGGGCTCAGGTTGACCTGAGTGTTCATCACCTGCTTGCCTTTCTTCTTGGCAGGTGCAGCCGCTTTCTTGGTGGATTCCTGTTCTTCGTCTTCCGGCAGTTCGTCATCAAAATCGTAAATAGACATAGTCAATCCTGTTGAGTTAGGCAAAAGGGCACATTTGCCCGACATAGTAATCCGACATTGGGTCAATCAGCCCATATCCTCGTTACGGATAAAGGCGCGCCAGGAGGTAAGCACCTGGGCAAAATCTTCCAGCCCGCACATGGCCAGCTGTTCATCATCGTAGTAGGCGAGATCGTCAAGATCCTCACCCAGCTCGATATTGAGGGCGTTGGCTTTCACCTCCGCCTCTTCATGGGTCAGCAGCAGGGAGTAGTCACCGCCGTTGAGCCGGTATTCGACTCGGGTGCGGTTGGAGAGCTGATCAATGATGGAGAAGAGCTCGTCGAGCTTCTCCTCATCCTTGCCAACCTCGTCGATCAGCCACTGACCGATGGCTTCATGGCCCATGGAGAACCGGGCGCGATAGCCACCAAACGGGTCGCGGCGAAATTCATAATCCATAGCACAGTCCAGATCGGAGGGATGGGCCATCACGGGCAGGCGGGTGCAAGCACGCAATTCCTGCTCCATGGCGGGGCACACATCGGGTAAAGTGGCCTATTCTAGCGATCCCCCTCTCGCTTGTCTTGATGATGTGGCATCTTTGCGCCCATGTGCTCTGAATCGACCCATGGTGGCGCCGCCAGATCAGCCCCTTGTCCGGAGATGTTATGCAGCTAAACGATAACCTTGCCCGCCAGATCGTCGCACGGGCGATGAAGATCCTGTCGTTCTCGGTCAACGTGATGGACGAACATGGCCTCATCATTGCGTCCGGCAATCCGGAGCGAATTCATCAGCGTCACGAAGGGGCCGTGCTGGCATTGACCGAAAACCGGGTGGTGGAGATCAGCGAAGCGACTGCCTTGCAGCTCAAAGGGGTGCGACCCGGCATCAATTTACCCATCTCCTATCAGGGGGAGCTGATCGGGGTGATCGGCATCTCCGGCGATCCGGACATCGTTCGTGCTTACGCCGAGCTGGTGCGAATGACGGCAGAACTGATCCTGGAGCAGGCGGCGCTTACCGAGCAGTTGCAGTGGGACAAGCGCCACAAGGAGGAGTTGGTGTTGCAGCTCATTCGTGGTGAGGGGCGAGTCGATCAATTGCAGCAGGCGGCCCGTTTTCTCGGGCTGGAGTTGGCCCAGCCTCGGGTGGTGGCCGTGCTGGCCCTGGAAGAGGCTGATCCGGCTCGTCTGCGGGAGCTGGTTCATCAGCTGGAGAACCCGGAGCGGGACAATCTGGTCGCCATCAACGGGCTCGACGAGATAGTGGTGCTCAAACCTGCGCAATTGAGTGAGGGCGTCTGGCAATCGGCGCAGGAGCGCAGCCGGATCAAGCAGTTGCTGGCGCGCATTCCCCACTTCAAGGTGCATATCGCGGTGGGCGATTACTTCGCCGGGATCGACGGGCTGGCGCGCTCTTACCAGACGGCGCGAGATACCCTGCGCCGTGGCATGCGGCAAGCACCGCGCAAACAGGTCTACTTCTTTGAGGACTACCGTTTGCCGGTGCTGCTCGGCAGTCTGGCGGACTCCTGGCAGGCGGATCAGCTGCGCGCACCGCTGCAAAAACTGGCCCGGGAAGATGGCAAAGGGGCGCTGCAGAAGACCCTGCGCCACTATTTCTTGCAGGATTGTGATCTGCATCGCTGTGCCGAAGCCCTGTTCATTCACCCCAATACCCTGCGCTATCGGCTGGGGCGGATAGAGCAGATAACCGGGTTGAATTTCAACAAGTTAGACGACAAATTTTTGCTCTATCTCGGCCTTAATCTCGACTTGTGATTGTAAAATTAGACAAAAAACTACTTTTGCATGACACGTTTTTTGGCTATTCAGCCAAAGCATTCTGATTGCAGATCTCCATAATGGCGGCCATTCACTCCCATTGAAGGTGTCCGTCATGATCCCGGTTACTGCCCTTGGCGCCATCGCGGCGCTCTCCATCGCCATCATCCTCATTTTGAAGAAGGTGCCGCCCGCTTACGGCATGATCGTGGGTGCCCTTGCCGGTGGCCTGATTGGCGGTGCCGATCTGACCCAGACCGTCGCCCTGATGATCGGCGGCGCCCAGGGGATCACCACTGCTGTGATGCGGATCCTGGCGGCCGGTGTACTGGCCGGCGTGTTGATCGAATCGGGTGCCGCCACCACTATCGCCGAGACCATCGTCAAAAAGCTGGGTGAAACCCGCGCCTTGCTGGCGCTGGCGCTGGCAACCCTGATCCTGACCGCGGTTGGTGTCTTCGTGGACGTGGCCGTTATCACGGTTGCCCCCATCGCGCTGGCTATCGCCCGCCGTGCCGATCTCTCCAAGGCGGCCATCCTGCTGGCGATGATCGGCGGCGGCAAGGCGGGCAACGTCATGTCCCCCAACCCCAACGCCATTGCCGCGGCTGATGCCTTCCATCTTCCCCTCACCTCTGTGATGGCGGCGGGTATCATCCCGGGTCTGTTCGGTCTGGTGATGGCCTACTGGTTGGCCAAGCGGCTGAACAACAAGGGCAGCAAGGTTGCCGCTGATGAGGTGGTGAGCTTTGCCGGTGCCAAGTTGCCGGGCTTTGCCGCCGCCATTAGTGCACCGCTGGTCGCCATCCTGCTGCTGGCTCTGCGCCCGGTTGCCGGTATCGTGGTGGATCCGCTGATTGCACTGCCCCTCGGTGGTCTGGTCGGCGCCCTGATGATGGGTAAATTCCGCAAGGTGAACCAGTTTGCGGTCTCCGGCCTCGCCCGCATGGCGCCGGTCGCCATCATGCTGCTGGGCACCGGAACCCTGGCGGGCATTATCGCCAACTCCGGCCTGAAAGATGTGCTGATCAGCGGCCTGACCGCCTCCGGTCTGCCTTCTTACCTGCTGGCGCCTATCTCCGGTGCCCTGATGTCGCTGGCGACTGCCTCGACTACCGCAGGTACCGTGGTGGCCTCCAACGTCTTCAGCTCCACCCTGATTGAACTGGGGATCAGCAGTCTGGCCGGGGCGGCGATGATCCATGCTGGTGCCACCGTGTTTGACCACATGCCCCACGGCTCTTTTTTCCATGCCACCGGTGGCAGCGTCCACATGGGGGTGGGGGAGCGCCTGAAACTTATCCCTTACGAAACTGCAGTCGGTCTGACCATTGCCACTGTCTCCACCCTGATGTTTGGCGTGTTTGGCCTCGCCTAAGGAATTGATATGAAAATTGTTATTGCCCCCGATTCATTCAAGGAGAGTCTGAGCGCCATGGCGGTGGCTGATGCCATCGAGGCTGGTTTCAAGCAGGTACTGCCGAACGCCACCTACGTCAAATTGCCGATGGCCGATGGCGGTGAAGGCACGGTGCAATCGCTGGTCGATGCCACCGGTGGCCGCATCCTGCCGGTCGAAGTGACCGCGCCCCTAGGTAACAAGGTGCAGGGCTTCGTCGGCCTGCTGGGTGATGGCCAGCGCGCCGTCATCGAGATGGCTGCCGCCTCCGGCATCCATCTGGTGGCGCCCGAGCAGCGCAATCCGCTGCTCACCTCCAGCTTCGGCACCGGCGAGCTGATCCTGGCCGCGCTGGAGATGGGGGTGAAGCACCTTATTCTCGGTATCGGCGGCAGCGCCACCAATGACGGCGGAGCCGGTATGATCCAGGCGCTCGGCGGCAAGTTTCTCAAAGCCGATGGCTCTGCCATCGAGCTGGGTGGCGCGGGTCTCGGTGAGCTCGAGACCATCGACCTGAGCGGTCTGGATCCGCGTCTGGGCGAGCTGGTTATCGAGGTGGCGTGTGATGTGAACAACCCGCTCTGCGGCCCGAAAGGCGCCTCTGCGGTGTTTGGCCCGCAGAAGGGGGCAACGCCCGAGATGGTTGTCGAACTTGATGCCAACCTCTCCCGTTATGCCGACTGCATTGAGCAGGCCCTTGGCAAGCAGGTGAAGGATATTCCGGGGGCGGGCGCTGCCGGTGGCATGGGGGCCGCACTGGTCGGTCTGCTTGGTGCCGAGCTCAAGCCCGGCATCCAGATCGTCATCGAAGCGCTGAAACTGGCCGAGGAAGTGGCCGATGCGGATCTGGTAATCACAGGCGAAGGGCGCATCGACAGCCAGACCATCCATGGCAAGACGCCAATCGGTGTCGCACGTTGCGCCAAGCAGTTCGGCAAGCCGGTGATCGGCATCTCCGGTTGCCTGACCGACGATTGTGGTGTGGTACACGATCACGGTCTGGACGCGGTATTCGCCGTGGTCAACCGCGCCATGTCTCTGCCGGAGGCGCTGGAGAGCGCCAGTACCAACATTCAACTCACTGCGCGCAACGTCGCGGCACTCTATCAACTCAAGGGTTGATCCGGTTCGGCCGATGGGCGCCATCGGCCATTCAATATCCCCGTTTGGGGCATCTCCCATCCCGCGAGATGTCTGACTGCCCTGGCACTTATTTGCCGATCCATCGTGATCGGCTCTTTTCTTTCTGCTCCTTTGTCTTGCCACACTTTTGACTCCATGGGTCAGCGCGGTTTTGATAGGCGCACATCTCCCTTTACGGCATAGTGGTCGTACCAAGTACAAGGAGAGACTCATGTTCCTGCTGACCCTGGGGGTTGCGCTGTTTACCCTGATCCATCTCTACCCCTGTTTTGCGGTGGCCCATCGGGCGCGACTGAGAGAACGGCTGGGTGAGAATCGCTACAAGGGGCTCTTCTCCCTGCTGGTGTTTATCGCCATCGCCTGCATCATCGCCGGTTGGCGCTCGGCCAGCTCGCTGCCGCTCTACTTCCTGCCGGAGTGGGGGCCGATGACCATGACGGTGATGATGCCCTTTGCGCTGATCCTCTTCTTCTCCGGCCAGGGGCCCAACCATCTGCGCCGTTGGCTGGTGCATCCCCAACTGCTCGGTACCCTGCTCTGGGCGGTGGCCCATCTGCTGGTCAACAGCGAGGCGCGCTCTCTGGTGTTGTTTGGCGGCATCGGGCTGTGGGCGCTGGTGAGCATGGTCTGGATTTCGGTGCGGGAGTGGCAGCGATATCCCCGTCCGGCGGCTAACTGGACGGGCACCGGCATCAGCGTCGGGGCGGGCCTGGCTGCCACCGCGCTGCTGGTGTTCTGGGGCCACGGCTGGCTGACCGGCATTCCATTGCATTGAGAGTGAACTGCGGCTCTGGTAACCGCGTATGATGGACAAAACAAAAGGAGTCTTGGCGATGAAATGGTTCACTCTGTTGCTGTTATTGGGGGCCGGTGCGGCCTCTGCGGCGTGCCCAGATTATTTCAATGTGGAGATGCGGGAGCTAAACAACTCTCAGCGCCATAACCTCTGTCAGCTGACCGAGGGCAAGGTGGTGCTGGTGGTCAATACCGCCTCCTACTGCGGCTACAGCGGCCAGTTTCGAGATCTGGAGAAGCTCTACCAGAGTTACAAGGATAAGGGTCTGATTATTCTGGGCTTCCCCTCCAACGACTTCTGGCAGGAGGCGGGCAACGAGACCAAGACTGCCGAGGTGTGTCGCCGCGACTATGGCGTCACCTTCCCGATGTTCAATCGGGTAGCGGTGCGGGGCTCCGATGCTGTGCCACTGTTCAAGGGGCTGGCGGCGGCCGCTGACGGGGATGAGCCGAACTGGAACTTCCACAAGTATCTGGTGGGTCGCGATGGCAAGCTGATCGCCAGCTACGGCGCCAACCAGAATCCGGCTGACGACCCCCTCAAACTGCAGATCACCCGGGCGCTGGGGCTCTGACCCTACCCCTTGGCGGGCGGCTCTGGAATAATGGGCTCCCGCCACTCAATCCGGTTATCCTGTGCTGCAACGTCTTCCTCAAATGGTGATCTTCGATGCGCTGGTGCGCGAGCAGGGGATCTCTGCCGCCGCCCGTCGTCTCGGGGTCTCCAAATCCCATATCAGCAAGCAGCTGGCGCTGCTGGAGACCACCCTTGGCGCCCAGCTGGTGCAGCGCACCACCCGCCGCTTCGTCCTGACCGAGCTGGGTCAGGAGTATGCCCGTCACTGCCATGCGCTGGTGGCGGTGGCGCAGGAGGCTGACTCCATGATCGCCGAGCGGCGTGGCAAGGTGAGTGGCGTGCTCCATCTCGGGGTGGGCCAATCTTTTGGTCGTCTGCACGTCATTCCTCATCTCAAGGCGTTTCAGGATCGCTATCCCGAGCTGGAGCTGGAGGTCTCGCTGTTCGACCACAGAACCAATCTGGTGGATGAGGGGCTGGATCTCTGGCTCACCACCTATGAGGACAAGCCGGAAGGGCTGGTGGGACAGCGGCTGGCCGACATTGGCTTCGTGGTGGCGGCTTCGCCGGATTACCTGCTGAGCCACGGTACGCCACTCCATCCCAAGGATCTGGCCCAGCACAACTGCATCACTTACCAGAGTCGGGAGCGGCGCTATCACCAGTGGTCGTTTCGCCAGGGCAAGGAGCGCCAGACGGTGCAGGTGGCGGGCAACTATCGGGTGGATATGGCGGAGGCGGTGCGGGATGCGGCACTGGCCGGGCTCGGCATCGCCTATATCGCCAACTACTTGCTGGACAAGGAGTTACAGAGCGGCAAGCTAATCCCGGTGTTGCCAGGATGGCGACCGAACCAGCAGATGGCGGTACACGCCGTTTATGCCCGGCGCGAACATCTGGATCCCAAGATCCGTCTCTTCATCGATTTTCTCAAGGCCCGCTTTGGCCCCGAACCCTATTGGGAGCAGCGACTGGCCCCCTGGCTCGGGGGTAAATTGTCCGGCAGTGAGGAATGATTGTTTCCATATAAAAACTCTCGATTTCTCCTGATACTAAAACCGAACCAAATCAGCCAGTTGGCGCAACCGATATCGTGCAAACGTTTTTTCTAACAGGCTTGTAACCAAGCGGACTTGCAGTGACGGGGTGAGAGGCGCAGAATCCGCGCCCATCTTTTGCCCCACCTGATGGAGTCCCTATGATTGCCCTGCTCGGCATCCTGAGTATCCTGGCGCTTGCCGTCATCTGCTCTGATAATCGTCGTCGTATCCCATTGCGAACAGTTGGTCTTGCCCTCTGTCTGCAAGTCATGTTTGCCGGTCTGGTGCTCTGGCTGCCTGCCGGTCAGCACGTGCTGAACGGGGTCAGCGAGAGCGTAAGCAGCGTGATCGGTTATGGTCAGGAGGGGATCGCCTTCCTGTTCGGCGATCTGGCCAAGTTCAAGCTGGGCTTCATCTTTGCCTTCAACGTGTTGCCGGTCATCATCTTCTTCTCCGCGGTGATCGCCATCCTCTACCACATCGGCATCATGCCGCGGGTGATCGCCCTGCTGGGTGGTGGCTTGCAGAAATTGCTGGGCACCGGCCGTGCCGAGAGCCTCTCCGCGACCGCCAACATCTTCGTCGGCATGGTGGAAGCGCCGCTGGTGGTCAAACCCTACCTCTCCAAGATGTCCGATTCCCAGTTCTTCGCTGTGATGAGCTGTGGTCTCGCCTCTGTCGCTGGTGGCACCCTGGTGGGCTATGCCAGCCTCGGGGTTGAGCTGAAATACCTGATCGCTGCCGCCTTCATGTCGGCCCCTGCCGGTCTGGCGATGGCCAAAATCCTGGTGCCGCCGGGAGCTGAAGAGGTCGATCACCATCAGGATGTGGAGATCCCCCGCGCCACCAACGTGATTGAGGCGGCGGCCGATGGCGCCATGTCTGGCCTCAATATTGCGGTGGCGGTCGGTGCGACCCTGCTGGCCTTCGTTGGCGTGATCGCCATGCTCAATGGTCTGCTGGGTTGGGCTGGCGGTCTGGTGGGGCTGGATCTGAGCTTCCAGATCATTCTGGGCTGGCTGTTTGCCCCCGTCTCCTGGCTGATCGGCGTGCCCTGGGATCAGGCGCAAGCTGCTGGCGCCCTGATCGGCACCAAGATCGTGGTCAACGAGTTCGTCGCCTTTATCGGTCTGGTGCAGGATCAGACCCTGAGCGAGTCGAGCAAGGCCATCGTGACCTTCGCCCTGTGCGGCTTTGCCAACATCTCCTCCATGGCGATCCTGATCGGCGGTCTGGGCTCCATGGTGCCGGAGCGCAAATCCTTCATCGCCCGTTACGGCATGCGCGCCATTCTCTCCGGCGTGCTGGCGAACCTGATGAGCGCCTGTCTGGCCGGTCTGTTCCTCGCCCTGTAACCGCTGCGGTACGGAATAGATGCAACAAGGGCGCCCTGATGGCACCCTTGTCATATGGATAAAATGAAGCCCCGGCTTTGGTCGGGGCTTCTTGTTGGTGCTCAGTCGACGTAGAAGGTCTGCTGGAAGCTGAGGTTCTGTTGCTGCCCACCGCCCATGATCTTCAGGGTGAACTGATAGGTATCTTCGTTGCGGTAGGGGAGGGTCGCCAGATAGTAGATGGCGTCGCCCTCTTTTACCTCCTGAAAGTTCAGGGTGCGGATGGTGCCGGTCAAGTTCTTGGCCTCACCGGTGATCCCCACGGCTTGCGCCACTTTCTGCTTGTCCTGTACCGCGATATTGATGATGGCGTTGTAGCGGCTGCGCTCCAGTCCATACGCTTTGGCGACCTCGGGGGTGAGGAAGCTGGAGTTGAAGGCGTTGTAGTGCACCAGCCAGGGCCCCAGCTCCTTAATCTGTTCTGCCTTGAGCGGCAGGGTCATCAGCAGTGCCAGCAGGCCACTCATCCAGGCTGTTTTCATCTGTCATCCCTCTCATATCTACGGTTGGCGCAGGCCGATTCATTCAGCCTTGCGTGTCATTCAGCAGTGCACTCACTTCTTGCGGCAACTGTTTGGGGCTGTCGATGGCGACGGTTTTGTGTCGCCCCAGCTCGCCCCGCACTATGGTGATCTGTCCCTTGGCTACCTTGAACTGCTTGGCCAGAAACTTGATCAGATGGCTGTTGGCCTGGCCATCAACCGGCGGCGCCGTGATGGCCACTTTCAGCTCTTCGCCATGCAATCCGATGATCTGATCCCGACTCGCCTTGGGCTGGATCACCAGATGCAGTACCAGTTCATCCCCTTGTTGCAGGACGGCTGGCATCAAATCATCCACCACAGCTGGCCAAACAGGTCACCCAGCAGGTAGTTGATGGCTTGCAGGCCGATAAAGGCGACCAGCACCGAGAGATCCAGTCCGCCCAGTGCCGGCAGTACGCGGCGGATAGGGGCGAGGAACGGCTCGGTCAGCTGATGCATCACGTATTCGATGGGGTTGCGGCCCTGGCTGACCCAGCTCAGGATGGCGCGGATCAGCAGTACCCAGAAGATCATCGAGCCCGCTTTCTTCAGCACGGTCAGCGCGGCAAACAGGCTGATGCTGAGCCAGTCCGCCAGCAGTACGTTCATGCTCTTGAGCAGGGCCAGCTTGGCGAAGGCGATGGCCAGCGCCAGCACCACGGAAGCGAGATCGATGCCACCAAAGCCCGGGATAACGCGGCGCAGCGGGATCACCAGCGGATTGGTCAGCTTGACCACCATCTGGCTCATCGGGTTGTAGAAGTCGGCGCGGGCCCACTGCAGCCAGACGCGCAGCAGGATCACCATCAGGTAGAGATCGAAAACGGTGTTAATCAGAAAGTAAGCAGTGTTCATCTGGGCTCCTGTTAGAAGAGGGTTTCCATTTCGGTGGCGCGAGCAACGGCCGCCTGCATGGCTTGTGCAGTCAGCGGCATCAGCCCCTGTTGCTGGAATGTCTTGATGGCTTCGGCTGTGGTGCCGCCCTTGCTGGTCACCTGCTCACGCAGGGTCTGCAGCGCCAGCTCCGGGTTTTGCTCCACCATGGCGGCTGCGCCCAGCGCGGTCTGCTGCACCAGCAGGCGAGCCTGCTCGGGCGAGAAGCCCATTGCCTCTGCCTCTTCGGCGATCGCCTGCATAAAGAGGAAGAAGTAGGCTGGGGCACTGCCCGCTGCGGCGATGATGCCGTTGATACCGGACTCCTGCTCCACCCAGAGGGTCTTGCCAACCGCCTGCATCATCTGCTCGGCAAACTCGCGATCCGCGGCGGCAATATGTTCGGGCGCGTAGAGACCGGTCATGCCCAGACCCAGCAGGGCAGGGGTATTGGGCATGGTGCGGATGATGCGGTCGTGGCCACCGGCCATCTCGCCAAGGCGCGCCACCTTGATGCCAGCCGCGATGGAGATGAGCAGCTTGCCCTCAAGGGATCCCAGCTCTTCAACCAGTGCTGCCAACATGCCGGCCATCAGCTGCGGTTTGACCGCCAGCACGATCACCTCGGCGTCGCGGGCCGCCTCGGCATTACTCTGGGTGATGCGAATGCCATGTTCGCTCGCCAGCGTCTCCAGCTTGGGCAGACTGGGGTTGGCAGCAGTGATCTGCCCGGCGGGATAACCCGCCTTGACCAGTCCGGCGATGATGCTTCGGCTCATGTTGCCCGCGCCGATAAAGGCCAGCGTTCTATGCTGCATCAGATGCTCCTGTTGCACATGGGGTCGCGGCGGGGTGGGTGCTGCCTGCACCAACTGACGCCAGAATTCGGTGTTCCATCAAACGCTCCTGTTGATGAAGTCGCGGCAAGAGGCGGATGTATGGGTTATCCGCTGGCCTTGCCTATGAGTAGTCACGGGCGCCGAAGATGGCGGTGCCGACCCGCACCATGGTGCTACCGTGGGCGATCGCCAGTTCGAGATCTTCGGTCATCCCCATCGAGAGGGTATCCACCGTGGGGTATTGTCGCGCAAGCTCGGTGAACAGAGTCTGCATACGGGTCATTTGGGCGGCCAGTACGCCCTCGTCGCTGGTGTGTTCGGGAATGGCCATCAGCCCCCGCAGCACCAGTCGCTCACTTTGAGATACCAGCTCGGCAAGGCGGAAAATCTCTTGTTCCGACGTTCCGGATTTGCTGCTCTCTCCGCTAATATTGATTTGCAGACAAACATTTAGCGGTGCCATTGTAGTTGGGCGCTGGTTGTTGAGGCGGTCGATCAGCTTGTCCCGATCCACGCTCTGCACCCAGTCAAACCGTTCGGCGACCAGTTTGGATTTGTTCGATTGCAAAGGGCCGATAAAGTGCCACTCTATGTCGCTATATTCCGGCTGCTGGCGCAAGGTATCGATCTTGGCCGCTGCTTCCTGAGCGTAGGATTCGCCAAAGCAGCGCTGACCTGCGGCATGGGCGGCCATGATGGCCTCGACAGGTTTGGTCTTGCTCACGGCCAGCAGGCGGATCTGCTGCAGGTTGCGGCTCGCCCGTTCGGCGGCCTGGGCAATACGTTCCTTTACCTGAAACAGGTGCTGGGCAATCTGGTTCATATTTCGTTAGTGATCTTGTGATGGGAGAATGACAAGTCTATGGATATCACAGAGTTATTGGCTTTCAGTGTAAAGCATAAAGCCTCGGATCTACACCTCTCGGCCGGGGTTCCCCCGATGATCAGGGTTGATGGTGAGGTTCGCAAGATCAATTTGCCCGCCCTGGAACACCGGGAAGTGCATGCCCTCATTTACGACATCATGAACGACCATCAGCGCAAGGAGCTGGAGGAGAACTTCGAGGTCGACTTCTCGTTCGAGGTGCCCAATCTGGCCCGTTTCCGGGTCAACGCCTTCCAGCAGGCGCGCGGTTCGGGCGCGGTATTTCGTACCATCCCCAGCACGGTGCTGAGCCTCGAGGATCTCGATGCGCCGGAGATCTTCCGCAAGATCGCCGAGTTCCCGCGGGGTCTGGTGCTGGTGACCGGCCCGACCGGTTCCGGTAAGTCGACCACCCTGGCAGCCATGGTCAACTACATCAACGAGAACTTCCATCACCATATCCTCACCATCGAAGACCCCATCGAATTCGTCCACGAGAACAAACGCTGTCTGGTAAACCAGCGGGAAGTGCACCGGGATACCAAGAGCTTCAGCAACGCTCTGCGCTCGGCACTGCGGGAAGACCCGGACATCATTCTGGTGGGCGAGATGCGCGACCTTGAGACCATTCGTTTGGCCATGACCGCCGCCGAAACTGGCCATCTGGTGTTTGGCACCCTGCACACCTCGTCGGCGGCCAAGACCATCGACCGTATCATCGACGTCTTCCCAGGCGCGGAGAAGGACATGGTGCGCTCCATGCTCTCCGAATCCCTGCGGGCGGTCATCTCCCAGACCCTGCTCAAGCGTATCGGTGGCGGTCGGGTGGCGGCCCACGAGATCATGATGGGCATTCCGGCGGTGCGTAACCTCATTCGGGAGGACAAGATTGCCCAGCTCTACTCGGTGATCCAGACCGGGATGACCCACGGCATGCAGACCATGGATCAGAGCCTCAAGCAGCTGGTGAGTCGCGGCGTAGTGGCATCCCTCGATGCCAAGGCCAAGGCCGTCGATCCCAACAGCATTTAAGCGACTCGCACCCAGGGAGGGATAGATGATGAATCTGGATGATCTGCTGAGCGAGCTGGTCGAGCGAAAGGGATCGGATCTGTTTGTGACGGTGGGCTCGCCGCCCACCCTCAAGGTGAATGGCCATCTGGTGTCGCTGGGGGGCGAAGCGCTCGACAAGAAGGGGGCGCTGACGCTGGTCAGGGATACCCTCAGCAGCGATCACTTCGAGCGCTATATCCGCACCAAGGAGGCCAACTACGCGATCTATCGCGAGGCGCTTGGCCGTTTTCGGGTCAGCGCCTTCTGGCAGCAGGAGCTGCCCGGCATGGTGGTGCGGCGTATCGAGACCCGCATTCCCACCTTTGAAGATTTGCAGCTACCCAAGATCCTGCAAGAGGTGGCGATGGCCAAGCGGGGGCTGGTGCTGTTTGTCGGCGCCACCGGGGCGGGCAAATCGACTACCCAGGCGGCGATGATCGGCTATCGCAACCAGCATGCTGACGGCCATATTCTGACGGTGGAAGATCCGGTGGAGTTCGTCCATCAGCATGGTCGCAGTCTGGTGACCCAGCGAGAGGTGGGGATCGACACCGAGTCGTTCGATGTGGCGCTAAAAAGCTCGCTGCGACAGGCGCCGGACGTGATCCTGATCGGCGAGATCCGAAGTCAGGATACCATGGAGTTTGCCCTGCAGTTCGCCGAGACGGGACACCTTTGTCTCGCCACTTTGCATGCCAACAATGCCAACCAGGCGCTGGATCGCATCCTCCATCTGGTGCCGCAAGACAAACACCGCCAGTTCCTGTTCGATCTCTCTTTCAACCTCAAGGCCATCGTCGCCCAGCAGCTGGTGCCGAGTATGGATGGCAAGCGGCGCTGCGCTGCGTTCGAGATCCTGCTCAATACCCCGCTCATCACCGACATTATCCGCAAGGGAGAGATGCATCGCCTCAAGGAGGTGATGACCAAATCCACCGAGCTGGGTATGCAGACCTTCGATCAGGCGCTCTTCAGCCTGTTCTGCGCCGGCCAGATTGGCTACAGTGAGGCCCTCGCCCACGCCGACTCGGCCAACGACCTGCGACTGCTGATCAAGCTCTCCGGTCGCGAGCGGCTCGGCACTGGCACGCTGGACAATGTGACGCTGGATGAATGAATCATGGGGCCGCTCTGTCGTTCGGCCCCTCGCCATAAAGGAACGTTATGCTGATTGTGGTTTCCCCGGCCAAGACGCTGGATTACGAGTCACCGCTGGTGACACCCCGTTTCACCCAACCCGAGCTGCTGGATCACTCCGCCGAATTGATTAGCCGAGCCCGCCAACTAAGCCCTGACCAGATCGCCACTCTGATGAAGATCAGCGACAAGCTGGCCGGTCTCAATGCCGCCCGTTTTGCCGAGTGGCAGCCAGATTTCACCCCCGCCAACGCCCGTCAGGCGCTGCTGGCTTTCAAGGGGGATGTCTACACCGGATTGGCGGTAGAGGATTTCAGCGAGGCCGATTTTGACTTCGCTCAGGCACACCTGCGGATGCTCTCAGGCCTCTACGGCGTGCTTCGCCCCCTCGACCTGATGATGCCCTATCGGCTGGAGATGGGGACCAGGCTCGACAATAGTCGCGGCAAGGATCTCTACCAGTTCTGGGGGGAGGTGATCACTCATCACCTCAACGACGCGCTGGCAGCCCAGAGGGATGAGGTGCTGATCAATCTGGCCTCCGACGAGTATTTCAAGTCGGTACGACCCAAGAGCCTGAAAGGGCGGATCGTCACGCCGGTGTTCAAGGATGAGAAGAACGGTCAGTTCAAGATCATCAGCTTCTACGCCAAGAAGGCGCGCGGCATGATGGCTCGCCACATCATCAAGCACCGCCTGACCGAGGTGGAGCAGCTGACCGGTTTCAACGCCGAGGGTTACTACTTTGTGCCGGAAGAGTCGGACGCCAATACCCTGATGTTTAAACGCGCCGAAAATTAATTACAAAAAGAGGGAACCAATCTTTCGACCCGCGGGTCTGAACATGTGAATCCTCTGTTGTAAGCACTTTTTATTCGCCGACGTTTGATACGTCGGCTTTTTTATTGCCGTTTTTATTGTCCATCGATTGCCTTCGCCGGGACTATGTGGTTCAGATAGACTCAAGACAGGGAGCGAGTCGTCGTGAGGTGAATATGGAACAGAAAAATGCCATTCGGCAGGTTGCCGTACCTTGGGCTCCGTCCCGCCAGCTACCGCCCGGTCTGGTTGTGGCCGAGCTGCATCAGGATCTCTGGAGCGACTCTCTGACCATCATGCTGGGGCGGGCGCGCAGCATCGATCTGCCCCCGCAAATCCTCTGCCGGGTATATTTTCGCCATATCTACGCCCTGCGTGTTATCGAAGATTGCGATCTGGCCGAGGGGAAGGATAGTCACGCCATCGAAGAGCAGATCCAGCTCATCACCCCATCCCGTTTTGCCAGCTGGTTCCATCAGGAGTCGGATGGTCTGCATCTGGATGAAGATCTGCAGCACTATCGCATCTCGACCTGGGATTATTGCGCCGATGTGCTGACCTCCTCGGCGCCGGAACTGCAGTTCCTGCCCCAGAACGAGTAGCCAGCTGTTACGTCAGAGGCGAAGGATGATCCTTCGCCTCTTGGTTTTGGGCGGGTGCAGATTTTGTGGCGCTCAGGCCATTCAGCTTGGGTGGTGGCCTGTTGTGTCGGCACAAAAAAAGCGCCTCAGAGGAGGCGCGGGGAAAAAGACAGATTGGAAGCGTCACATGGGTGCTACTTGAATCAGCGAATGAGCCGTGCCATTCAAGTATGGAGCCATCATGCCAAGCTCAATCTGAAGTAGTTCTGAGGCGATTCTTCATTTTCTGTTCATCTTGTCAGCAAAGCGTGGTCACTGACTGAAAGCCTTTTCATTCTGGTCACCATATTGTCTCGCCCTCTCCAAGGCGCTCATCGTCTCATGGGGCCAGCTCGAATGTTGTGCCTGTCTGTTCCAGTGCCAGCAACCAGCGCTTGATGGGAATGCCGCCAGCATAGCCGGTCAGATCGCCGCTGCGTCCGATCACCCGATGGCAGGGTACTATGATGCTCAGCGGATTGCGGCCATTGGCAGCGCCTACTGCTCGCACTGCCTTGGGATTGCCTATCGCCTGGGCAATCTCGAGATAGCTCACGGTCTCGCCATAGGGGATATCGCACAAAGCATTCCACACCGTTTGCTGGAACGGGGTGCCCTTCGCTGCCATGGGCAGATTGAACTGCTGCAATTTTCCGGCGAAATAGGCGTTGAACTGGGCAAGATAGGGGGCCAACGCCTTGTCATCCCGTTGCCAGTCAGTTTGCGGCATGACGGGCCGCTCTCCGTGCATGAACTCCACGTGGCGCAGGCCATCCTGATCGATGGCGACCAGCAGCGGGCCGCGGGCGCTGTCGCAAAAACTGTATCTCATCGGCTGACATCCTTTGGGGGCGGGGAGGCTCAGTCCAGAACTGGCTTGCCGCGGGCGGATTTGATATCACCCTTGCGCTTTTTGGCATCAACCCGCTTGCGTTGGGAGCTGCGGGTCGGCTTGGTGGCATGGCGGGCCTTGGGGCGCCAGGCGGCCTTCTTCAGCAACTCCACCAGGCGGTTCATCGCCTCCTTGCGGTTCATGTCCTGGCTGCGATGGCTCTCGACCCGGATCAGGATAAAGCCATCGTGTACCCGGCTATCGCTCAGCTTGTCGAGACCCTCCTTGTAGAGGGGCGTCAGGCTGGGAGAGTTGCGGTAATCGAAGTGCAACCAGACGGCGGAGTCGGTCTTGTTGACGTGCTGTCCACCGTTGCCCTGTGCCCGCATGGTCTGAAATTGCAACTCATGCCAGGGAATCGTGACGCTGTTGGAGATAACTAACATGCTGTTTTGCTCTTGTTTGGTGCATACCCGCTGACCGCTGCAGCATGGTGCCTCATTATGGGGCGTGCTGGCCGGTTATGGGGATGTGCCTGGCGAATGGCGCGGTCATTAAACTCTATCTATATGAAATAAAACAATAAAAATACTTGGCATAAGAATTGAAACCCGATTCATGACACACCATGGATTGGGAGCAACCAGATGAAGCTGATTAGTGCGATTATCAAACCGTTCAAGTTGGACGATGTCCGCGAGGCTATTGCCAACCTGGGGGTGGAAGGGCTGACCGTGTCCGAGGTCAAGGGATTTGGCCGCCAGAAGGGACACACCGAATTATACCGGGGAGCCGAGTATCAGGTCGACTTCCTGCCCAAGGTGAAGCTGGAGATTGCTACCGCCGATGATAACGTGGAAGGGGTGATCGAGGCGATCTGCAAGGCGGCCTATACCGGCAAGATCGGCGACGGCAAGATTTTTGTCTACGACTTGCTGCAAGCGGTGCGCATCCGCACCGGCGAGAGTGACGACGAGGCGCTGTGATGAACCGCATCCGTGACGTACAGATCTGTTGACCTCCTGATCTCGGGGAATCCCGATGGAGTGAGCGCTTATTGAAGCCTGATCAACATAACGTTTTGCTCTGAAGAGGCCGAATGGGATTCCATCCGGCCCTTTTCATTTGTGGGCGATTAAATATGTGATGTGGCGACGGCGAGCTTTCTTGATCCGCTTATAAGATGTATGCAGAATGCAAACGGAAATCGTTATCACTCTGTATAGCTAATCAAGGAATGGATGATGAAAATGAAGATGTTGGCACTGGCTTTCTCTGCGTTGGCAGCTCAGTCGGCATTGGCGGCCGGGGAAGTGAATGTCTACTCCAACCGGCAGGATGAGCTGATCAAGCCCATCATCCAGCAGTTCGAGAAGGAATCTGGCATCAAGGTGAACGTGGTGTTCGCCAAAGAGGGATTGAACGAGCGTCTGGAGCGGGAAGGCAAGCTCTCTCCGGCCGACCTGATGCTGACTGTCGATATCAGCCGTCTGACCGATCTGGTGGACAAGGGGCTGGTGCAGCCGGTGGACAGCAAGATCCTGCAGGAGAACATCCCCGCTATCTATCGTGATCCGGAGAATCGCTGGTTCGCCCTGACTACCCGGGTTCGCGCCATCTACTCCAGCAAGGAGCGCCTCGGCAAGCTCGATACCATCAGCTACGAAGACTTGGCCAAGCCGGAATTCAAAGGGAAAATCTGCACCCGCAGCGGCAAGCATGAGTACAATGTGGCGCTGGTCTCCTCCATGATTGCCCATCACGGCATGGCCGAGACCAAAACCTGGCTGGAAGGGGTCAAGGCCAACCTGGCGCGCAAGCCGCAGGGCAACGACCGGGATCAGGTCAAGGCGATCAAGGATGGTATCTGTGACGTGTCGCTCGGCAACAGCTATTATCTGGGCGCCATGTTGAAAGATCCTGCGCAGAAGTCCTGGGCGGATGCGGTCTATATCAACTTCCCGAACCAGGCTGACCGCGGTGCACACGTCAACGTGAGTGGCGTGGCCATGACCAAGTATGCCAAGAACAAGGCCGAGGCCCAGAAGCTGATGGAGTTTCTGGCTGGCGACACCGCCCAGCACATGTATGCGGACGTGAACGCCGAATATCCGGTCAAGGCCGGAGTCGAGCCTTCCGCCATGGTCAAGTCCTGGGGCAGTTTCAAGTCTGACGCACTACCGGTCAGCGATTACGCCAAGCACCGCAAGGACGCCTTGCAGTTGCTGGATGAAGTGAAGTTCGACTTGTAATCAGATGGGGCCAACGGCCCCATCAACATCTGTGGTCTCATGAAAAATTTTGGATGGATGACCGGCAGCTGGGCCACCGCCCTGCTGCTGGGTTTACCGGTTATAGCCCTGCTTTTCTCTGCCTTCTCGGCTGAGGGAGATCTCTTTCGCCACCTCGCCGATACCGTGCTGCTCGATTATCTGAGCAATACCCTGGGGCTGGTGGTCGGCGTAGTATTGCTAAGCCTGCTGTTTGGCGTGCCCACCGCCTGGCTGGTGGCCATGTGTCAGGTGCCGGGGCGCCGTGTCCTGCAGTGGGCCTTGATGCTGCCGATGGCGATGCCCTCCTATATCGTCGCCTACGTCTATACCGACTTGCTCGATTACTCGGGCCCGTTGCAGGCCGGGTTGCGCGCCCTCTTTGACTGGAACAGTCCGGCCGATTACTGGTTTCCGGCCATTCGCTCCCTTGGCGGTGCCGCCTGGGTGCTGGCACTGGTGCTGTTCCCCTATGTCTATCTGCTGACCCGCGCCTCTTTTCTCGAGCAGTCGGTTAGCCTCATTCACTCCAGCCGCCTGCTTGGTTGTACCCCGTGGCAGAGCTTTCGTCGTCTCAGTCTGCCGCTGGCGCGCCCCGCCATCATGGTGGCGGTATCGCTGGTGGCCATGGAGACGCTGGCCGATTTCGCCACCGTCCACTTCTTTGCCATCAACACCCTGACCACGGCGGTCTACGACACCTGGCTCGGCTATGGCAGTCTGGCCACCGCGGCCAAACTCTCCTGCCTGATGCTGCTGGCTGTGGTGCTGCTGATCGCGCTGGAGCGCCGCTCGCGCAGTCGGCAGCAGGTGTTCCAGAAGTCGATGGGCCATGAGCAGCCGCTGCGCTATCCGCTCAAGGGGATGAGTCGCGCTCTGGCCGGTCTCTGGTGCTGGGGGCTGGTGCTGGCCGGTTTCGGCCTGCCGTTTGTCATCCTGCTCGATTACGGGGTGCGCTACTTCGAGTTGTCGTGGACACCGGAGTTCGTTCGTTTTGCCGGTAACAGTTTGCTCATCTCGGCGTTGACCGCCCTGCTGGCGATGGGCATCGCCCTGCTGCTCGGCTTCTTCCGCCGCCTCGATGGCGGTATAAAGAGTCTGTTGCCCCTGCGCATCGCCGCCATGGGTTACGCCATGCCGGGCACCGTGCTCGCCATCGGGGTGCTGGTGCCGCTCACCGCCCTCGACTTTGCCATCAACGATCTGGCCGAGTGGCTCGGGCGTCAGGGGCCGGGCTTGCTGCTGACCGGCACCATTACCGCCATCGTGTTCGGCTATTTGGTGCGCTTCGTGGCTATCGCCATCGGCTCGGTGGAGAGCAGCATGGGCAAGATCTCCCCCAGTCTCGACATGGCTGCCCGCTCCCTGGGGCAGGGGGATGGCGGCATGCTGCGGCGGGTTCATCTGCCGCTGGTGCGCCGGGGTCTGTTTGCCGGTGCCATGCTGGTATTCATCGAATCCATGAAGGAGCTGCCCGCCGCCCTGCTGCTGCGGCCGTTCAACTTCGATACCCTGGCGACCCACGTCTATCAGTTTGTCTCGGACGAGATGCTGGAGCGCGGCGCGCTGGGGGCTATCGTCATTGTGCTGGTGGGGCTGTTGCCGCTGATCTGGGTCAACCGCAGTCTGGACAGTCCGGGCCACTGAGTCGCCGCGTCGGTCAATGAAATTGCATGCGGTGTGCTGAACCGAAAGGCAGCACGCCGCCAGAAACGAGAGGAAGTCAGCCTTGTCCTGTTTGCAGGTTGAAAATGTCAGCTGCCGTTACAACGGCCGCAATGTGCTGGAGCAGCTCTCCCTGACGGTGGCAGACAACGAGATCGTCTGCCTGCTGGGAGCCAGTGGCTGCGGCAAAACCACGCTTCTCAAGGCCATCGCCGGGCTGCTGCCGTTGGCTGAGGGCTCGATTCGCCTCGGCGATACCCTGCTCGACGGGCCGGGTGCCAGCGTGCCGCCCGAGGCGCGCAATATCGGGATGATCTTTCAGGATTACGCCCTCTTCCCCCACCTGACGGTGGCCGACAATGTTGGCTTTGGTCTGACCAAACTCGATCGCAGTGCCCGCCAACAGCAGGTGGATGAGGCGTTGGCGCTGGTCAATCTGCAGGGGCTGGGGGATCGCTATCCGCACCAGCTCTCCGGTGGTCAGCAGCAGCGGGTAGCCATCGCCCGGGCGCTGGTGTGCAAGCCGCGGCTGATGCTGCTGGATGAGCCCTTCTCCAACATCGATACCCAGGTGCGGATGAAGCTGATCCTCGAGATCCGCGCCCTGCTCAAGCAGCAGGGGATTGGCGCCATCTTCGTCAGCCATAGCAAGGAGGAGGCGTTCGCCTTCGCCGATCGGCTGGCGCTGTTTCGCGCCGGTCACATCGAGCAGGTGGGCCAGCCTGAGCAGCTCTATCGCCGCCCGCAAAACCGCTTCGTGGCGGAGTTTCTCGGCGGGGTCAACTATCTGGCTGCCGAGGTGGTGGACAGCCACTGCGTGCAGACGGCGCTCGGGGTCATTTGTGGCAGCGAGCCTCATGGCCGCGCGGTGGGTGAGCAGTTACAGCTGATGCTCCGCCCTCAGCAACTGCTGCTGGAGAGCGCCGCAGATGGCGAGCTCAAGGTGGTGGAGCAGCAGTTCCTCGGCCACCACTGCCGGGTGCTGTTCGAGTGTGGCGAGCTGCAGCTGGAGGCGAGCATTGGCGAGCCCCTTGATGGGGGGCGGGCACGGATCAAGGTTGCCCCCCATGGGCTGGTGTTGTTTGACCCTTTGCCCTGAACGCGTGATATCGTCGTGAAATCAAAGAACTGGATCCACTCTGGTTTATAATCGCGCAACGCAAATAGCCCGTAACGCTAACGCCTACTCAGGGGAGAGATATATGAAAGCCCAAGCCGGGATCTGCGCAGAGCCGAATCTGCACGCCCTCTATCTGATGTTCAATCGTACCGGCGATGCCGCCGAACTGGTCGGCCGTCTGGCCAAACTGCCCGCCCTGTGGCAGGCGGTCGCCTCCGATTTCCCCGATGCCGGTTTCAGCGGTCTGGTTGCCGTTGGCGCCGATGCCTGGGATGGTCTCTACCCTGCCGCCCGTCCGCCCCAGTTCCGCAGCTTTATGGCGCAATCCGCCAACGGTCAGGAAGCCCCCAACACCCCGTTTGATCTCTTTATTCAGCTGCGTGCCGATCGGGTGGATGTGCTGCACCACGCCGGTCACCGCGTGATGGCGCTGCTGGCCGGGCTGGTCGAGCTGGCCGAAGAGGTGCGCGGTTTCCGCAACCTGGATTTCCGTGACCTGACCGGTTTCGTTGATGGCACCGAGAACCCGCAGGATGAACACCGTGCCGAAGTGGCGCTGCTGGCCGATGGCGAGTTTGCCGGTGGCTCCTACATTCATGTCCAGCGCTGGGTCCACGCCATGAGCGACTGGGAGAAGCTGGCGCAAAAAGAGCAGGAAGACATTATCGGTCGCACCAAGCCCGACAACATCGAGTATGAGTCTGCCGCCAAGCCGTTGACCGCCCACATCAAGCGGGTCAACCTCAAGACGCCGAAAGGGGAGTCCATGGAGATCCTGCGCCAGAGCATGCCCTGGGGCACCATGACCGAGCAGGGGCTCTACTTCATCTCCTGCTGCCGCACTCCGCAGCACTTCAACGCCATGTTGGCCAGCATGTACAAGGGGGAGGGCAGCCACTTCGACCACCTGCTGCGCTTCACCAAGGCGGTGACCGGCGCCGCTTTCTTCGCCCCATCGGAGGGTTTTCTGATGGCGCAGGGCAAATAAGCCCGCCTAACGAAGCTGCAGAAAACAAAAATCCCGGCCTTGGCCGGGATTTTTCGTTCTGGCGTGACCGCGATGACGCGGTAGCGGCCATTACGGCGTCTGTTCGAACAGCTCGAGGGCGGAGAGGTAGAGCTCTTCGATATCGGTATCGCTGGTCGGGGTGATGAAGATGGTGTCATCACCGGCGATGGTGCCGAGGATCCCCTCTGCCTTGCCGAGGGAGTCGAGCAGGCGGGCGATCAGCTGGGCTGCGCCCGGGCTGGTGTGGATCACCACCAGTGCGCCGTTGTGATCGACGTCCAGTACCAGATTCTTGAGCGGGCTGGAGGTGGTGGGCACGCCCAGTTCCACTGGCAGGCAGTAGACCATCTCCATCTTGGCATTGCGAGTGCGAACGGCGCCGAAGCGGCTCAGCATGCGCGATACCTTGGACTGGTTGATGTTCTCGAAGCCCAGCTCTTGCAGGGCGGTGACGATTTCTGCCTGGGAGCCAAAGCGCTCTTCTTTCAGCAAGGCTTTAAAGGCCTTGGCCAGTTTTTCTTGCTTGTCGTTGTGTTTCATCTTGGTCTCACGAATGAGGAGGTGTGGCGGCCTGTGCGATACAGGCGGCAGATACGAACAGCGGGGCCATTTTGCATTCATATGCCGTTTTTTGCAAGGAAGCGGCGCTTGTTCTGCATATTGATTCAAAAATGGCTTGCATCAACCTTTATTAGGGATAGAATCGGGATGAAATTTTGAAAACTTATTCAATTGGGCTGTATGGGTATTGAATTAATAGGTATCGAGAAGTCCTGGCACAAGGTGCCGGTTCTGCAACAGGTCAGCTTTCGGACATCTCCCGGTGAAACCTTGGTGTTGCTGGGCCCGAGCGGTGCTGGCAAGAGTTCCCTGCTACGGATGATGAATCTGCTGGATACCCCGGATGCGGGTGTTCTGCGGATTGGTGAAAGTGAATTTTCTTTCCCGAACTCCCTCTCTGCTGCCGAATTCAACCGCCAGTCCCAACTGCTGCGTCGCAAGGTGGGGATGGTGTTCCAGCAGTACAATCTCTGGCCACATCTCACTGTGATGGAGAATCTGATTGAAGCGCCGGTCAAGGTGCTCGGCATGAGCAAGGAGGCCGCCATCGAGAAGGGGGCCTACCTGCTGGCCCAGCTGCAACTGGCCGACAAGCGCGATGCTTGGCCTGTCCGTCTCTCCGGCGGTCAGCAGCAGCGGGTTGCCATTGCCCGTACCCTGATGATGGACCCGGAAGTGTTGCTGTTTGACGAGCCGACTGCTGCCCTCGATCCCGAGATCACCAAGGAGGTGGCCGAGATCATCCGCAACCTGAGCCAGACCGGCATTACCCAGGTGGTGGTGACCCACGAGGTCGATTTTGCCCGCAAGGTGGCCAGTCAGGTGATTTATCTGGAGAAGGGGCGGATCATCGAATCCGGCACCGCTGCCATTTTCCAATCCCCGCAAACCAGCCGGTTTGCCGAATTCTTGATGCATTGATATTGAATCGATAAGGAAGCTGTCATGAAAAAGAGTCTGTTGTTGGTTGCTGCCATGGGCCTGTTGAGTACCTCCGTCATGGCCAAAGAGATCAAGTTCGCCACCGAGGCCACCTACGCACCGTTCGAATACCTGGATGACAAGAACGAGTTTCAGGGTTTTGACATCGATCTGGCCCGCGCCATCTGCGAGCAGGCCAAACTGGAGTGCAGCTTCCACAACCAGGCCTTTGACAGCCTGATCCCCAGCCTGAAATTCCGTCGCTATGATGCAGCCATCGCCGCCATGGACGTGACTCCGGAGCGCTCCGCGCAGGTCGATTTCTCCGACATCTATTACGAGAACTCGGCAGTATTCGTCGCCAAGAAAGGGGCCTTCAAGGGGCCGGAAGAGATGGTCGACAAGACAGTCGGCGTGCAGAACGGTACCTCTCACCAGTCCTATCTGCTGGATAACTGGGTGAGCAAGGGTCTGCTGACCGTGCCGTACGCCAGCTACCAGAGCGCCTTCCTCGACATGATGAATGGCCGTACCGACGGTGTGTTTGCTGATACCGCTGTCGCAGCCGACTGGCTGAAGCAGCACAAGGAGTATGCGGTGGTGGGTGCACCGGTGACGGATGCCAAGTACTTCGGTACCGGCTTTGGCATCGCGGTCGCCAAGGGCAATCAGGAGCTGCTGACCCAGCTGAACAAGGGGCTGGCCGAGATCAAGGCCAACGGCACCTATCAGAAAATCTTCGACAAATACTTCGCGCAGTAAGCTATGTTGAGCCTGTTGTTGGATGCAGCCTGGATGACCCTCGGGCTGGCCTTGGCATCACTGGTCGGGGGCATGGTATTGGCACTGGCGTTCAGTGCGGCTGAGCTGAGCAAACAACGCGCTCTGGTGTGGCCGGTGGCCACCCTGACCACGCTGATCCGTGGCCTGCCCGAGTTGCTGGTGGTGTTGTTCATCTACTTCGGCTCGACCCAGGTGTTGTTCCTCATCACTGGCGAGTATGTGGAGTTCAGCCCGTTTGCCTGTGGCGTGCTGGCGCTCTCCCTGCTGTTTGCCAGCTATGCGACCCAGACCCTGCGAGCGGCGCTCAATGCGGTGCCCTCAGGGCAACGATTAGCAGCACTGGCGCTGGGATTGAGCAAGAGCCACATCTTCTTTCGCATCGTGTTGCCGCAGGCGTGGCGTCATGCCCTGCCGGGCCTCGGCAACCAGTGGCTGGTGTTGCTGAAAGATACCGCGCTGGTGTCGCTTATCGGGGTGAACGAGATGATGCGTCAGGCGCAGATGGCCTCGGCCAGTACCTATCAGCCCTTCACCTGGTATGCCGCGGCGGCCCTCATCTATCTGGCCATCAGTCTGGTGAGTGAATATGGCCTCGGGCTGGCTGCCCGCTACACCCGCCGCTACGGAGGCTAACTGATGCAAGAGTATCTCGTTACGTTGCTGGGCGGTCTTGTCACCACGCTGGAGCTGACCCTGTTCAGCCTGCTGCTGGGGATTGTGCTGGCGGCCCTGATGACCTGGGTGCTGGAGCTGCGCCTGCCGGTGGCGACCCAGCTGGTGCAGCTGTGGGTGCTGCTCTTTACCGGTACGCCGCTGCTTATCCAGATCTTCCTGATTTACTACGGGCCGGGCCAGTTCGAGTGGCTGAAAGCCAGCCCGCTCTGGCCGCTGCTCAAGCAGCCCTGGTTCTGCGCCGTGCTGGCGCTGGGTCTCAACACGGCGGCCTACTCCACCCGGTTATTCAAGGGGGCGCTTGATGCCATCCCGGCCGGTGAAGTAGAGGCGTGTCGTGCGCTTGGCTTTAACGGCCGCCAGACCTTGTGGATGAAGGTGCGTCATGCTGCCCGTCATCTGGTGCCTGCCTACTCCAACGAGGTGATCCTGGTACTCAAGGGGAGCTCCCTCGCCAGTACCATCACCATCATGGACATCATGGGGCTGGCGCAGGGGTTGAATGCCCAGACCTACGATACCCTGGCGGTGTTCGGGGTGGCTGGCGGGCTTTATCTGGCGATGAACGGATTGTTAACAATTGGTTTTCGCTGGTGTGAAAAACGGGCGTTGGCATTTCAATCCTGAAACCTTCACAACTACCTCTTTATGGTAAGGGGAAGTGCAGAAAAACTGTGCTTCTCCTCCAACTTTTTGTATTTCCCTCCAATTTTTGCTCCCGCGTGTTTCGTGGCTCACAGAACCCGTGACTGCAACTGTTATCAGATTGTTTTTTATGGGGGGATCCATTAAGGTTGGGCGCACAACAAGAAACAACCTTAAACCTACGCTTAAACATGGAGTTGATCATGAAAGTTGCCGTTCTGGGTGCCGCTGGTGGCATCGGTCAAGCCCTCGCTCTGCTGTTGAAAAACCGTCTGCCGGCTGGCTCCGAGCTGAGCCTGTATGACATCGCCCCGGTCACCCCGGGTGTGGCCGTTGACCTCAGTCATATTCCTACCGACGTCGCCATCAAGGGCTTCTGCGGTGAAGATCCGACTCCTGCACTGGTTGGGGCCGATGTAGTGCTGATCTCCGCCGGTGTGGCACGCAAGCCGGGGATGGATCGCTCCGACCTGTTCAATATCAACGCCGGTATCGTCAAAAATCTGGTCGAGAAGTGCGCGGCCACTTGCCCGAAAGCACTGATCGGCATCATCACCAACCCGGTCAACACTACTGTTGCCATCGCCGCCGAAGTGCTGAAGAAAGCCGGTGTCTATGACAAGCGTCGTCTGTTTGGTGTCACCACTTTGGACGTGATCCGCGCCGAGACCTTCGTGGCCGCCGCCAAAGGGCTGAACATCGACAAGGTACGCGTCAACGTGATCGGTGGTCACAGTGGCGTCACCATCCTGCCGCTGCTCTCCCAGATTGAAGGTGCCTCCTTCACTGCTGAAGAAGTGGCAGCCATGACCAAGCGCATCCAGAATGCCGGTACCGAAGTGGTGGAAGCCAAAGCCGGTGGCGGTTCTGCGACCCTCTCCATGGGTCAGGCGGCTTGCCGTTTTGGTCTCTCCCTTATCAAGGGTCTGCAGGGCGAAGCCAACGTTGTCGAGTGCGCCTACGTGGAAGGCAACGGCGAGCACGCCACCTTCTTCGCGCAGCCGGTACTGCTGGGCAAGAACGGCGTCGAAACCGTACTGGATTACGGCAAGCTGAGCGCCTTCGAGCAGGAAGCGATGGAAGGCATGCTGGCTACCCTGAAAGCCGATATCCAGCTGGGTGTCGATTTCGTCAAGTAAGCGGGTCAACCGTGCCAACAAGGGAGCTTCGGCTCCCTTTTGTATTGATGAGATCCGCCCGGCAGGCTAAGGGGATGGGGGTTAGTGCCGATAACAGAGTGCAGCAGGAGATCCTTATGATGAAACCCCTTACCCTTCTCGTTCTTGTCGGTGCATTCACCGCGCCCCTCTATGGTGCCGAGGCGGTATCGGCTGCCGTATCGAGCGATGCGCCTGCAGCAAGTGCATCGGCACCGACCGCAAGCAGTGCTGCGGTGGCAACGGCGCCTGTCTCTGCTGCTACGCCAGCGCCCTCTGAGGCAGTCCCCGTCTTGCTTCCGGCCGAGCCGGTCACACCCGTTGCCAGCAGTGGCGATGGGGGCGCGCCGCTGCCAAAACCGGCTGAGCCTGCCGCTGTGGTGGCGCCTCCCGCACCTCTGGCCGCTGGCGAGTTGCAGGCGGTGCCGCTCTATCGTCAGGACGAGCTGCTCAACTGGATTGAGCAGGGGCGCCACCTCACTCAGGTTAAACAGGATCGCTGTCAGCTGACTCAGGATATCGAAGCGCGCGCCTCGGTGATGAAGATCCCAGCCTATCAATTCCTCTGGGGGGATATGCTGGCGTGGGGTGTCTGTACCAAACCCAACGCCGAGCTTGGCGTGCAATATATGTGGGAGGCGGCCAATCAGGGGTTGGCGCCAGCGCTGGAGCAGCTGGGTCGCTACTACTGGAAAGGAACTTTGGTGCAGAAGGATTTGGTGCGAGCCGAAACTCTGATGCGCGAGGCAGCCAGCCTCGGTTTTCTGCGGGCTCGCATCGAGTGGGTCGAGATGCTGCTGCAGGGGATGGGCAGTCCGCTCGATTATGAGGACGCCTATCGCTGGCTCCATGGCTCCGTCATCGGTGACAAGGCGCTGCACCAGAAGGCGGCGAGTCTGCTCAACCGTCTTGGCAACCGGATGCCGGCCAACGTGGTGGCCCGCGCCAAAGCGATGCACTGATCCAAAAAAATGACCCACAGATCTGCACCTGTGGGTCCGGTTCCAGCCGCCGTGCCATGACAGGCCGGAACCTCCCTCTGTTATATGGCTGCCCGCGCCTTAGAGATCTTGATGGGGGCCAAAAACTTCGTAATGGAGCTGCCCCGCTGGCACCCCAGCCGCCAGCAGCTGCCGCTTGATCTCTTGCATGAAGCCGACGGGGCCACAGAAGTAGTAGTGGGCCTGCGGCGTGATGCGCTCCTTCACGGCAGTCAGATCCATGGTGCCGGCCAGATCGTAATCTTGACCCTGCACATCACTGGCCTCCGGCTCCCTATACCAGATCCGGCTCAGCAAGTTGGGATTCTGGCGGGATTTTTGCTGAATATCCTCCCGGAAGGCGTGTACAGCGCCCTGTTCGCAGGCGTGCAGCCAGGTGACATCAGCCTGATGGCCGTTCGCCAGCAGCTGGTTGAGCATGCTCATCATCGGCGTCACGCCGACACCGGCGGAGAGCAGTACCACCGGGGTCTGGCTGTTGGCTTTGAGGTAGAAATCGCCGGTAGGGGGCATCACTTCGATCTTGTCACCCGCCTGCAGGTGATCGTGCAGCAGGTTGGAGACCTGACCCTGCGGCTCACGCTTGACGCTGATGCGGTAATCCTGCCCGTTGGGGGCATCGGAGAGGGAGTACTGGCGGATCTCCTGATATTCCAGCTCGGGGTGAACCAGCTTGATGCTGAGGTATTGGCCCGGTTTGAAGGTCAGTACCGGCTTGCCATCTTCCGGTGCCAGCAGGAAGGAGGTGATGAGGTCGCTCTCGGCTCGCTTCTCCTTGATGATGAAGGTGCGGGTGCCTTGCCAGCCGCCATCCTGACTTGCCTTCTCCTGATAGATCTCCCGCTCGCGGCCGATGAAGATGTCGGCCAGCACGCCATACGCCTTGCCCCATGCCTCCAGCACCTCGTCGGTGACCGCACTTCCGCCCAATTCTTTGAGCGTGGCCAAGAGATGACTACCTACAATGTGATATTGTTCCGGCTGGATCAGGAATCCGGTATGTTTGTGCGCAATCCGCTCGACCGCACCGGCGAGCGCTCCCAGATTGTCGATATTCTTTGCATACGCGGCGACTGCATTGAACAGGGCCAGCGGCTGGCCGCCACTGCGTTGGTGGGCCAGGTTGAAGATATCTTTCAGCTCCGGGTTATGGCTGAACATCCGCTGGTAGAAGTGCTGGGTGAGGGCAGGGCCTGCCGATTCGAGCAGCGGAATGGTGCTTTTGATGACGGCAACGGTGGTTTGATCTAGCATAGGGGCCTCGTTCTAATTGAACATATAAAATGTCATTTAATAAGTGGCATCCTAGATGTTTATTTGATTTGAATCAATACTCCACTTTTCGCATCGCGCTAATCAGGTTTTATGAGACTAACCAGTTATACAGATTTTGGATTGAGAGCCCTGCTCTATCTTGCCACCCTGCCGGAAGGGGAGTTGTCGAGCGTTGCCAAGGTATCGGCCCTGTATGGCGTTTCCCGCAACCACATGGTGAAGGTGGTCAATCAGCTGGTGAAGCTGGGCTATCTGCAATCCCAGCGGGGCAAGAATGGCGGCATTCGTATGGCTTGCGATCCCGCCACCATCAATATCGGGCAGGTGATCAGGGCGCTGGAAGGGAATCTGGACGGCATTGACTGCGGCTCGCCCGCTTGCCACATCGTCTCTGTCTGTCTGCTCAAGAGTGCGCTGAAAGAGGCGATGGATGCGTTTCTGGCGGTGATGGACAGCTATACGCTGCAAGACCTGCTGGCCAACCGTGACGAGCTGCAACGGGTGTTCGGCGAGTTGATCCCGACGCTGGTGCTTGAGCCGGATGATGAAGATGAGCAATGACGATGAGCAATAGAAAAGGGCTGCCAGTGGCAGCCCTTTTTCAATCTTGCGAATCCGACTCCGCCCGATACGATGCTGGCATGATCCGCGCCATCTTGACCATGTTGTTCTCCACATCGAGGATCTCGATAGGATAACCGGCCAGCCGGATCCCGATGTTGGGCTGGGGGATCTCTTCCAGATATTCGAGGATCAGACCGTTGAGGGTACGCGGGCCGTCGATGGGCAGGTGCCAGTTCATCTCCTTGTTCAGCTCACGAATATTGGCTGAGCCTTCGACCAGATAAGAACCATCTGACTGGGGGTGGATCTCGTCGCTCGGCGCTGGCGTCATGGAGGTGGTGAAGTCGCCCACGATCTCTTCCAGAATATCGTCCAGGGTGATCAACCCCTGAATGTCGCCGTATTCGTCGACGATCAGGCCAATTCGCTCCTTGTTGCGCTGGAATTTGGCCAGCTGCACGTTGAGCGGAGTTCCTTCCGGAATGAAGTAGATCTCGTCCACTTCCCGCAACAGACTCGATTTGTTGAACTGGTCCCTGGCTACCAGCCGCAGGGCATCGCGCGCGTGTAAAAATCCGACAACGTCGTCGATATTGTCGCGATAGAGGAGGATCTTGGTGTGAGCGCAGTGGGCCAGCTGACGCTGGATACTCTTCCAGTCATCGTTGATGTCGATGGCGTAGATATCGCTGCGCGGCACCATGATGTCCTCGACCAGCATCTTGTCGAGATCCAGAATGCTCAGCAGCATCTCCTGATGACGCTGGGGGATCAGGTTACCCGCCTCATTGACGATGGTGCGCAGCTCCTCGGTGTTGAGGGCGTCATCCTTGTTGGGATTGATCTTCAGCATCTTGAGCAGCCCGCTGGTGATGCCGTTGATCAGCCAGACCAGCGGCGAGAGCGGCACCATCAGCCCCTTGAGGATCCAGGAGGCGGGATAGGCGATCTTCTCCGGAAACATGGCGGCCAGGGTCTTGGGGGTCACTTCACCGAATACCAGTACCACCAGGGTCAGCCCGAAGGTGGCGATGGCGACCCCGAGATCACCAAACAGCCGGATACAGACGATGGTGGCGATGGCGGAGGCGAGAATATTGACCAGATTGTTGCCGATCAGGATCAGCCCCAGCAGGCGATCGGGGCGGGCGAGCAGTTGCTCGACGCGACGTGCGGCTTTGTGTTTGGTCTGTGCCAGATGCCGCAGTTTGTAGCGGTTGATGGACATCAGGCCGGTTTCGGAACTGGAGAAAAAGGCGGAAAGAAGGATCAAGATAACGAGAACAATCAGTAATGTACTCGTTGAGATGCTGTCCAAAAAGGGCTCCTGTTGGATGGTATGGCTAAAAGAGTATAGGTGTCAGCTCAACAGCACTTCTTTGACGAAGCGACTGCCAAAGTAGGCAAGAGTCAGGATGAAGCTGCCGATCAGACTGAGTGTGATGACTTTGCGGCCGCGCCAGCCATAGGTGTGATGACCCCACAGCAGCAACACGTAGACACACCATGCCAGGATGGAGAGCACAGCCTTGTGAGACTTGCCCTGGGCGAACATATCTTCGAGGAAGAAGAGGCCGGAGGCGATGGAAAGTGTCAGTAGCAGCACCCCTGCAGAGATCAACTGAAACAGCCGTTTTTCCACTGTCATCAGTGGCGGCATGGCTGGCAGGTTGCTGATTTTTCTCGATTTAAGCTGTTTGTCCAGACAGGCGAGCTGCAGCGCAAACAGACAGGCGATCATCAATACCGAGTAGGCCATCAGGGCGAGGCCTATGTGCAGCAACAGCTGGGGATGGGCCTCCAGATGGGTTATGTAGCGACCCGGGATCAAGGCGCTGGCAGCCAGCAACAAGGCCGAGAAGCTGTAGACCACCGGCAGCAGGATCCAGCCGTTGAAGCGGCGGGTTACGCAAGTCATGAAGCAACTGATGATGAGGCTGACCAGCGAGGCAACGTTGAGCATGCTCAGGTTCTGGCCGTAACTCTGCAATACCTCTGAACCGAGGGCGCTGGCGTGGGTGATCAGGGCCAATCCGATACAGGCAAACAGGGAGCGCTGTCCCACCGGCTTGGCGCTCAGTAACAGATGCAGGGAGGCGATGATGGCCAGCAGATAAAACGCCAGGGCCAGAACAGAGATTACGATCATAACCAGGTCGTTGTTGCACAAGCTTTTGAGGGTAAGAGGGGCAGTATACCTTGCACGAGAAGTGCTCGCCAGTTGTGCAACGGCCGATCTGCCCATATATAGGGAGAAGGTCCCTGCTGCTGCGGTGCGGTGAATAATCGTCCTCGCGCCCGCTCTGGGTTATAATGCCCCCAATTTATTACGCCAAGAACCGGAATCCGTCATGTTTGAGAATTTGACTGAACGACTCTCGCGCACCTTGCGCAATGTCAGTGGCCGTGGTCGCCTGACCGAAGACAATATCAAGGAAACCCTGCGCGAAGTTCGCATGGCGCTGCTCGAGGCGGATGTCGCCCTGCCGGTCGTGCGTGATTTCGTGGCGCGTGTCAAAGAGCGCGCAGTCGGGCAGGAAGTGGCCAAATCCCTGAGCCCGGGCCAGGCATTCATCAAGATTGTGCACGGTGAACTGGTCACCGTGATGGGGGAGGCCAACGAACAGCTCAACCTGGCTGCCCAGCCGCCAGCGATCATCCTGATGGCCGGTCTGCAGGGGGCCGGTAAGACCACCACAGTTGGCAAACTGGCCAAGCTGCTCAAAGAGCGCAGCAAGAAGAAGGTGCTGGTAGTCAGTGCCGACGTCTATCGTCCGGCGGCGATCAAGCAGCTGGAGACCCTGGCCAGCGACATCGGTGTCGACTTTTTCCCGAGCGATGCCAGCCAGAAGCCGGTCGACATCGCCACCGCAGCTATCGATCAGGCGCGCAAGAAATTCTATGACGTGGTGATCGTCGATACTGCCGGTCGTCTGCACGTTGATAGCGAGATGATGGCCGAGATCCAGGATCTGCATGCCACCATCAAGCCGGTTGAGACCCTGTTCGTGGTGGATGCCATGACCGGTCAGGATGCCGCCAACACCGCCAAGGCGTTCAATGAAGCGCTGCCGCTCACCGGTGTCATCCTTACCAAGGCGGACGGCGACGCCCGAGGTGGTGCCGCCCTGTCGGTGCGTCACATCACCGGCAAGCCGGTCAAGTTCATCGGTATGGGTGAAAAGACCGATGCGCTGGAACCGTTCCACCCGGATCGCCTCGCCTCCCGCATCCTCGGTATGGGCGATGTGCTCTCTCTTATCGAGGAAGTCGAGCGCAACGTCGATAAAGAGAAAGCAGCCAAGCTGGCCAGCAAGGTCAAGAGTGGCAAAGGCTTCGATCTGGAAGATTTCCGCGAGCAGCTGGCCCAGATGCGCAATATGGGCGGTATGATGGGGATGCTTGACAAGCTGCCCGGCATGTCCGGTCTGCCGGATAACGTGAAAGATCAGATGGATGACAAGCTCACCGTGCGAATGGAGGCCATCATCAGCTCCATGACGCCGAAGGAGCGTGCTCACCCAGATCTCATCAAGGGCTCACGCAAACGCCGTATCGCCGCAGGTTCCGGCATGCAGGTGCAGGATGTGAACAAGCTGCTCAAGCAGTTCACCGAGATGCAGCGCATGATGAAGAAGATGTCCGGCAAGGGTGGCATGCGCAAAATGATGAGTCAGATGAAGAACATGCTGCCACCGGGATTTGGTGGCGGTCGCGGCCCGTTCTGATTATCCGGGCTGACGTATTGCATGAGGGTCTGCCGGTGGCAGACCCTTTTCATTGCTGCTCTGCGCAAAAAATGGCTGGCTTGGTTGCAATTATTACAAATCCAAGTAGAATTACGCGGCTTATTTTAAGCTAGGGTCCGCGTGTTTGCGGGCCTTGTTCATTAGATGTTAATGAGGACGATATGGTAACCATTCGTTTACAACGTGGTGGCGCGAAAAAGCGTCCGTTCTACCAGGTAGTAGTTTCTGACAGCCGTTGCGCCCGTGACGGTCGCTTCATCGAGCGCGTTGGTTTCTTCAACCCGGTTGCTGCTGGTCAAGCTGAAAAGCTGAACCTAGACCTGGCTCGTATCGAGCATTGGGTTGCTACTGGTGCCGCTGTTTCTGACCGCGTTGCCAAGCTGATCAAAGACGCTAAAAAAGCTGCTTAATCAGCCCAACGGTAAGGAGTTAAGGTGGAAAAACCTGTAGTTCTGGGCACCCTGGGTACCGTTTATGGCATCAAGGGCTGGCTTAAAGTGAACTCCTTCACCGATGTTGCCGAAGCGATTTTCGATTACAACCCCTGGCTGATTAATCAGAACGGGGCGTGGCGTGAAATTCGGGTTTCATCCTGGAAACGTCACAACAAGGGTCTGATTTGCAAACTCGATGGTATCGATGTGCGCGAAGATGCCCTGGCATTGACCAATGTCGAGATTGGCGTACCCGCCGATCTGTTGCCTGCGTTGCCTGAAGGTGAGTTCTACTGGCGTGACCTGATTGGTTGCTCCGTGGTGACCACCAAGGGATACGACCTGGGCAAGGTGACCGAATTGATGGAAACCGGCTCCAACGATGTGTTGGTGGTTGAGGCCAATGTAAAAGATGCCTTTGGTGCAAAGGAGCGGTTGATTCCGTTCCTGGAAGAGCAGGTGATCAAGAATATTGATCTGACTGCTCGAACAATCGAAGTTGATTGGGATCCTGGTTTCTAGTTTCCCGCGCTAACACGGGTGCCGGAGGTTTCTTATGTGGATTGGGGTTATTAGCCTCTTCCCTGAAATGTTCCGAGCCATTACCGAGCACGGGGTAACGGGTCGGGCCGTCAAGAGTGGCCTGCTGCAGATTGAGTGCTGGAACCCCCGGGAGTTTACCCACGATAAACACCGTACGGTCGATGATCGTCCTTATGGTGGTGGGCCCGGCATGTTAATGATGGTTCAGCCGCTGCGTGACGCGATTCATGCAGCCAAGCAAGCAGCGGGAGACGGGGCGAAAGTCATCTATCTCTCTCCTCAGGGACGCAAGCTGACTCAAGCGGGCGTAACCGAGTTGGCGACGAATCAGAAACTGATTCTGGTAGCCGGTCGATACGAAGGTATCGATGAACGCGTGATACAAACCGAAGTCGACGAAGAGTGGTCTATCGGGGATTACGTGTTAAGTGGTGGCGAGTTGCCTGCCATGACCCTGATCGATGCGGTTTCGCGTCTGGTCCCTGGGGTTTTGGGCGATCAGGCCAGTGCCGAGCAAGACTCCTTTACGGATGGCTTGCTGGATCATCCCCACTATACTCGGCCGGAGGTGTTGGATGGATTGGCGGTGCCCGAGGCGCTGACAAGCGGCAATCACGAAGTGATTCGACGCTGGCGTCTCAAGCAATCACTCGGACGAACCTGGCAAAGAAGGCCGGAACTTATTAACAACCTAGCTCTGACTGACGAGCAAGAATCACTTCTTGCCGAGTATGTCCGCGAAGTGCGTGACAGCGTTAAGTAGAGTTTTCAGTTTATCCTAGGTAAGGAAAGACAATGAGCAAGATTATTCAGCAGCTTGAACAAGAGCAACTGCGTACCGACATCCCGGCTTTTGCCCAGGGCGACACTGTACGTGTTCAAGTTCGTGTTAAAGAAGGTGGTAAAGAGCGTCTGCAGGCTTTCGAAGGCATCGTTATTGCCAAGCGTAACCGCGGTCTGCACTCTGCTTTCACCGTTCGCAAGATCTCCAACGGCGAAGGTGTTGAGCGTGTATTCCAGACTCACTCTCCGCTGATCCACAGTGTAGAACTGAAGCGTCGTGGTGATGTTCGCCGCGCCAAACTGTACTACCTGCGCAACCTGTCCGGCAAAGCTGCTCGTATCAAAGAGAAGCTCAACTAATTCGATTCGAATTGGTGTCGGTATGTCGGCGAAACGCTCGACAGGTAGTGAAAAGGCTCGCCAATGGCGAGCCTTTTTTGTATCCGTCTATTGGCTATCTGGGGGCCGTTACTGGATGACCCGAACTACCGAGTTGTCGCGTCCGAAGGGGCCTGGCACATAGTCGTCGGCTGCCCAGTCATTCTCGTAGAGGGTTTCCCCTGCCGGTGTGATGAGCTGGTAGCAATATTCGAAGTACCCCGGGCCGTCGGTCGGCAGATTGAGGGTGGCTTTGAACTCGCCGCTCTTCATTCGTTTCAGCTCGACCGGTTGCCACTGGGTGAACTCGCCGATCAGCATCACCTGTTCTGCCCCAGCAGCCGCCTCTTTCTCTACGGCAAAGGTCACCTTGACCTCGGGCTTGGACTTCAAAAACTGTTTGATCAGTGGCATGACGCCTCCTTGTCTGTGAGTTAAAAATGGCTCCTGTCTATTTTTATACCACCATGTGACAAAGATGTTGATAAGGCAGATCAAGTCGGCAAGGCAAAATAGCGTTGCAGTAGACTGTGGGTGAAGTCGATCTTGAGATAGAAGCCGCGCGGCAGGGTCATGATGGGTTGACCATCGCGGCCGATGGCGCGAGTCAGCGCCTTGTTGTTGGCCGCCTTGGGCCGCAGTTGCATCACCTGGCCGTGGCGGGCGCTGATCTGCTCCACTTCTCCCAGCACTATCATGTCCATTAGCTCCTCCCAGTCCTGACGCAGTAGCCGATCTTCCTCTTCATTCGGGCTCCACATCAGCGGCATGCCGACTCGCCGCTCTCCAACCGGGATCTCGCGACTGCCTTCCACCGGGATCCAGAGCACCCGGGATAGCTTGTTGCGCACGTTGGACTCCTCCCAGCGCTGGCCGCTGACACCGATCAGCGGGGCGACGCAGACGAAGGTGGTCTCCAGCGGTTTGCCTTGAGGATCCACAGGGATCGTCTTGAGTTCGATCCCCAGCTCCGGGAAGTCCTGTTCCGGCTTGCTCCCTGCGCTGGCCCCGAGTTGCAGCTCGATCAACTGACCGACCCACCCCTTGTCACGGCGCAGGTCTTTGGGCACCGCGACGCCAGCCTCGGCGGCCAGCTGCGCCAGCGTGAAGCCAGCCATGGCATAGGCGCGGCTCAATAACTCCTGCTCGGATTGGGGATTGCTTGGCATGTTTGGCTCCATCTTGCTCGCCATATTCTAACAGGGGAGGATCCCGAGAAGGATCGCTGTTTTTATAACCGATCCTGAGTGGATAAGATCAAATGCAGAGAATTTGGGGGCTATCAGCTCATCATTATGATTTTAAAGGGTTTTGTCTGTTTTATCGAGCAGTAATCCAGGTCTGGTTTGACCTCGAAATAGTTGTCCAAGGGTTTGTGCATGATGTTACACACAGTTATCCACAGAAATCTTGGATAAGTGGATGAAAGTGGTTGGAGTCGCTGATATGTTACAAAAAATTGTGAATGCCACCCCATTTTTACAGGGTAAACGGGGTAGATATTGTGCCACTCCTGTGGATAATTTCGCCGCGGTGGATCTTTGAGCAGTTGAACTTGTTCACAATCCGGATCATGGATCTGACTCTTGGGGTAACATGGATCTAGATCCAGTTGTTTTATCACAAGATTATAAAAAATAATGATTTTTTATATTTTATGTCGCGTAATGAGACGGAGAGGCACTTTTCGCGTACAGTTAAAAAGTACTGTATATACCCGTTTGCTAACAGCTTTATGCACAGACTGGGTGGGCAACTTGGGGGCGCGGATCCTTGGATTTGTTTATAAGTATGTTTGAAATCGAAAGTTATTCATGAAACAGGGGATTCACTCCTTGTTTGCTGCCACGGAGTGAATGTGGAACAATCTCCTTATAGATTCAGCCTTTATAAGGTGATCACGTGATTGATGGCGACGGATTTCGTCCCAATGTCGGTATCGTGATCTGTAACCGTGAAGGACAAGTGTTGTGGGCTAAACGCTATGGGCAGCACTCCTGGCAGTTTCCGCAGGGGGGGGTTGATGATGGTGAAACGCCAGAGCAGGCCATGTATCGAGAGCTGTATGAGGAGATTGGCCTCAAGCCCGAAGATGTGACCATCATGGCCACCAGTCGTAACTGGCTAAAGTACCGTTTACCCAAACGTCTTGTCCGCTGGGACAGTTCACCGGTCTGTATTGGCCAAAAACAAAAATGGTTCCTGTTACAGCTGAATTCGGGCAAGGAGTCGCGGATCCAGTTTGGCTGTCATGGCCATCCCGAATTTGACGACTGGCGTTGGGTCAGCTTCTGGTATCCGGTGCGTCAGGTCGTTTCGTTCAAGCGGGAGGTTTACCGCCGGGTCATGAAAGAGTTTGCCCCGCTGGCGATGCCAGTGCCGGCAGTGCAGGTCAACAAGAAGGATGGGCGGCGCAACCGCGCCCGTTAAGGAGCACAGATTAGTTGTTAACGGAACTGAGACGTATCGTCGAGAGCATGGCCGAGGCCAATACCCTCGAGCAGGCCTTGCAAGCATTGGTGAGCCAGACCCGGCACGCCATGGCAGTGGACTGCTGCTCCGTCTATGTCTCGGAACCCGAGGTGCGCCGCTATCGCCTGGCGGCTACCGACGGCTTGGCCCCGTCCGCAGTCGGCAAGGTGACCCTGCCCTACGAGCAGGGCATCGTCGGTCTGGTGGGTCAGCGAGAAGAACTGATCAACCTGGCTGATGCCCCCACGCATCCCAGTTTCAAATTCCTGCCCGATGTTGCCGAAGAGGCGTTCCGCTCCTTCCTGGGCGCCCCCATCATGCACCAGCGTCAGGTGGTCGGCATTCTGGTGGTGCAGCAGAAGGAGAGCCGCCGCTTCGATGAGGGGGAAGAGTCCTTCATGGTCACCCTGGCGGCCCAGCTGGCGGCGCGGATCGCCCAGGCGCAGGCCAAGGGGTGGTTGCAGAAGACCGACTGGAGTAAGCCGCTGCGCGGTATTGCCGGGGCCAGCGGCATCGCCATGGCCAAGGCCTGGGTGTGGCGGCCCCGCAAGGCGCTCTCGTCCATTACCCCGCGCAAGGATGAAGACCATGCCAGCCAGCTGGCGCGGCTGGAGCTGGCGGTTGAGGAGGTGCGGCACGACTTGGAGAGTCTGGCGCTGCGTTTTCGCGAGAGCTACAGCCAGGATTCGGTGGCGATCTTCGATATCTATCTCCATCTGCTGAACGATCCCGGCTACATCAAGCCCATTCGCAACAAGGTGAGCAAGGAGCACTGGACTGCGGTATCTGCGGTCAAGCTCATCAGCGATCGCTTGATCGAGCAGTTCAAGGGGATGAAGGATCCTTACCTGCAGGAGCGCTCCACCGACGTGAAGGATATTGCCCAGCGGCTGATCAGCCGACTGGTGCAGAATGAACCGGAGCATATCTCCATCGGCGAACCTGTGGTGCTGGTAGCCGACGAGGTGACAGCCACTATTCTGGCGGAAGTGCCCCGCGAGTATCTGACCGGGGTGGTCTCGCTCAAGGGGGGGACCAACTCCCACGCCGCCATTCTGGCCCGCGCCATGGGGGTGGCCGCCATCATGGGGGTCGATCTGCCCCTTGGTGACATAGGCGGTCGCATGCTGGTGGTCGATGGCTACAGCGGCGATCTCTTCATCGAGCCCAATCAGGTGATCCTGACCGAGTATCGTCAGCTGCTGAGCGAAGAGCGGGCGCTCGATACCCTGGTGCGCAGCGTCGATAACCTGCCATCCGAGACGGCCGACGGCACCAAGGTCTCCCTGCTGCTCAACGCCGGTCTCAGCGCCGATACCGAGATCTCCCTCAATCAGCTGGCGGACGGGGTGGGCCTCTATCGCACCGAGATCCCCTTTATGCTGCAGGAGAGCTTCCCCTCCGAGTGGGAGCAGACTGCCCGCTATCGCGGCATTCTGGAGACCTACCGCAACCGGCCGGTCTGCATGCGGACGCTGGATGTGGGCGGCGACAAGCCGCTACCCTATTTCCCCATCGTCGAGGAAAACCCCTTCCTTGGCTGGCGGGGGATCCGGATCACGCTGGATCACCCCGAACTGTTTCTGGTGCAGCTCAAGGCGATGCTGAGGGCCAGCGAAGGGCTGGACAATCTGGCCATCATGTTGCCGATGATCAGCAGCGTTAGCGAAATCAAAGCCTCCCGTCGTCTGCTGGATCAGGCATGGCGGGAGGTGTCGGAAGAGGCGGCGAGCCGCGATGCGGTGATCCGCTACCCCAGCCTCGGGGTGATGATCGAGGTGCCCTCAGCACTCTTTATCTTGCCGGAGATGGCGCCGCTCATCGATTTCTGGTCGGTGGGCAGTAACGACCTGACCCAGTACCTGCTGGCGGTAGATCGCAACAATTCCCGGGTTGCCAACATCTACGATGCCTTCCATCCTGCAGTGATCCGCGCCCTGCAACAGCTGGTTGATGCTTCCCATCGCTACCAGAAGCCGGTGTCGGTGTGTGGCGAGCTGGCCGGTGATCCGGTCGGTGTATTGCTGCTGCTTGCCATGGGCTATCGCCGCTTCAGTATGAACACCCACAACATCGCTCGGATCAAGTACGTGCTGCGTCAATCCACCCTGAGCGAGTTGACCGAACTGATGGCCGATGGCCTCAAACATGACAACCCCCACGTACTGCGCGGCCTGTTTGCCCGCTATCTGGAGGAGCATGGTTTGGGCGGTTTGCTGCGAGCCGGTCATAAATCGAAACAGAGTGATTGATAATCATGCCTTGTCCCTGCTGACGAATGATCGGAAAATGCGGCTTTTATTTTGACTGGGGCCGCATATGCAGCACGATGGATATTGGGTTTTCTCGCAGATTGATCCCGTAGCATTCAGTTTGGGACCACTATCGGTACGCTGGTATGGTCTCATGTACCTGTTCGGTTTCGCGTTTGCCATGTGGCTTGCCGGCCGTCGCGCCGATGCGCCGAACAGCGGCTGGACCCGCAACGAGGTATCGGATCTGCTGTTCTACGGTTTCCTCGGGGTGATCCTCGGTGGCCGTGTCGGTTACGTGCTGTTCTACAACTTCGATCTCTTCCTCGCGGATCCCACCTATCTGTTCAAGATCTGGACCGGCGGTATGTCGTTCCACGGTGGGTTGATCGGGGTGATCACCGCGATGATCTGGTTTGCCCACAAGACCAAGCGCCACTTCTTCACCGTGGCCGACTTTGTGGCACCGCTCATTCCGTTCGGTCTCGGCGTTGGCCGGATCGGCAACTTCCTCAACGGCGAGCTGTGGGGCCGGGTCACCGATGTGCCCTGGGCCATCATCTTCCCGGAGGCCGGCCCCGAGCCGCGTCATCCCTCCCAGCTCTACCAGTTCGCACTGGAAGGGGTGGTGCTGTTCATCATCCTCAACCTGTTCTGGCGCAAGAATCCGCCGCGCGGTGCCATCTCCGGCATGTTCCTGCTGTTCTACGGCCTGTTCCGCTTCCTGGTGGAGTTTGTGCGCCAACCGGACAGCCAGCTCGGTCTCTACTTCCAGGAGATCAGCATGGGCCAGATCCTCTCCACCCCGATGATTATCGCCGGAGCCCTGATGATCTGGGCCGCCTACAAGCGTCCGCAGTTGTTCGGTAATGCCGTGAAGGAGGCCAAATAATGCGAGCTTATCTCGACCTGATGCAGAAAATCCTCGATGAGGGGACCGTCAAGTCAGACCGTACCGGCACCGGTACTGTCTCCCTGTTCGGCCATCAGATGCGCTTCAATCTGGCGGAAGGTTTCCCGCTGGTCACCACCAAGAAGTGCCACCTGCGCTCCATCATTCACGAGCTGCTCTGGTTCCTCAATGGCGATACCAATACCGCCTATCTGAAGGAAAACGGCGTCAGCATCTGGGATGAGTGGGCCGACGAGAATGGCGATCTGGGGCCGGTTTACGGCGCTCAGTGGCGCTCCTGGCCTGCGGCCGACGGGTCTGTCATCGACCAGATCCAGAAGGCGGTGGATGACATCAAGCACAACCCTGATTCGCGCCGCATCATCGTATCTGCCTGGAACGTGGGCGAGCTGGACAAGATGGCGCTGGCTCCCTGCCACGCCTTCTTCCAGTTCTATGTGGCGGACGGCAAGCTCTCCTGCCAGCTCTACCAGCGCAGTTGTGATGTGTTCCTCGGCTTGCCGTTCAACATCGCCAGCTACGCCCTGCTGACCCACATGATGGCCCAGCAGTGCAATCTGGAAGTGGGTGACTTCGTCTGGACTGGCGGTGATGTGCACCTCTACTCCAACCACATGGAGCAGACAGCTCTGCAGCTCTCCCGCGAGCCGCGCCCGCTGCCGACCCTGGTGATCAAGCGCAAACCTGACTCCATCTTCGACTACAAGTTCGAGGATTTCGAGATCGAGGGTTATGACCCCCACCCCGGCATCAAGGCGCCCGTCGCCATCTGACAGAAAGGCGCCATGAGGCGCCTTTTTTTACATATAAAAACATTTAAAAATCTCATTATTGGCTAACTTAGTTGTGAATATGACGCAGGCAAAATCTGTTCTAGGTAGGCCAGTTCTATTTTGCTTTCGATTTTTCCGAGGTTTTTGGCAGCAAGAAACGATTTTCCATTGGTTGTTGCAGGCTATAGACTTAAATTCAAGTAATTTTGTGGAAAAATTAACCATGAGTGACGTAATCAAAAAGTTCCTGAAGCTGGAGGCCGCCTCCGGAATTATTCTGATCATGGCTGCCATGCTGGCAATGATTTTAGCCAATACCGCGCTGGCTGGCGGGTATCAGGCGTTTCTCGACACCCCGGTGCAAGTGCGCATTGCGGCCCTCGACATCAACAAGCCGCTGCTGCTCTGGATCAACGATGGCTTCATGGCGATCTTCTTCCTGCTGGTTGGCCTGGAAGTGAAACGAGAGATGCTGGAAGGGGCGCTCTCGACCCGGGTTCAGGCGACCTTCCCGGCTATTGCGGCGGTGGGTGGCATGCTGGCTCCGGCCTTGATCTACGCCTTTTTCAACTATTCGGATGAAGTGGCGCGCGCTGGATGGGCAATTCCGGCTGCGACCGATATCGCCTTTGCCCTCGGGGTGATGGCGCTGCTCGGCAAGCGGGTGCCGGTGAGCCTCAAGGTATTCCTGTTGGCGCTGGCCATCATGGATGACCTCGGCGTCATCATCATCATCGCGCTCTTCTATACCCAGCAGCTGTCGCTTGAGGCGCTGGCCATCGGTATTCTGGCAACCCTCATTCTGCTTTGGATGAATCGCCGTGGTGAGGATCGGATCAGCCTTTACATGCTGGTTGGTCTGGTGCTCTGGGTTGCGGTACTCAAGTCTGGTGTCCATGCGACTCTGGCGGGCGTGGTAGTGGGCTTTATGGTTCCGCTTAACGGCAAGCGTTACGCCTCGCCGCTCAAGTATCTGGAGCATCAGCTGCACCCCTGGAGTGCCTATCTGATCCTGCCGCTGTTTGCCTTTGCCAACGCAGGGGTATCGCTGGAGGGGATTGGTCTCTCCTCTCTGCTGAGTCCGGTGCCTATGGGGATCATGCTGGGGCTGTTTATCGGCAAGCCGCTCGGGGTGTTCACCATTAGCTGGCTGTCGGTCAAGCTGGGCATCGCCCAGTTGCCGCCCGGGGTCAACTTCAAGCAGATTTTTGCGGTCAGCATCCTCTGTGGCATCGGGTTCACCATGTCGATGTTTATCGCGTCGCTTGCCTTCGAGCACGGTGGGCTGGATTACGGCAGCTACTCTCGCCTCGGGATCTTGGTGGGCTCCACCATGGCGGCGGTAGTCGGCTATCTGGCCTTGCGCATGGCCCTTCCCAAGGGTGAAGGGGAACAGAGTACGGAGGGACTATGAAGCTGCATACAGGGTTGTTGATGCTGTTGTTGAGCCCCGCGGCATGGGCCGGCGGGCTGGAGGATTGCAAGCAGGACGCCACTTCGGCGAACTGCTCTGCCTATCTCAACGGGGTGGTAGACAGCGCCCTGCTGCTGGGGGACAAGCAGGCCAAGGCGCGCTTTGGCGAAACCTTCTCTGAGCGGGCGCTGAGCAGCCGGGCTGGCGAGATGGTAAAGCGTTCCAACAAGCGTTATTGCGCTGACCGGATGCCTGACAAGGCACGCCTCAAGGCCACTCTGATGGAGCAGTTTGGCGCGAACAAGGTTGACTCGGTTAGCGACATGTATGACATTCTGGCGGTTGAACTCAGCTGCTACCGGAGTCCGCGTCAAGCGGGAACCCCATCGGATGTCACACCTTAACTACAACCATCTCTACTATTTCTGGATGACTCAGAAGAAGGGCTCCGTTACCCAGGCAGCGGAAGCCCTTTTTTTGACCCCGCAGACGGTCACCGGCCAGATCAAGCTGCTGGAGCAGCGCCTCGGTGGCAAGCTGCTCAAGCGCAAGGGACGCTCCCTTGAGGCAACCGAGCTGGGCCAGCTGGTATTTCGTTATGCCGACAAGATGTTCAGCCTCTCCTACGAGATGCTCGATATCGTCAACTACCGCAAGGAGAGCCAGATCCTGTTCGACGTCGGCATCGCCGATGCCCTCTCCAAGCGCCTTGCCAGCCGCGTGCTGCTCTCTGTCATCCCCAATGATGGCTCCATCCATCTGCGCTGTTTCGAATCGACCCACGAACTGCTGCTGGAGCAGCTGAGCGAGCACAAGCTCGATATGATCCTCTCCGACTGTCCGGTGGACTCCAGCCAACATGCGGGGCTGCTCTCCAAACGGCTGGGCGGCTGTGGCGTCAGCTTCTTCTGCAAGGCGCCGCTGCCTGAAAAGCCCTTTCCAGCCTGTCTGGAAGAGCGCAAGCTGCTGATCCCCGGTCGTCGTACCGCCATGGGGCGTCAGCTGACCCAGTGGTTCGAGCAGCAGGGTGTCTCCCCCAGCATTCTTGGCGAGTTTGATGATGCCGCCTTGATGAAGGCGTTTGGCTTCTTCAATCAGGGGATTTTCATGGCTCCCACCATCTATCGGGAGGAGATCCTTGAGGGGGAGGGGGTGATGCTGATCGGGGAAACCCAGGATCTGATGGAGGAGTATTACGTCATCTTCGCCGAGCGGATGATCCAGCATCCGGCGGTGAAGCGGGTCTGCGAGAGCGATTTTACCTTTCTCTTTTCTGGCCAGGAGAACTTCTCCGCCATCCAGCCGGCCACCCTGTCGTTTTAAAACGACCCGTCACCACGTATCATCGGCGATCAGTGGTAGAGGAGAGATATTATGCAACTTGAAGAGATGGAAGCCAATGCGAGTAAAGCGGTGGCCTTGCTCAAGGCGCTGGCCAACGAACGGCGGCTGTTTATTCTGTGCCAGTTGCTGGAGCGCGAACTGTCGGTGGGGGAGCTCAACGAGCGATTGGGATTGAGTCAGTCGGCCTTGTCACAGCATCTTGCGCTGTTGCGGCGGGATGAGCTGGTGACGACACGCAAAGAGGCTCAGACGGTCTACTATTCGCTGCGCAGCCATGAGGTGCGTGAAATGATCAGTTTGCTGCATCGACTTTATTGCAGCGCAGATAAATAAAAAACCGGCACTAAGGCCGGTTTTTTCAGCTTTGATCAGCAGACGCTGATTAAGCCATAGCTTTGATCTGGGCAGACAGGCGGCTCTTGTGACGAGCAGCTTTGTTCTTGTGGATCAGGCCTTTGGTCGCCATACGATCCATGATCGGCTGAGCAACAGCGAAAGCGGCAGTCGCAGCAGCTTTGTCGCCAGAGGCGATAGCAGCAATGACTTTCTTCAGGTAGGTACGGGTCATGGAACGACGGCTGGCGTTGTGCTGACGGCGTTTTTCTGACTGAAGAGCGCGCTTCTTAGCAGATTTGATGTTAGCCAAGGTAAAACTCCTAAAACTGTCTTAGCGAGTGTATTGAAAAGGCCCGGAAATATGCCCTTCCAACCACATATTGTCAAATGATTTGTGCAAATAAACACCGCCTCCCGGTGGTGTGTCAGTAGGGAGACGGTTAAACTGTCGGCCGATTCTAGCAGCATTCTTTTCATTCTGACAGTTCCAGAGGCCTCGTCTTGAGTAAGAAATTGATCAAATCCGGCATGATAGTGTCCGGAATGACGCTGGCATCCCGCGTAATGGGCTTGGTTCGCGATGTGGTCATCGCAAATCTGCTCGGTGCCGGGGTGGCCGCCGACGTCTTCTTTTTTGCCAATCGCATTCCCAACTTTCTGCGTCGCCTGTTCGCCGAAGGTGCCTTCAACCAGGCCTTTGTTCCCGTGATGACGGAGTACAAGAAAAATGGCGACGAGGGGGAAGTGCGTGAATTGCTGGCGGCGGTGGCGGGCACGCTGGGGGGCATAGTGACTGTGATCACCCTGCTTGGTGTGCTCGGTTCGGGTGTGCTGACCGCGCTATTTGGCTGGGGCTGGTTCTGGGACTGGCTGCATGGCGGCCCTGCGGCCGAGAAGTTCGAGCTCGCCAGTCTGATGCTCAAAATCACCTTCCCCTACCTCTGGTTTATCACTTTTACCGCCATGGCGGGGGCCATCCTCAACACCTTCGGCCGCTTTGCAGTCTCGTCGTTTACGCCGGTGTTTCTCAACATCACCATGATTGCGGCGGCCTGGTGGATTGCGCCGTTGATGGACAAACCTGAGATCTCGCTGGCGATTGGTGTCTTTTTGGGCGGTTTGGTGCAGTTTTTGTTCCAGTACCCCTTTTTGCGCCAAATCAACATGCTGGTATGGCCCAAGTGGGGATGGAATCACCCTGGGGTGGTGAAGATCCGCACCCTGATGATCCCCGCCCTGTTCGGGGTATCGGTCAGCCAGATCAACCTGTTGGTCAATACCATGCTGGCTTCTTTCCTCGCGACCGGTGCCATCAGTTACCTCTACTACTCGGATCGCCTGCTGGAGTTCCCCCTCGGGCTGTTTGCGGTAGCCATCAGTACCGTGATCCTGCCTGCGCTGGCGAAGAAGCATGTGGATGCCGATCCGGCCGACTTCTCCCGCACCATGGATTGGGGGGTGCGGATGGTGATGCTGCTCGGCCTGCCCGCCATGATAGGCATTGCGGTGATGCGCGAGCCCATTTTGCGAGTGCTGTTCATGCGCGGCGAATTTGGCCTGCATGAAGTGGCCATGTCGAGCGCCAGCCTGCTGGCCTCCACTACCGGTCTGCTCTCCCTGATGCTGATCAAGGTGCTGGCGCCCGGTTACTACGCCCGTCAGGACACCAAGACGCCGGTGCGGATCGGGGTGATGTCGATGATTGCCAACATGGTCTGCAACCTCATCTTCATCTACCCGCTCGGTTACGTGGGGTTGGCGCTCTCGACCGCCTGCTCGGGCACTCTGAATGCGGCTTTGCTGTTCAAGGGGTTGTACCAGCAGAGCGTCTATCGTCCCTCCCGCCATACCGGCGTGTTCTGCCTCAAGTTGCTGGTCGCCAGCGTGCTGATGGGGGGCGTGCTCGCCTATCTGTCGCCGGATCTGACCCAGTGGGGGGCGTGGAGCATGGGCAAGGCCAGTTTGCAGCTGACCATGCTGCTGTCGCTGGGGGCAGCGGTCTATGCCGTGGTGTTGCTGCTGCTGGGCATTCGGCCGCGTCACCTTAAATCGGGGCAGCAGTAGCCGTGATCCTGCGGCGCCATGGGGATAGTGCCTCATGGCGCCGCAGGGGGCGTGATTGGGCCCGGATAGTTGAAATCAGGCTATGAGGGCTGACCCTGCCTGCTGCCTGATATATAATCCGCCGATTTCCATGGCAGCAACGCACAAGGCACTGATGGAGCTTATTCGCGGCATTCACAATCTCAAGCCCCGTCACCGGGGATGTGTATTAACTATTGGCAACTTTGATGGGGTTCATCAGGGTCACCATGCGGTATTGGCACGTCTCAAGGAGAAAGCGGCCCAGCTGGGATTGCCCGCCTGCGTCATGCTGTTTGAGCCGCAGCCGCTGGAGCTGTTTGCCGGTAGCGAGGCGCCGGCCCGGCTGAGCCGCTTGCGCGAGAAGTATGAAGCGCTGCAGGGGCTGCATATCGATCGCATGCTCTGCGTGCGCTTCAGCCACCGCTTTGCCGAGCAGGCGGCCTCGACATTCATCGAGCAGTTGCTGGTGGAGAAGCTCGGAGTGCGCTATCTGGTGGTCGGCGACGATTTTCGCTTCGGCAAGGGGCGGGAAGGGGATTTCCACCTGCTGGAGGAGGAGGGTCATCGCTTCGGCTTCGAGGTGATCAGTACCCAGAGCTTCCAGCTCGAACGGCAGCGGGTCAGCAGCACCCTGGTGCGTGAAGCCCTTAAGGCGGGCCGGATGGCGGAAGTGGAGCTGATGCTTGGCCGTCCCTACACCATCAGCGGCCGGGTGGCTCACGGCGACAAGCTGGGGCGCACCATAGGTTTTCCCACCGCCAATCTGGCCCTCAAGCGCCAGGTGATCCCGGTCGGTGGCGTGTTTGCGGTGGAAGTGATATGTTCCGGCAAGACCTTCCCCGGTGTAGCCAATGTGGGTGTACGGCCGACCTTGAGCGGTACACAAGCCAGATTGGAAGTACATCTATTTGATTTTTCTGGTGATCTATATGGTCAGCAGGTCAAGGTGCTGCTTCGCCACAAGCTGCGCGAAGAGCAGAAGTTTGCCTCTTTCACTGCCTTGAAAGAGCAGATCGAACGAGATGCCCTGGCGTCCCGAGCCTGGTTCGGGCTGCCACAATTCAATTTACCCAGCACTCTTTTAGAAAAGAAGGGAACCCAGGACTGATGAGCGACTATAAACACACCCTGAATCTTCCGGAAACCGAGTTTCCGATGCGTGGCGATCTGGCCAAGCGCGAACCCAACATGCTGAAACGTTGGTACGATCAGGATCTCTACGGCGCTATTCGCCGCGCCAAAGCGGGCAAGCCTTCTTTCATTCTGCACGATGGCCCCCCCTATGCGAACGGCAACATTCACATCGGTCACTCGGTCAACAAGATCCTCAAAGACATCATCATCAAGTCCAAGGGCCTCTCCGGTTTCGATTCCCCCTATGTGCCGGGTTGGGATTGCCACGGTCTGCCTATCGAACTGAAAGTGGAAGGCATGGTCGGCAAGCCGGGCGAGAAGGTTTCCGCTGCCGAATTCCGCGCCGAGTGCCGCAAATACGCCAAGACCCAGATCGAAGCGCAGAAGACCGACTTCATCCGTCTGGGTGTGCTGGGCGACTGGGAACACCCCTACCTGACCATGGATTTTGGCACCGAAGCCAACATCATCCGCTCCATGGCCAAGATCGTTGAAAACGGCCACCTGCACAAAGGCTCCAAGCCGGTGCACTGGTGTACCGATTGCGGCTCCGCGCTGGCTGAAGCCGAGGTGGAGTACTACGACAAGAACTCTCCCTCCATCGATGTGCGCTTCAAGGCCGTCGATGAGGCGACCGTTACCGCCAAGTTTGACTGCGCCGAAGGCCACACCGGCAAGGGCCCGATCTCTGCGGTGATCTGGACCACCACTCCGTGGACCCTGCCAGCCAACCGCGCCATCGCCATGCACGCCGATCTGGATTACGCACTGGTGCAGGTTGAAGGTGAGCACCCCGAGCGTCTGATCCTGGCCGCCGAGCTGGTCAAGGATGTGATGGATCGCGCCGGTATCGAGAAGTTCCACAATCTGGGTTACGCCAAGGGCGCCGCACTCGAGCTGCTGCGCTTCAACCACCCCTTCTACAGCTTCGACGTGCCGGTGGTACTGGGTGACCACGTCACCCTGGATGCCGGTACCGGTGCCGTTCACACCGCACCTGGCCACGGTCAGGAAGACTTCGTGGTCGGTCAGAAGTACGGTCTGGAAGTGGCCAACCCGGTTGGCAGCAACGGTGTTTACCTGCCGGATACCGAACTGTTTGCCGGCCAGCATGTGTTCAAGGCCAATGCCTCCGTGATCGAAGTGCTGACTGAGCGCGGCGCCCTGCTGCACCACAAGGTGTTCAACCACTCCTATCCGCACTGCTGGCGTCACAAGACCCCGATCATCTTCCGTGCCACCCCGCAGTGGTTCATCAGCATGGAGCAGAAGGGTCTGCGCAAGCGCGCGCAGGAAGAGATCGAGCGCATCGAGAAGGACGGCATTGCCCAGCAAGGCCAGAGCGGCTGGGTACCGGCCTGGGGTAAAAACCGCATTCAGGCGATGGTCGAGAACCGTCCTGACTGGTGTATCTCCCGTCAGCGTACCTGGGGTGTGCCCATCTCCCTGTTCGTCCACAAAGAGACTCAGGAACTGCACCCGGAATCCGTGCGCCTGATGCACGAAGTAGCCAAGCGGGTCGAGCAGTCCGGCATTCAGGCATGGTGGGATCTGGACAAGGCGGAGCTGCTGGGTGCCGATGCCGACAACTACGAGAAAGTACCTGATACCCTCGACGTCTGGTTTGACTCCGGTTCTACCCATGCCTCCGTGGTTGATGCCCGTCCCGAGTTCAACGGCAAGCCAGCCGACATGTATCTGGAAGGCTCTGACCAGCACCGCGGCTGGTTCATGTCCTCCCTGATGATCGGCGTGGCCATGAAAGACAAGGCCCCGTACAACCAGGTGCTGACTCACGGTTTCACTGTTGATGGTCAGGGTCGCAAGATGTCCAAATCCATCGGCAACGTGGTCAGCCCGCAGGACGTGATGAACAAGCTGGGTGCCGACATCCTGCGTCTGTGGGTAGCGAGCACTGACTACACCGGCGAGATGACTGTCTCCGACGAGATCCTCAAGCGCTCTGCCGATGCTTATCGTCGTATTCGCAATACTGCCCGCTTCCTGCTGGCCAACCTGAACGGCTTCAATCCGGCGACCGACATGGTGGCGCCTGCCGACATGGTGGTGGTGGATCGCTGGGCTGTGGGTCGTGCCAAAGCGGTACAGGCCGAGATCATGGCGGCATTCGACGAGTACAACTTCCACGGTGTAACCCAGAAGCTGATGCAGTTCTGCTCCATCGAGATGGGCTCCTTCTATCTGGACGTCATCAAGGATCGCCAGTACACCGCCAAGGCCGACAGCCTGGCCCGTCGCTCCTGCCAGACCGCCCTCTATCACATTGCCGAGGCCATGGTGCGCTGGATGGCGCCGATCATGAGCTTCACCGCTGATGAAATCTGGGCCCTGCTGCCGGGTGAGCGCGGCGAGTTCGTCTTCACCGAAGAGTGGTACGACGGCCTGTTCGGTCTGGAAGCGGGTGAATCCCTCAATGACGATTTCTGGGCCGAGATCCTCACCGTGCGTGGTGAAGTGAACAAGGCGCTGGAAGTGGCCCGTGGCGAGAAGCGTATCGGCGGTTCCCTGCAGGCCGAACTGACCCTGTTCGCCAAGCCGGAGCTGGCTGCACGCCTGAATGCCCTGGCTGATGAGCTGCGCTTCGTGCTGCTCACCTCCAAAGCCAAGGTTGTTGAGGCTGACACTGCGCCGGAAGGCTCTGTGGCGACCGAGCGTGATGACCTGTGGCTGAGCGTGGCCCAGTCTGCTGCCGCCAAGTGCGACCGCTGCTGGCACCATGTAGAAGATGTGGGCACCATCGCGGGTCACGAAGAGATCTGTGGTCGCTGTGTGACCAACGTTGAGGGTGACGGCGAAACTCGTCAATTTGCCTGATGAACATGACTCAACATAAAAGCGGCCTGCGTTGGCTGTGGCTGGCAGTGCTGGCCTTTGTACTGGACCAGGCGAGCAAGCTCGCCGTGGTCAAGTTGCTGCCATTTGGTTACCCGGGGGTGGAGATCACCCCCTTCTTCAATCTGGTTCACGTCTACAACAAGGGCGCCGCATTCAGCTTTCTGGCTGATCAGGGGGGCTGGCAGCGCTGGTTCTTCGCGGTGCTGGCTTTTGCCATCTGTGGATTGCTGATCCACTGGCTGCGCAAGCAGTCGGTGACCCAGCGTTGGAGCGGTATCGCCTATTCACTCATCATCGGCGGCGCCCTTGGCAACGTCTTTGATCGACTGGTGTTGGGCCATGTGGTCGATTTCCTCGACTTCTACTGGCAGCGTGCGCACTGGCCGGCATTCAATCTGGCTGACAGCTTTATCTTTATCGGGGCCGCCATGATTGTGCTGGACGGTTTCCGTGGTGAGAAAAAGGAGCAGGCATGAGCCAGCAGATCACCGCTAACAGCAGCGTGCTGTTCCACTTCTCCATCAAGCTGGAAGATGGCTCGGTTGCCGACAGCACGGCGCTGCACGGCAAACCTGCCCGCCTGCGGATGGGCGATGGCAGCCTGACCCCCACCTTCGAGCAGTGCCTGCTGGGGCTGAGCGAAGGGGAGAGCAAGAGCTTCACGCTGGCGCCGGAAGAGGCCTTTGGTCTCTCCAATCCCGACAATATCTACCATCTCGACCGTGCCAAATTTGGCGCCGATGTGGAGCCAAAAGTCGGCACCATCATCCTGTTCGATCAGCCCAATGGCAGCGAGCTGCCGGGCATCATCCGGGCGGTAGCCGGGATGTCGGTCACGGTCGATTTCAACCACCCGCTGGCCGGTCATACCGTCACCTTCGAGGTGGAGATCCTGGGCGTTGATGATGAGGAGAAGGTGCATTAATGGATATTCTGCTCGCTAACCCTCGTGGTTTTTGCGCCGGTGTCGATCGCGCCATCAGCATTGTCGAGAGCGCGCTGGAGAAGTTCGGTGCCCCCATCTATGTCCGCCACGAAGTGGTGCATAACCGTTATGTGGTGAACAAGCTGAAAGAGGCTGGAGCAGTCTTCGTCGAGGAGCTGGACGAGGTGCCGGACGACAGCATCGTCATCTTCTCTGCTCACGGCGTGGCCAAGACAGTGCGCGAGATGGCCAAGTCCCGCGCCCTCAAGGTATTTGATGCCACCTGTCCGCTGGTGACCAAGGTTCACATGGAAGTCCATCGCGCCAGTCGCAAGGGCTCCGAAGCCGTGCTTATCGGCCACGCTGGCCACCCCGAGGTGATCGGGACCATGGGGCAGTACGAGAATCGCGAAGGCGGCATGTATCTGGTGGAGACGCCGGAAGATGTGGCCAAGCTCAAGGTAAAGAATCCGGATGACCTCTGCTTCGTCACCCAGACCACCCTGAGCGTGGATGAGACCTCTGACGTGATCGATGCGCTGCGTAAGCACTTCCCCAAGATCCAGGGGCCGCGCAAGGACGATATCTGCTACGCCACCCAAAACCGTCAGGATGCGGTGCGGGAGATGGCGGGGCTGGTGGACGCCATGCTGGTGGTGGGGTCTCGCAACTCCTCCAACTCCAACCGGCTGCGCGAGCTGGCCGAGAAGGTGGGCGCCAGAGCCTATCTTATCGATGATGCGTCGATGATTGAGGCGAGCTGGCTGGAAGGGGTGAAGGCGATCGGCGTCACTGCTGGCGCATCCGCCCCCGAGGTGCTGGTGCAAAACGTGATTGCCCGTCTGCGGGATCTGGGTGGCAAGGTGGTCGCCGAGCATCCTGGCCGTGAAGAGAACGTAGTCTTTGAGGTTCCTCCCGAACTTAGAATAATTTGAGTGCAGCCAGGAAGGCTTAAGAATAAAGTGTGTTGATAATGACGCCGGGTTTGTTCAAGAGACAGGCTCGGCGTTAAACTTATGAAGCAGTCTGTCACCAAGGATGGGATATGATTGGATACTTTCGTGGCTTTTCTCTTATTGAGTTGATGATTGTCATCGCCATCGTGGCGATTCTTGGCACCATCGCTTATCCCGCCTATCAGCAATATGTGCTGACCAGTCATCGTGTCGAAGCCAAGGCCATGCTGCTCAATGCAGCCAATCGGCAAGAAACCTATTTTATGGATTTCAATCAGTATGCATCCTCTGCTGCTGCTCTTGGTATCAGTAGTGCATCTGAGAATGGTCTGTATCAATTATCCATTGCCGTATCAGGCAACACCTACACCTTGTCAGCCAGTGCTGGCGCGACGACAGCCCAAGCCAAAGATACCGATTGCACGGTGTTTTCCATTAATCAGTTCGGTGTCAAAAGTGCCTCTGGTGCAGCTAGCAATAGCTGTTGGGAATAGCCATGGCCATTCATGTTTCATCACATGAGAGAGGATTCAGCCTGCTGGAGGTGATGATCACCGCAGTCATCCTGTCGTTGGGGCTGCTTGGTCTGGTTGCTTTGCAAACCCATTCCAAATTTGCCAGTTATGAAGCTCGCCAGCGCACTATTGCCAGCTGGCTGGCTAACGATATGGTCGAACGAGTACGGATAAATCGCGATAGCTGGGCCGCATCCGGTGCAGTGACCGTTAATCTTGCTGCCAACTTGCCACGCCCGACATGCGCCGCCGCAGATGGCACAATCAGCGCGTGCAGTGCTGCAGATTTACGTAACGCCGACCTTCACTACTGGCAACAAGCCCTGCTTGGGGCCAGTGTTTCGGGGGCTGCATCTTCCCTGAATTCACCGATAGGCTGCGTGGTGCGGCGGGCTAATAATGTATTGGCTGTCGGGATATTCTGGGCTGGTAAACAAGATATATCTGATGGTGGGGCAGCTGCCGCCGCAGCAACGCTGATCAATGAGTGTCAACTCTCGACAGCAAATAATCTTTCGAGGCGCCAGTTTATTCTGACGACGACTTTATGAATTCTCGCGGTTTCACGCTGGTAGAGTGGCTGGTCGCTATGCTGCTCGGTCTATTTTTGTTGGCGGGGGTATTCACTGTTTTTGTGATGTCTCGCTCCAGCTCGGAAGATGCATTTGATCAAGGCGAACTGCAGGAAAATGGCAGACTGGCCATTCGGTTGATCAGCCAGGATATCAAGTGGGCCGGTTTTTTTGGCGCCTATACCGGCCAATCAACCCAGGTTGGCTCCTCACTGTCGCTCAGCACTGGCAGTACCATTTTATCAGCCAGTGATTGTCTGGATGAGCGCTCTGTCGGTAGTTTGCCATCACCTCTTGGGCCAATTCGCGGGCTTTGGGTTTCACGGGTTTCCGCAAGCAAAGGATTGAGTGGTTTTACTTGTATTGATGCCAACGATCGAGTGGCAAACTCCGATGTAATCAGTATCAAGCGACTGGTAGGGCGTCCTATACCAGCATCAGAGGGATTGGATACAAACCGCTTTTATATGGCAACCAATAGTCAGGAGGCGAGAGTCATCAAGGGAAGCGAAACCAGACCACTCTTTGGTGCCAATAATGAGAGCCAGATCTGGGAATACCAGCACTACATTTATTACCTATCACAAGAAGATGGCATTCCTGTTTTACGCAAGCGCTATTTGACCGTCAATGGTGGTTCTTCTCTGATTGGTGGCGCCATGGCGGAAGGGGTTGAACATATGATACTGATGTTCGGTATTGATGATTCAGTGATCCCCGATGGGCATATCGATAGATATCTTTCAGCTGACCAGATAGCTGCTCAGAGTTGGAATGAAGGTCGGGTATTGGGGGTGCGGTTATTTTTATTAATTAGAGCGGCGAAAGAGTCTGCACGTTACAAAAATAATAACACCTATCAACTTGGCAATCTGCCCCCGATAAAAGGCAATGGCGATGGCTATCGCCGCCTATTGCTGGAAAGCAGCATCGCATTGCGTAACCCGCAAATTGTTACTCGGAGTGGCACATGAGATCGTTTCAACAACAGCAAGGGATTGCACTGATAGTCGCACTGGTTATTCTGGTTCCTTTGACTCTGATTGCGGTAGTTGTCATGCAATCCAGTGGTATGAGTCTGAAGATGGCGGGTTCCAGTGCCAGTTTGCAACGGGCAGAGCACGAAGTTGAAGGTACTCTGGAGTCTGCCTTGAGCGATACTTCTCTCTCAACACAAATTGCTACACAGGCAATTGGGGTTTCAGCTGCAATAGGCACGACTACTCCATCGACGACTCTGACAGTCAATACAGAAAGTGTATGTAAACGCAAATTTGAAGCCAGTAGCCAGAATGTAACGCCAGCTTGTCGTTATGCTGAAGCCACCACATCCAGTGCTTATGGCAAGGTGAATAGCCAAATGACCTTTACTGCTGGGGTAGAACAACCCTTGCTCAGTGCCAATTAGGGAGCGGGTGATGAACATAAGGAACTGTTTGTTTACAAGCTTGCTGGTATTGTGTTGCGGAATATCAGGGGGATCTTTGGCGGTAGGTACTGGTTATTCCGACGATACCGAGTTGTTTATTTATGACTTTGCCAAGGCGGGGGACTTCCGCCCTAAGGTGCTCTTTATTTTCGATAACTCGGGGAGTATGAAAAATACAACCGAAGTTGCTAAAGAGCCTTATGACTCATCGATAAGTTATCCATCATTGGCTAATGATCCAGATGTTAACAATAGTAATCGCTTCATCTATTTCTCCAGTGATGGAAAAGTTCCCACTATCAACAGTACCAAACGTTTTAGTGAGAATTTAAATGCATGTGCGACATCTAAAGGCCCTCTAAATAATGTGGGCCGATTTCAGTCACGAGTTTGGGGATATGAAATATATGATAAAAATAGAAAGGGGCGTTGGCGTTCTCTAAATGATTTTGATATTTACAGTATAATAATCGCAGATTGCCAGCAAGATATTGATGAGCAAAACGCAAACAATCAATATTCAGGTCCATATTCAACATATATTGTTGATGGTTATCCCGTTGACAAGCCAAATCGTACAACGGGAAGCTGGTTTTACACATCAAACGTAGCCAATGCTCTTGCTAGTGGTAGTTCTACCCAGATCTCATTATTTACGGCAAATTATGTCCGTTGGTATTACGGTAGTACAGGAGTGTCAACACAAACTCGATTGAAAGTTGCTCAGGATGCAGTCAAAGAACTGGTTTTGGCTACGCCAGCTGTCGATTTTGGTCTGGCTGTTTTTAACTACAATGATGGCAATGAACCAGGTAGTAGAAATGGCGGAAGAATAATCCGCAATATTGTAGGTAACGATGCCATCCTCACCTCTGGTAAAAGCGGTGCGCAGGATTTGATTGACAAGGTAAATAGTTTGAGCTCTGACACTTGGACTCCCTTGTGTGAAACATTATATGAATCATATAGATACTTTGGCGGTTTGGGGGTGTACTTTGGTGACGATGATGTAAATCGTACTCCCAAGCGTGATAGCAATGCTGAAGTAACATCGGGTATATATAAAACCCCCTATGATAAATGTTCCAATAATGGTTATATCATCTATATGACAGATGGTGAACCAACCAATGATAAAGCAGCAGATTCCCTTGTTGCCAACCTGATCAGTACGTTATCTACAGAGGATAAGGTTGCTTATGGCGGCTTGGTTAGTTATGGCTCTTCTGGTGAAAAAAGCTATCTTGCTGCACTTGCCGGATATATGAAAAACAATGATGTAAACACCTCGGCTATTGGCAAACAAACAGTCACAACATTCACCGTGGGTTTTGGAGATGAAGCAATTAAGGGGGCCGGTGCATTATTGGCAGAGACCGCTCGTCGTGGTGGGGGTAAATACTATCCAGCAACCGATGCAACCCAACTTAACGAAGCATTAAAATCATCATTACTAGCTATCTTGAAAATGAATACCTCGCTGGTATCTCCCGCCATTGCCACTAATAACTTTGACCGTACTCGCAGCCTGAATAATATTTATTATGCAATGTTTGAGCCTGGTTCTGGTCCACGATGGAAGGGAAATCTTAAAAAGCTGGTTCTGAATCCAGATAAGGGTTATGTAGTCGATCAGAGCGGCTTACCTGCGATATCCAGTGATGGAACAATTCTTGAGTCAGCAAGAACCTATTGGTCATCCACCAGTGATGGTAACAAGGTTGCCGAGGGTGGGGTACAAGAGATGCTGGCAGCTAAAACCAATCGCAATCTTTATATTATTCCCCCTTCCACTAATACATTAACTCCCTTTAGCAAGTCTGCTCTTGAGGGTATGGCAGGCGGGGCGACGCAGCTACGCACTGTCATGAAGCTTGATAGTGCTGATAGCATGGATGACCTGCTTAATTGGACCAAGGGGATAGATGCGTTTGATGAGAATCAGGATGGTGATAGATCAGATAGTCGGGAGCATATTCTTGGTGACCCGTTGCATTCACGGCCATTAGTGATCAACTACGGTTGTACAACGTCGACAGGACAGACTACATGTACACCTGACTTGCGCATTATGATGGGAAGTAATGCCGGCTTCTTGCATATGTTTAAAGACAGTGGCACCACGGTTGATGAAAGCTGGGCCGTTATGCCTTATCAATTTATCGCGAATCAGAAAGCGCTGCGAGAGAACCTGGACTCATCAGTGCATCTCTATGGTGTGGATGCATCGCCTACAGTGCTGGTCAATGAGCAAGTAAAAGATGGTCATATCAAGTCGTCACAAGGTGACAAGGTGTGGTTATTTACCGGGCTGCGGGGTGGTGGCAAGGCCTATTATGCGTTGAATATATCCAATCCGGACTCCCCTTCGCTGATGTGGCGGTTGGATAAAAACAGCGCCGGTTTCAACAAACTGGGCGAGACTTGGTCGATCCCCGAGGTTGCGTTTATTCCCGGTTATTACACCGAAACCAATGGTAAAAAAACCTATAAGCCAGTCCTGATATTCTCTGGAGGTTATGATCAGGCCAAGAGCTATTTGGGCCAGGGGGCTGAAGACAGTGAAGGGGTGGGTATTTATATCGTGGATGCTGAGGCCGGCACGCTGTTGTTCAGCTTTACCCCGGATGCGGCCAGTGCAACCAACAAACAAGTAGCAGGCATGGTTTATAGCATGCCTGGCTCTGTCTCCGTGCTGGATAGTGATGGAGATGGTATTTCAGACCGAATCTATGCAGGAGATACCGGTGGCCAGATCTGGCGCATCGACATGAAGGGGACAGAAAAATCCAAATGGACGGCCATCAAATTTGCCAGTTTGGGTAATGCCCATTTAAGTGAGGGTGATAAGAAACTGGCAGACGACCGTCGCTTCTTTACTCAGCCCGTATTGGTGCGCACCATCAATAAAGGTTGGAAGTATGATGGTACAAATTATCTTTACAGTGAGCGTCCGTTTGATGCCGTATTGATAGGCAGTGGTGATAGAAATCGTCCTTCCTCAGAAGCGACAACCCAAAATGTGTATGTGATGCTACGTGACTACAATGTTAATCCAACCTTGTTTGGGGCAACGTCTGAACCAGCGGTGCCATCAAGTATCACACTGAACGATCTCTACGATGTGACCAGCGATCCCTTTACGGGTTTGAATGAAGAGCAGATTGTAAACACCACCAAGGCGTTGACCAGCAAGCTAGGATGGAAATTCTGGCTCAATGAAAGCGGTGAAAAATCGATGGGGGCTGGTTTGGTGTTGCAAGGCAAGCTCTATTTCACCTCCTTCTTGCCTCAGGTACAGGACTTCCAACAATGTACGATTCAATCGATCGGTGCCATGCGCCAATATATGATTGATATGCACTATGGCACTTCTTTCAAATATATACTGGATAGCAACAATCAGGAAGTTATTCAGCGTTACGTAGAGGTGCAAAATAAGGTTGCTGATGATCTGGTTATTCATGGTGGGGATGATGGCCGGATCAGGATTATAGGTGGTGCTCCGGGCAAGGAGGTCATCCTCAAAGATGATGGGAAGGGAGAGCCTGAGCGCTGTACCGGTGAAGGAGAATGCTCACAAGGTGCGGAAGAGGCAAAAATGGATATGTCCCCCAAGAAAATCTATCTCTATGAAGGAGAACAGGGATGAAACGCATGCTGCTCTGGTGTGTGGGCTTACCCTTGTTGGTTCATGCTCAAACGGAAGACATGAAATGTTATGTCACTCTGGAAGGTGGCGTGCAGATGGTGTTGCAGCAACCGGTTGCTGATACGAGCAAGGCAAATCTGGTCAGGGTGTTTAAACAGAAAGGTTATGAGATTGATGGGGTGGTGCATCTTGTCACAGAGGTAATCGAGTGCGTTCCTTTGGCGGCTACCTTTTCGCTGGCTGATGCAAAAAAACAAGATGAAATCCAACCCAGATAACGTTGGTTATTGAGTAGGGTAAAGGGGCTAAGAACAACTCAGCCCCTTTTTTTCGCTTCTGCTTCTGCCGGATGGGGAAACGATGATATCGACTCGAGGTGCTTGGTCGATACAAAACCGGAGTGTCATGTTGGTGCCAATCGCAGTGCCATCTGGACTAAATCGCACAAATTGTCGATTGGCCGTCACGGTATGTTTTTCAAGAAAGGGTTCTGTTGCTGATAACAAGATATCGCCATTTGCAATATCGAATTGGCGATCCTGATTGGTGTCGATAAAGACAAGCATGCGCTGAGCGCCGGTTTGATTTGCTAGTACACAACCTTCTTTTGTGGAGTTTCTAACAGGCATGGCAAGACATGCTGTGACGGGTTGCTGCTGTGTGATGGCTTGCCGTTGGCCGAAGATCAGGTGGTCCTGCAGGTTTCTTGTGTAGATGTCGCTGTCGGTAGATGTCAGCAGATTTGCCAATGACGGCAGTCCCAAGGTCAGCAGGATGGTTGTCAGGCTTGCAGATATTAAAAACTCAAGCAGGGTAAATCCATTTCGTGCCATAGCGTATGAGTCCTTGTTCAAAGGAGACTCTAAGCATAGTTATTGGATTGAAATGGATCCTTTTGTGCTCGTGTGTGTTTCGCGGTAGTTGTAGTTAATGCTGGTCATGGACATACAGCACCACTTGCCTGGCTATGGGCACGCCCGGCAGGCATAATTGCAATCTCAATGCCCTTTTCACCGCTTACACAGAGTGAAAAGATGACCTCGCTGTCAGACGTAATGGTGCCATCTGGGGTGAAGCGCAGTGCCTGTGCATCTGCAGAAATGGCCAGTTCTGCAGGAAACTCGGGACTTGCCGTCAGAGTTGTTTCGCTGCCATTGAGTTTCTGGTCGCTATTGCTGTCGATAAAGACTAACAGCCGAGTTGCTCCGCCGGTAACACACTCCTCCGCAGTCCCGCTGGTGGTGGTCAGGCAGAGAGTAACCGTTTGCTGGTTAGAGATAGCCTGTTGTCTGGCATAGTTTAAGTGGTTGAGAAGGCTTTTTTCCTGGGTCGCCAAATTATTGCTGCCAAGCAGGTTAGAGAGGGAAGGAATACCAATCCCCAACAGAATGACGCCCAGCGCAATGGCTATCATCAACTCCATCAGGGTAAATCCGGCGTTTTTCATATCTGCGAAGGCCTGTCGTTCCGTGACTATCTACAGCTTATCCTTCCCGCAGGTTGCTGTCACACGGTTACGCCTGTCTTGAACTGGCAGATTGCCCCCCTTTTCTTTATCATTCCCCATCATTTTCGAATTCAAGATGCATCGCCATGGCAAAAGCCCTCTCTCTGATGCTTGCCCAGTTGAATCTGACGGTAGGCGCCATCGAAGATAACACTGACAAAGTGCTCGCTGCGGCAGCTCAAGCCGAACAGCAAGGTGCCGATCTGCTTGTCTGCTCCGAGCTGGCCCTGACCGGTTATCCACCGGAAGATCTGTTGTTGCGTGCCGATCTGATGATCCGGGTCGAAGCCGCGTTGGCTCGTGTTGCCGAATGGCAGGGCAACTGTGCCATTTTGGTGGGTCACCCTTGGCGTGAAGGAGAGGCGCTCTACAACGCGGCTTCCCTCTATGAGCAGGGCCAGCTGATTGCCCGTTACTTCAAGCAGGATTTGCCCAACTACGGCGTGTTTGATGAGAAGCGCTACTTTACCGCTGCAAGCGAGACCTGCGTGGTGCCATTCCGGGGTCACCAGCTGGGGCTGCTCATCTGTGAAGATCTGTGGCAGCCGGGTCCGGCGCTGGCCGCCAAGGCGGCAGGGGCCGAACTGCTGCTCACCATCAACGCCTCGCCCTATGATCAGGAAAAACCTTGGATCCGCCGCGAGCTGATGTCCGAGCGCTGCGATCAGACCGGTCTGCCGCTGGTCTACCTCAATCAGGTGTGCGGTCAGGACGAGCTGATTTTCGACGGCTGCTCCAAGGTGTTCAGCAGCCAGGGTGAGTTGACCCACAAGCTGGCCCCGTTTGCCGAAGAGCTGGCGCTGGTACGTTTTGCTGATGCCCAGCCGGTGAAGGAGCGGGAACCCGCGGCGCCGCTCGAGCCGTTGGCCGAGACCTATCAGGCACTGGTGCTGGCAGTGCGCGACTATGTCACCAAGAACGGCTTTCACGGCGCTGTGCTGGGTCTCTCCGGCGGGATCGACTCGGCGCTGACGCTGGCTATCGCGGCCGATGCCATCGGGGCCGACAAGGTGCAGGCGGTGATGATGCCGTTCCGCTACACAGCACAGATGAGTGTGGAAGATGCCAAGGAGCAGGCCGAGCGGATGGGGGTTGAGTTCAACATCATCTCCATCGAGCCTATGTTCGAAGGGTTTATGACCCAGCTGGCGCCGCTGTTTGAAGGCACCGCCCGCGATACCACCGAAGAGAACCTGCAGGCCCGCTGCCGCGGTGTGCTGCTGATGGCGCTCTCTAACAAGCGTCGTCGTATCGTGCTGACCACCGGTAACAAGAGCGAGATGGCGGTCGGCTATGCCACGCTGTACGGTGACATGGCCGGTGGCTTCGACGTGCTGAAAGATGTGCCCAAAACGCTGGTCTTCAAGCTGTGCGAATATCGCAACTCGGTCGACTACGTTATCCCTCAGCGGGTTATCGACCGTCCGCCTTCGGCAGAATTGGCACCGGATCAGGTGGATCAGGACAGTCTGCCCCCGTACGACATCCTGGATGCCATCCTCAAGCGCTACGTGGAAGAGGATGCCTCGGTCGCCGACATGGTGGCAGAAGGGTTCGAGGAAGCGGTGGTGCGCAAGGTGATCCGCTTGGTGGATCTCAACGAATACAAGCGCCGTCAGGCGGCGGTCGGGCCCCGCATTACGGCTCGCAACTTTGGTAAGGATCGCCGTTACCCCATTACATCCGGGTTCGGCAAACAGAACTGGTAAGGAGTCACCATGAAGAAGATTGAAGCCATCATCAAACCGTTCAAGCTGGACGATGTGCGCGAGGCCCTGGCCGAGATCGGCATCAACGGCATGACCGTATCCGAAGTCAAAGGCTTCGGCCGCCAGAAGGGCCATACCGAGCTCTATCGCGGCGCCGAATATATGGTCGACTTCCTGCCGAAAGTGAAGGTGGAGCTGGTGGTGCAGGACGAGGATCTCGATGCCTGTCTGGAAGCGATCCAGAACACCGCCCGCACCGGCAAGATTGGTGATGGCAAGATCTTCGTCTGCGAGGTGGAGCGTGTCATTCGTATCCGTACCGGCGAAGAGAACGAAGACGCGATCTGACCTTGGCTATCTCTTTACCTGACCAGAGGTGCGAAGTGCTGCCTCATTTGATGGGGTGGCTGCGCTTCGTGGTGGTCGCCAGCCTGTTGGCGGGCCTGACTGCTTGCAGTACCCGTCCACCTGCTCAGCCGGAGAATCTGTGTCAGATCTTTCGCGAGAAGCCTGACTGGCACAAGGCCGCGCTCAAGATGAACGATAAGTGGGGGACGCCGATCCATGTGGTGATGGCCATGATGTATCAGGAGTCCTCTTACGTACATGATGCCCAGCCGCCGATGCAGTATTTCCTCTTCATCCCGACCGGGCGGGCCAGTTCGGCTTATGGTTATGCTCAGGTCAAAGATGAAACCTGGGCCGATTACCAGCGAGAAACCGGCAACAGCTGGAGTGACCGCGATGATTTTGCCGACGCCATCGATTTTATGGGTTGGTACACTAACAAAGCCCAGCGGCTAAATGGCACCTCCAAGTGGGATGCCTATGGCCAGTACCTCAACTATCACGAAGGGTGGGGTGGCTACCGGCGTGGCAGCTATCGCAGCAAGGGGTGGTTGATGAAGACCTCTCGCAAGGTGGAAGCTCGCGCTCAGCGCTACGGCGCCCAGTACCGTCAATGCAAGGATCAGCTCTCCCGTGGGGGCTGGTTCTGGTAACCAAATCAGGAGTCAGAAATGCCGTTATTGGACAGTTTTACCGTTGACCACACCCGTATGGAAGCGCCAGCGGTGCGTGTGGCCAAGACCATGCAGACCCCGAACAAGGACACCATTACCGTGTTCGACCTGCGTTTCTGCGTACCGAATCAGGAGATCCTCTCCGAGCGCGGTATTCATACACTGGAGCACCTGTTCGCCGGTTTTATGCGTGATCACCTGAACGGCAACGGCGTGGAGATCATCGACATCTCCCCCATGGGCTGCCGTACCGGCTTCTACATGAGCCTGATCGGCGCGCCGGACGAAGCCCGGGTTGGCGCCGCCTGGCAGGCGGCCATGAGCGACGTGCTGACCGTGCAGGATCAGGCCAAGATCCCCGAGCTGAACGAGTATCAGTGCGGCACCTACAGCATGCACTCGCTGGAAGAGGCGCACGCCATCGCCCGTCATGTGCTGGAGCGCGGTATCGGCGTCAACCACAACGACGAGCTGGCCCTGCCGGAAGAGAAGCTGAAGAGTCTTTGAGGCTGATGAGCTGTCGCTCATCGGAGAACCTCTTCAGGAAATGTTAAAAGAGCCGGTTAGCCATGCTGACCGGCTCTTTTTTATCTCGCCCGACCGCCATAGTGGGGATGGCTTGCTCACCTTGCCGACTCTGATTAGGATGGTTTTTGAACCGAATCCGTTGGCGGAGGTGTGACGATGAAAGGGATATTGGTGCGTTGGTTGGCCCGTTACGATGCATGGTGTGAGGAGTGGGGACTCACTCAGGAGAACCGGCGCTGCTGCACGCCGGTTCGTTATGATGATGATTCAAGCAAAGAGCGAGCTTGCGCAGAAGAGGCTGAGCTCAATCAAAATTGCGGGTCACGGCACCGGTAACGCTGTTGTACTCGAAGCCGAGGCCGTTGGGGTGATCCGGGAAGCGGCCGATAGAATCGCGAAGAATATAACGGCAGTTATCGTGACGTAGCCCCCCGTCAATTTGGTCATCTGCAGCAATGATCTCAGAGGTGTAGTCTGTGTCCGTATTTTTGTCTGCTAGGTCAGGAACGGTTTGATTGGTATCAAGTAATCCAGTGAAAAGTAGTTTGCAGTCATCCGGGCTACTGACCGATATCTGGTCACTTGTGCCTCCGGGGAAAACAATATCAACACCTTGATTACCCTGATCCTCTTTTGTCCCCACAGGCCAGCCGTAGTGGTTGATATCCAAATCTTTATTGCCCATCCCACTGAAGTTATACAGTGCGAGGTCTTGTCCCTGCACTTTCACCGCCCACCCAGCATGAGCCAGCTGAATTGCACTGGCAAAGCTGCCTGCGGTCGCCGAGACCGTGCTTTTCAGGGCATCATCCTTGATATTGATAAAGCGGGGCAGGGCGGTGACGGCCAGGATCCCCAGCACTATGATCACCAACACCAGTTCAATCAGGGTAAAGCCGTTGTTTCTGTTGTTCATCATGTTCAATGACCCATTAAATACCGCAAACAGGTGTGAGTGATATGCAGCTGATAGATACCCATTGCCATTTCGACTTTCCGGTGTTCGACCAGGACAGGGAGGCGCTGCTGGCCCGTTGTCGGGCATTGGGGGTGACGGAGTATATCATTCCTGCCATCGCAGAGGATAACTGGACTCGTGTGATGGGTCTGGCAGAGCAGCATGACGGCCTCTTTTATGGTCTGGGCATTCATCCCTGGTATGCCGGTGAACAGCGGGAGGGGGTGATGGAGCGGTTGCGAACGCTGGTGATGAGCCAACCTGCCGGGCTGGTGGCCATAGGCGAGTGCGGGCTGGACCTCCGTTCACACGTGCCGCAGGAGGGGCAGGTGGCGCTGTTTGAGGCTCAGATCCGGCTGGCTGCCGATGTCGGGCTTCCCCTTATGATCCACTCGGTGCGCGCCAATGACACTGTGGCCAAGCTGTTGCGCCGCTTCAAGCCGCCTCGTGGTGGGGTGATCCATGCTTTCAGCGGTTCGTTGCAGCAGGCGGAGGCTTTCTGGCAACTGGGCTTTCGACTCGGGGTGGGCGGGGTGATCAGTTTTGAACGGGCGAACAAGACGCGAGAGGTATTTCGGGTCATGCCGCTCGAGGCTCTGGTGCTGGAAACCGATTCGCCCGATATGCCGTTGCAAGGCGCACAAGGCTCCCGAAATACCCCGGAAGCGCTGCCGAAAATAGCGGAAATATTGATGACCTTACGGGAGGAATCATCGGCGGATGTTACCAAGGTGTTATTTGAAACTGCCCGGCATATTTTCCATCACGACCAATAGTCATGAAACAAATTCGCAACACCTGATTTAGTTGTCAGGAAAAAAAATGAGCGTAAAAATCGTTTGCTGTCTAATTTTGTGACACTTGGACATTTTGATAACGATAAAATGTGACCAGTATTCTATTTTATCGGACTTTAATTAGTATAATGCGCTCCCCTTGATTAGTTGGGTTTGATAACAACTCACTAACAAGCCAGGTGCTACTAGAGGAAGATAATAATGAATTTGTTCATGGGTCTGGTAGGGATGGCGACGCTCGTCCTTATCGCGGTGCTGTTCTCCAGCAATCGCAAGGCAATCAACGTGCGTACCGTTGTCGGTGCGTTCGCTATTCAAGCCGGTCTGGGGGCGTTTGTTCTCTATGTTCCGGTTGGTCGCGATATCTTGGTCGGCGTGTCCGACGCGGTATCCAGCGTGATCAGCTACGGCCAGAACGGGATCGACTTCCTGTTTGGCGGTCTGGTCAGCAACAAGATGTTTGAAGTGTTCGGTGGCGGCGGCTTTGTCTTTGCCTTCCGTGTTCTGCCGGTCATCATCTTCTTCTCTTCCCTGATTGCAGTGCTCTATTACCTGGGCATCATGCAGATGGTCATCAAGTTGCTGGGCGGCGGTCTGCAGAAAGTACTGGGTACTTCCCGCACCGAATCCCTCTCTGCAACAGCCAACATCTTCGTCGGTCAGACCGAAGCGCCGCTGGTGGTTCGTCCCTACATCGCCAAGATGACTGACTCCGAGCTGTTCGCCGTCATGTGTGGTGGTCTGGCTTCCGTTGCCGGTTCCGTACTGGCCGGTTACGCCTCCATGGGCGTGAAGATGGAATACCTGATTGCTGCCTCCTTCATGGCTGCACCGGGTGGTCTGCTGTTCGCCAAGCTGCTGGTTCCCGAGACCGAGACCCCGAACTACGACGAAAGCTCTGCCGATGCCGAGCTGGATGACAAGCCTGCCAACGTCATTGACGCTGCTGCTGCTGGCGCTTCTGCCGGTATGCAACTGGCCCTGAACGTCGGCGCCATGCTGCTGGCCTTCATCGGTCTGATCGCCATGATCAACGGCATCTTCTCCGGTGTGGGTGGCTGGTTCGGTTATCCGCAACTCTCTCTGGAACTGCTGCTGGGCTGGATCTTCTCCCCGCTGGCCTTCCTGATCGGTGTGCCTTGGAATGAAGCAGTGGTTGCTGGTTCCTTCATCGGTCAGAAGCTGGTAGTGAACGAGTTCGTGGCTTACCTGAACTTCGCTCCGTACCTGAAAGACGAAGTGCTGATCAACGGTGTGGCCATGTCCGACCACACCAAGGCGATCATCTCCTTCGCGCTGTGTGGTTTTGCCAACCTCTCCTCTGTTGCCATCCTGCTGGGTGGTCTGGGGTCCATGGCGCCGAACCGCCGCGGTACCATTGCACGCTTTGGTCTGAAAGCCGTATTGGCTGGCTCTCTGTCCAACCTGATGTCTGCCACTATCGCAGGCTTCTTCCTGGCACTGTCCGGCATGTAATCGCCGCCTGACTGACAGGGTATAAACACGAACGCCACGGCATCTGCCGTGGCGTTCGCGTATGGAGCGGTGACAACCGTTTTCCTATCTAAACTAATAATAAAATGAGTCAAATCGGAGGTTATATGAATGAAGTGCTACTGGCGATGGTGGCCGGCTTTATAGTTGGTTTGTTGTTTTCTTTCCTCAAATTGCCGATCCCGGCGCCTCCCGTTTTGTCCGGGGTAATGGGGATCGTCGGGGTCTATCTGGGGGGATTGGCCTACTCCTGGATCCTGACTCGTTTCTTTTCGTAAGGCTTTTTTAGACCTGGATTTGCCAGATGTGAGGTACCTCTGAAATTGGCAAATCCGGCTTGCAAACAGGGGGTATCTCGGCTGAAATAGGCGTTGCCAGCAGGGTGCTGGCAATGACTAATACTCGATGAAATCGGGTGTTGGCGGTCAAATGGAATTGATTGGGAAGTCGGGTCAGATGTTGTCGGCCTTTCTCAAGTCTTCATGGAACCAAGTCCGCACTTTTGTAAGAAAGTGACAGGGCTCTTGCCTTATTTACAGTCGCAGTGCCTGCAGGGTGTTTTGAATAGCATCCCGATAGTGCCGGTGCCTTTGCACTGTAATTCCATTCCCGTATAGCTGGGGATTACTGCCTGTGCATCCATGGCTGGATGGTATGGTGGTGCCCGGTTATCTGGATTAAATCGAGACTTTGGAGAACAGAATGACTGATCTGAAAGTGGCCGCTCAGCGCGCCCTGAACCTGATGGACCTGACCACCCTGAACGACGACGACACCGATCAGAAGGTGATCGACCTGTGCCATAAGGCCAAGTCACCGGCTGGCCTGACCGCTGCCGTCTGCATCTACCCCCGTTTTATCCCTATCGCTCGCAAAACCCTACGTGAGATCGGCGCAGCCGACGTACGCATTGCGACCGTGACCAACTTCCCGCACGGCAACGACGACATCGAGATCGCCGTGGCTGAAACCCGTGCCGCTGTCGCCTACGGTGCTGACGAAGTGGACGTAGTGTTCCCGTATCGCGCCTTCATGGCCGGTAATGAACAGATTGGTTTTGAGCTGGTCAAAGCCTGTAAAGAGGCCTGTGGTGCCAACGTGCTGCTGAAAGTGATCATCGAAACCGGCGAGCTGAAAGAAGAGGCGCTGATCCGCCGCGCTTCCGAAATCTGTATCGATGCCGGTGCCGACTTCATCAAGACCTCCACCGGTAAGGTGCCGGTCAATGCGACTCCGGAAGCGGCGCGCATCATGATGGAAGTGATCAAGGCCAAGAATCCGAAAGTTGGCTTCAAGCCTGCCGGTGGCGTGAAAGATGCCGCCGTTGCCGGTCAGTACCTGGCCATGGCCGAAGAGATCCTCGGCAACGACTGGGTATCCGCCCGTACCTTCCGCTTTGGTGCATCCAGCCTGCTGGCCAGTCTGCTGGCCACTCTGGGGCATGGCGACAAGCCGGCCAACACCAGCGGTTACTAATAGGTTGATGAGAGGGCGGACAGCAGTCCGCCCTGTTAGCCCCCACCATGCGGTGTGCGGGCAAGGATTCAGGCTTGTGTAACGCCAGCAATGGCGGAGGGAATGAAAGATGTTTTTGCCTCAAGAAATTATTCGCAAGAAGCGCAACGGTGAAGCGCTCAGTACCCAAGAAATTCAATTCTTCGTTCAGGGCATTACCAACAACACCATCGGCGAAGGGCAGATCGCCGCGCTGGCGATGGCGGTCTACTTCAAAGACATGACCATGGATGAGCGGGTCGCCCTGACCTGCGCCATGCGCGACTCCGGCATGGTGCTGACCTGGGATCACCTCAATCTGGGTGGCCCGATTGTCGACAAGCACTCCACCGGCGGTGTGGGTGACGTTGTATCCCTGATGCTTGGCCCGATGGTCGCTGCGTGTGGCGGTTTCGTGCCGATGATCTCCGGTCGTGGCCTGGGCCACACTGGCGGCACCCTCGACAAGCTGGATGCCATTCCCGGCTACCAGACCTCGGTCGACAACGACCGTTTCCTGAAAGTGGTGAAAGAGGCGGGTGTCGCCATCATCGGCCAGACCGGCGATCTTGCCCCCGCTGACAAGCGTATCTATGCAGTACGGGACATCACCGCCACCGTCGAATCGATCGCCATGATCACCGGCTCCATCCTCTCCAAGAAGCTTGCCTCCGGGCTCGATGCGCTGGTGATGGATGTGAAAGTGGGCTCCGGCGCCTTTATGCCGACCTTCGAAGCGTCTGAAGAGCTAGCCAAGAGCATTGTGGCCGTGGCCAACGGTGCCGGTTGCCGCACCTCTGCGCTCTTGACCGATATGAACCAGGTGCTGGCCTCCAGCGCCGGTAACGCGGTGGAAGTGCGTGAAGCGGTGCGCTACCTGACCGGTGAATACCGCAACCCGCGGATCCACGAAGTGACCATGGCGCTGTGCGCCGAGATGCTGATCTCCGCCGGTCTTGCCAGCGACGAGCGCGATGCCCGCACCAAGCTGCAGGCGGTGCTGGATAACGGCAAGGCGGCCGAGATCTTCGGTCGCATGGTGACTGGCCTGGGTGGCCCGGCTGATTTTATGGAGCGTTACGACGCTTACCTGCCCAAAGCCGCCATCGTGCGCCCGGTCTTCGCGGCCAACAGCGGTTTCGTGACCGCCATGGATACCCGCGAGCTGGGTCTGGCCGTGGTCGCCATGGGCGGTGGTCGCCGCGCTGCCGGTGACAAACTTGATTATGCGGTCGGTCTGACCGACTTTATCCGCCTGGGTCAAAGCGTCGATGCTGACAAGCCGATCGCGATGATCCACGCTCAGACTGAAGAGCAATTTGCTCAGGCTGCCAGCATGGTGCAGGCGGCTGTCCGGATTGGTGGCGAGCGGCCGGAAGCACTGCCTGAAGTGTACCGCCGTATCACCCTGGCCGATTTGTAACAAGGGGAAGACCCATGAAACGTACTTTTATTCTGATGATGGACTCTTTCGGTATTGGCGCAGCTGCCGACGCCGACAAGTTCGGAGATGTGGGCGCCAATACCCTTGGCCATATCGCCAAGGCGTGTGCGGCAGGTGAAATTGAAGGCCGTGGCGCCCTCAATCTGCCCAACCTCAACAAGCTGGGTCTGGGCCACGCCTGCGAGCAGGCTTCCGGCTACTTCCCGGAAGGGCTGAAGAAAGATATCGAGGTGGTCGGTGCCTACGGCTTTGCTCAGGAGCTCTCCTCCGGCAAGGACACCCCGTCCGGTCACTGGGAGATCGCCGGTGTGCCTGTGCTGTTCGAGTGGGGCTACTTCAAGGATCACCACAACAGCTTCCCGCAGGAGCTGCTGGACGCCATCGTCGAGAAGGCCGGTCTGCCGGGTTATCTGGGCAACTGCCACGCCTCCGGTACTCAAGTGCTGGATGATCTGGGCGAAGAGCATATGCGCACCGGCAAGCCGATCCTCTACACCTCTGCCGACTCCGTGTTCCAGATTGCCTGCCACGAAGAGACCTACGGCCTCGAGAAGCTCTATGAGCTCTGCCACATCGTGCGCGAGCTGCTGGAGCCTTACAACATCGGCCGCGTGATTGCGCGTCCGTTCGTGGGCACTGGCAAGGGCAACTTCAAGCGTACTGGTAACCGTCACGACTACTCAGTGCTGCCGCCGGCGCCGACCGTGCTGGATTACATGAAGGAAGCGGGTGGTCAGGTGGTCTCCATCGGCAAGATTGCCGACATCTATGCCCAGCAGGGCATCACCAAGCAGGTGAAAGGGACCGGTCTGACCGAGCTGTGGGATCGCACGCTGGAAGAGGTGAAAGCGGCTAGTGACAACACCATCGTCTTCACCAACTTCGTCGACTTCGACTCCTCCTACGGCCACCGCCGTGACGTTGCCGGTTATGCCGGTGCGCTGGAGTATTTCGATTCCCGCCTGCCGGAGCTGTTTGAACTGCTGCAAGATGGCGACGTGGTGGTGCTGACTGCCGACCACGGCTGCGACCCGACCTGGGGTGGTACCGACCACACCCGCGAATACATTCCGGTGCTGTTCTTCGGCAAGCCGGTCAAGGCTGGCTCCGTTGGGCGTCGCGAGACCTTTGCCGATATCGGCCAGAGCATCGCGGCTTATCACGGCCTGCCTAAACTGGCGTACGGTACCAGCTTCCTGTAATTTACCCGCCCGCCACTTCGGCGGCGGGCAATTTATAAAACAATAAAACTCAACCTAGTGTGAAGGAATCAAGAGAATGGCAACTCCTCATATCAATGCGAAAGATGGCGCCTTTGCTGATACCGTGCTGATGCCGGGCGACCCCCTGCGCGCCAAGTACATCGCTGAAACTTTCCTGGAGAACGTCGAGCAGATCTGCGACGTGCGCAACATGTTCGGTTTCACCGGTACCTACAAGGGGCGTCGTATCTCCGTCATGGGTCACGGCATGGGTATCCCCTCCTGCTCCATCTACGCCAAAGAGCTGATCACTGATTACGGTGTGAAGACCCTGATCCGTGTGGGCTCCTGTGGCGCCGTGCGTGAAGACGTGAAACTGCGTGACGTGGTGATCGGTATGGGGGCTTGCACCGACTCCAAAGTAAACCGTCTGCGCTTCAAAGATCACGACTTCGCTGCCATCGCCGACTTCGACCTGGTTGCCAATGCCGTGCAGGCCGCCAAGAACAAGGGCGTTGCCGTGCGCGTCGGTAACATCTTCTCCGCCGACCTGTTCTACACCCCGGACCCTTCCATGTTCGACGTCATGGAAAAGTACGGCATCCTGGGTGTCGAGATGGAAGCCGCCGGTATCTACGGCGTGGCCGCAGAGTACGGTGCCAAGGCGCTGACCATCTGCACCGTCTCCGACCATATCCGTACCGGTGAGCAGACCACCTCTGAAGAGCGTCAGCTGACCTTCAACGACATGATCGAAATTGCGCTGGATTCCGTCCTGCTGGGCGACAAGTAATTCCCTTGCGAATAAGAAACGGCGGCCTTCTGGCCGCCGTTTTTGTATCTGCTCACTGGTTGCGCCATCAATTTTCCGGAGGTGGCGAGGGGGGCGTACTCTTTTTCTTGTGCTTGCGCACCCGCATGTAGTTGCGGCGCACGCCGTAGGAGATGAGCACCCCGGCCAGCAGGGCGACCAGCAGCATCAGGCGCTGTTTCTCCTGCACCACCTTGAGCCGGGTGTCCTTTTCTGCCAGCATCTGCTGCTCTTCCAGGGTGATGCGCAGGAAGCCGATGGTCTGCTCGCCATCCCGGATCTCCTGCACGAACTGGATCCGCCCCTTTCCCTGCTCCGGTAGTGACTTGTTATCGCTGCCGATGGGCAGCAGGCTCTCCAGCGGCACCGCCTGCTCAGACTGGGCGAGGGGAATGCCGCGTCCGTCGTAGAGGGTGGCATCGAGGATCTCCGGCTCCGCCGCCAGATCCCGCGCCAGCCGCTCCAGCTCGCTGCTCTTCTCCTCCTTGATCCAGCGCTTCATGTCGCGGGAGGCATAGGCGACCAGCGCCTGCGCCCGGTTGCGCGCTTCGCTGTGCAGCGAGGCCTGGCTTTCACCCTGCATATGAATGAGCACACCGAGCACCCAGCATCCGAGCAGGATACCGGCACCCAGGCTGAGAACACGTTTGATGGGAAGATGACGCTGCAAGCGTGAGACCTCTGGTAACAAGGAGTGGCGGGATCTTGGCGCTTGCCTGTACAAAAAGCAATACGCTACTCTGGGCCAGCACTGTTAACCCCCTGATCACCAAGGAAGGCGTATCCCTTATGTTGTTGTCCCGGCTCCCCCCTCTGTTATCCGATTGGCCCGCGTTGTTGTCCGGCTCACCCTGTTGGCAGCTCCACGCAGATGCGTTGCAACCGACAGAGACTCCGCAGGCTGGCGGCTGGTTGGTGCTGTTTGGCAAGGGGCTGGGCGCCTCCCATCTGGCGCGTCTGTCGCCACTGTTGGCTGCACAGAAGTTGGCGGCCACCCTCTATCCTCCCACCGAGGTGGCGGGCGTGCCGTTGCTGCTGCTTGGCTGCGATCGCTTCTCTTCCGAGCTGGTGGCCGAGCTCAAGAGCGGTGAGTGGGAGATCGATCTCTGCCATCTGCCCGCGCTACCGACCCTGAAGGAGCCCGGCCTGCTGGTGATGGACATGGACTCCACCGCGATCCGCATCGAGTGCATCGACGAGATTGCTCGGCTTGCCGGGGTTGGCGAGCAGGTGGCGGCTGTGACGGCCGCAGCCATGCAGGGCAAGCTGGAGTTTTCCGACAGCCTGCGCAATAGGGTGGCCCTGCTGGCAGGGGCGCCGGTCACCATTCTCGACGAGGTGGCGGCATGGATGCCTTGGATGCCGGGCTTGCAGCTGATGGTCGATACCCTCAAACAGGCGGGGTGGCGTGTTGCCATCGCCTCCGGCGGTTTTACCCGTTTTGCTGGCCAGTTGCAGCGTGAGCTGGGGCTCGATGCCATCTTCGCCAACGAGCTGGCGGTGGAAGGGGGTCAGCTGACCGGTAAGGTGAGCGGGCGCATCGTCGACGCCAGCGTCAAGGCCGAGGTGTTGCAGCAGCTTGCTCAGGAGTACGGCATTGCTGCCGACCAGACAGTGGCCATCGGCGATGGTGCCAACGATCTCAAAATGATGGGGATCGCGGGCCTTGGCATCGCCATTCACGCCAAGCCGCTGGTGCGGGCGCAGGCGGCGGCCACCCTCAATCATCACGATCTGGAGGGGGTGATCTGCCTGCTGGCGGCGCGGGCCTGCAGCGAGCAACGTTGGGACAAGCGCTGACAGTGTTTCAAGGAGGAAACCAATAAAAATGGAATTGTTGCAGCAGTCTCTGTTTATCCCCTGTGGTGGCCATCAATTGCATGTGCGCCACATCAAACCCCGGGTCGCCGTGCATGGAGATCCGATCCTGATGGTGCATGGCGCCATCGAGAACGGGCGGATCTTCTATACCGAATCGGGCAAGGGGCTGGCCTGCTTTCTGGCCCGTCACGGCTATCAGGTCTATGTGGCTGATTTGCGGGGGCGGGGGCTCAGCACTCCTGCCATCGCCGAGCAGGCGGAGCACGGTCAGCATGAGCTGATTACCGAGGATCTGCCCGCCCTGCAGCGCTGGATTGCCGAGCGCCATCATGGCTTCAAGGTGCACTGGGTGGCCCACTCCTGGGGCGGTGTCATCATGGCCTCGACTCTGGTGCGCTTCCCCGAGCTGGCGGAACAGGTGGCCAGCCTGCTGTTTTTTGGCACCAAGCGCGGTGTGTCGGTGCACAATCCCGAGCGCTGGCTGAAGGTGGATCTGATCTGGAATCGGCTGGCCCCCTGGCTGGCTCGCCGCCGTGGTTTTCTGGCGGCTCGCACTCTGAAGATCGGTGCTGACGACGAGCCGCTGCGATATCTGCAGGAGACCATCCCCTGGGTCAAGTGCGGCCCCTGGCAGGATCCTCACGACGGTTTTGCCTATGACGAGGCGGCGGCACGGGTCAACTGGCCACCGCTTTGGATGATTTCGGCCAAAGCGGACAAGGCGCTGGGTCACCCGACCGATGTGCGCCGCTTCAGCGACGAGATGGGGTCGGTCACGCGTCACACCCGATTGGGGCGGGACAATGGCAACTGCCTCGATTATGACCACATCAATATGCTGACCGCCCCACAGGCGCAGGAGGATCACTTTCCCCAGATCCTCGACTGGCTGCTCAACCCGCAGGCGGCATGATAAAAAACAGGGCGCCTCGAGCGCCCTGTTTCATTTCTGTCTGTTTCCGGATCATCAGTTCAGTGGCGGCGTGATGCCAAAGCGGAACAGGGTGGCCTGGGTGGTATCGGTCAGTTCGCCCACCCCCACCACGCTCCACAGCTCCTCTTCCAGCTTGCGCGCCTTGTGGATGGCGAACTTGGCGATGTAGTCCAGCTCGTTGGCGATGAAGTTGGTGTCGGGCCGTCCGGTACGGGAGATACCGACCAGCACCGAGTAGAACTCCCCCTGTTGCTGCGCCAGCTCGATGAACTGACGCTTCTCTTTGAGGTTGGCAAAGCTGCTGGCCAGCCGGCTGCTGAAGATGGGCAGGCCGGCCTTGGTCTGGATGCTGGCGATATAGACCTCGTCTTCTCTCGGTTTGTCCTCCCGCTCGATGGCGCGCAGTGGGTTCATCAGCAGCTCCTTGAGCAGCTCCCCCTGAAACAGCGGATAGAGGTTCTCCTGCTCCGGCAGCTCGGCACAGGCTTGCAGCAGCCGCTGCAGACTGCGCGGTTGCAGCGACTTGCCGATGGAGGCCGGTTTGGGCGCGCCTTTCAGCTTGTTGACGTAGACCGGTGAGTTGAACAGGTGGTGGGTATAGATGTTGCGCAGTGCCCGCGCCAGCCCACGATAGCGGCGCTGCTCCTGCGCCGCCTTGAGCTTGTTCTGGTTGCTCTCGATCAGTAGGCTGAAGAATTGGCGGCCGGTATGGCGATCCGAATCCCCTTCGATGCAGAGGTGCAGCACGGTGCGGGTCATGTTGAGGCTGACCAGCCGGTAGGAGAGGCGCTGCAGATCCATGCTCTTGGAGAGCTCCTGCAAGCGGGGCAGGGCGATGGTCACCACATCGTTCTTCTCGCCGATAAAGGCATCTTCCAGCTCGATTTGCAGGCCGTGAGTCGAGATGTCGCGAGTCCAGCCGATCCAGGATTTGCCGTTGTGATGGATGGCAACCGCGGTCTTGTGGATGTAGCGCGACTCCTTGCGCAACTGAACATAGTGCAGGGTCTCGATCTCGAACGGGGCAACCCCCTGCTCGTGACCAAAGCGTTGCAGCTCGTTGGCGTTGTTGCTGATCCCCTCCTGATGGAACTCTTCCCGATGTGACTCCAGCCCGATCTCCTGCAGCAGGCCGCAATAGCCGATCTGTTTGAGCCGCTCGAGCAGCAAGATATCTTGCAACTGCGGGTTGTCCTGCCCCTGCAGTTGCCCCACATCCGCCTCGACCAGATCGCACGCCTCCAGTGTGAACTTGTAGACTCGCCAGCTGGGGCGGCGTGAGCCCACTTGGAAGAAGAGGGCGGTGAGGCCACTCTGACGCAGCTCCTCGGCGGTGGCGGAGAAGAAGTAGATGTGGCTGCGCACCGTGTGGGTAAAGCAGTAGATGATGGTCTCGGTGGTGGTGCCGGGGGCCGGGCAAAGCCGTTTCATCCGCTCTGCGCTGAAAAGCCCCGCGAGGGCATCGCGGTTTTTCTCATCGCGCCAATACTCCAGCAGGTGCTGGTTGTTTTCCGTACGCAGGGCTATCTCGAGATTGGGGCTGTCGCCAGTGCCGAAGAAGAGCGGCATGCCGGTCATCCGGGGCAGGTAGAACTGCTCATACCCTTTGATGATGGCGGCGGAAAGAAGATAGTCGACGCTGACCCGATAGCGGATCTTGTTGGCGTCGATAAAGTCGCTGAGGAAGGCATCAAAGGCGGGCTGTTCACCGGAGCGTACCAGCCGCAGCCAGTATTTCCCCTCTTTGCTCTCTTCACCGAGGATCTGATAGCCGACCGGCTGGTGCAGCACCGGATTGGGGGTGTCCCGCTCCAGTCCGGTAAAGAAGACCTCTACCTGGGCGCCTGTGTGATAATTCGGCAGATAGGGCACCGAGACCCGCATGCCACCCAGCGAGAGATCGGAACTCTTGGCGAACAGCTTCTCCCCGTCCTGAAACTTGATCAGTACCGGCGAGCTGAAGTGCATCCGCTCCTGGCGGCGGCCGTAGTAGCTGGCAAAGGCGATGGTGTTGACATCATATTGCCGGAAGGGGCTGGCCGGCGGCGACAGCTGACCATCCACGCGGGCGTTGTGGTGCTGTTTTTGCCACTGTTGCAGCGCCTCGTAGACACCGAGGGTATAGATATCGCGGTAGAGATAGCACTGGGACTGGAACAGGGCAATCGCATCGGCGGGCATGAAGTGAGTGATGCCGTCGAACTCATGCACCAGGCACTCATCCTCCAGCTCATCGCGCATGTCGATGACCCTGCGGCAGGGGGAGCACTTGCGCTTGAGCTCCATCTTGATCAGAAAACGGCTGTTGCTGTTTTCCTCCTGGGTCATGCGGTTGAAGATCTCCTCGAAATCTTTCTCCCGCAGCAAGGGGACGAGTTGTTCAATCAGATGTTGCTGGTGTTCTGAATCCATTTGTTCCTGCCACGGAAAGTCACTTTTCCGATTCTGGGTTTGATCTGTCGGTCGCAAACAAGTATATCAAGCAGGAATTCATCCTGTCCCCGAGTTATCAATGGCCAAAAATAAAACTGCTTATGTTTGTTCCGAATGTGGTGCCGACTTCACACGCTGGCAAGGTCAATGCAGCGAGTGCAAGGAGTGGAATACCATCACCGAGGTGCGCCTCGGCTCGGTGAGCCCCGCTGGCAAGAGTGCCCGTTACACCGGTTATGCCGGCGCGGTCGGCAGTCAGGTACAGACACTGGCAGAGATTGCCACCACCGAAATTCCCCGTTTTACCTCAGGTTTCAAGGAGCTGGATCGGGTGCTTGGTGGCGGTGTGGTGCCAGGCTCGGCCATTCTGATCGGCGGCAACCCGGGGGCGGGCAAGTCGACCTTGCTGCTGCAAACCATGTGTGGTCTCGCTGAACGGATGAAAACCCTCTATGTCACTGGTGAGGAGTCGCTGCAGCAGGTGGCGATGCGGGCCAACCGCCTTGGGCTGCCCACCGACAAGCTGCGGATGCTCTCCGAGACCAGCGTCGAGCAGATCTGTCTGATTGCCCAGCAGGAGCAGCCGCAGATCATGGTGATTGACTCCATTCAGGTGATGCATGTGGCGGATGTGCAATCGTCCCCCGGTTCTGTCTCGCAGGTGCGCGAAGCGGCGGCGCTGCTGACCCGCTATGCCAAGCAGAATCATGTGGCCATCTTCATGGTGGGTCATGTGACCAAGGATGGCAGTCTGGCGGGCCCCAAGGTGCTGGAGCACTGCATCGACTGCTCTGTGCTGCTTGATGGTGGCCATGACTCCCGTTTTCGTACCCTGCGCTCTCACAAGAACCGCTTCGGTGCGGTCAACGAGCTGGGGGTTTTTGCCATGACCGAGCAGGGGATGCGCGAGGTGAGCAACCCCTCCGCCATCTTCCTCAGCCGAGGGCAGGAGCAGGCGCCCGGTTCCATCGTCATGGTGATCTGGGAGGGCACCCGGCCGCTGCTAGTGGAGTTGCAGGCGCTGGTGGACTACTCTCAGCTCTCCAACCCGCGCAGGGTGGCGGTGGGGATGGATCACAACCGGCTTGCCATGTTGCTGGCGGTGCTGCACCGTCACGGCGGGCTGCAGATGGCGGATCAGGATGTCTTCATCAACGTGGTCGGCGGGGTCAAGGTCGAGGAGACCAGCGCGGATCTGGCGCTGCTGCTGGCGATGGTCTCCAGCTTCCGGGACCAGGCGCTGCCCAAGGATCTGGTGGTGTTCGGCGAAGTGGGCCTTTCCGGTGAAATTCGCCCTGTGCCGTCCGGCCAGGAGCGGTTGCAGGAGGCGGCCAAACACGGTTTTCGTCGTGCCATCGTGCCGCACGCCAATGCCCCCAAGCATCCCATCGAAGGGATGGAAGTGGTGCCGGTCAAGAAGCTGTCTGAGGCACTCGAGGCGCTGTAATCCCTCAGCATTGCAATCGATACAACAGCACAACGGAAAAAGAGCGCCTCGGCGCTCTTTTTTATGGGCTGGCACCTGCCATCAGGGCTGGCTGTGTTCCAGATGCTCGCTCAGCAGTTGTTCCAGCTCGCGGTGGAGCAGCTCTTCGTCACCGACGTTGAGCTCGATCATCCGCTTGAGGTGGGTGGCGCTGTCGATATCGATGTGGTGGCAGTAGAAACCCAGCTTCTTGCTGGCTTCGTGGGTCAGCTCGACCTGCATTTTGATCTCGATATCGCTACCGCTCAGGATAAAGCTGAGCTGGTACTCCTTGTTGTCACGACTCTCCCACTCGTCGGGGCGGATCAGCAGGGCTCCCTGCAAGGAGACGTCGACAAGCTGGGTCTGCCACTTCTGTTCCCCCTGGGTGAGTTCTGCCATGGTCAAGTAGAGGATCCGTGCAAAACGGCGGCGCTCAGACATGCTCATCTCCTGTATGCAATAAGTGTGGACGCTACGGTCATTGCTCTGAGTGTAATCCACCTTGGTTGCCAGTATCTTGAACTTGCTCCGAAAATGGCATTCAGGCTTGCTGGGTACTCAAGGATTCCACCACATGAAGCGCCTTGACCAAGCGGTCCTCCTGTTTGAACCGCTCTTCCAGAACCGGACCCAACTCATTGAGATCATCATCCAGTAGCAGCAATTGGGCCTCGTCGGCATCACTGTATTTGTCGTTGAACTCGAGGGCGAATTCAGTGCTGTTACGAATATGGGGATAGATGCGCTTGGCCAGCTCCAGTGTTTCGCCGCTGGCTTGCTCGAAGGCGGTGACGACGTGGTGGTAGATCTCGAAATGGCCCGCGCTGACATAGTCGACCAGGCGGTCGCAAAACTGATGCAGCTCTTCTGTTTTGGGCAGGCTGCGTTGCTTGGTCCGCGCCGGAGTAAGGCCTGCCAGCTGCATGTATCCAACCAGCAACGCTTGCCTTGCATCCAGCCAGTCGTCGATAGCCTTATGCTTGCCTGCCAGCGCCTGCTTGGTCTGTTCCAGTTTCGTCAACATAATCCCTATCCCTCCGTGGGGCAAAGGCTGGCCGATTGTTCGGTATTCCGAGCCGTTTGAGCAGTGACACAACCTATAACTAGGGAAAATCTGGGCAAGCGTCAATAGCCATGGGGGGATAATGTTAAGTGGCGAAGAAATAGTCAGCGGATTGTGTCTGCGTGCTAGCAGGTTTCAGGCCTGCTCACGGTTTTTCGCGTGTGGAATGTGACTATTTCCGCAGATCTTGATGAAAACCCCAGCGTTTGACGCGTTCGGCTCGATAAAGGCTTTGCCTGTGCGTTTTTTTTTGCATAGAGTGACCCAGCGCTAAATGCCCGATCATAAAGGAAATGTTATGAACAAAGCTCAACTTGTCGATGCGATTGCCGCCAAAGCAGATCTGAGCAAAGCTCAGGCCAAAGTGGCTCTGGAAGAGATCATCAATGGTATTACCCAGAGCTTGAAAGAAGGCGATGCTGTGCAACTGGTCGGTTTTGGCACCTTCAAGGTCACCCACCGCGCAGGCCGCACCGGTCGTAACCCGCAAACTGGTAAAGAGATCCAGATTGCTGCTGCCAACGTGCCTTCATTCGTGGCTGGCAAGGCTCTGAAAGACGCCGTCAAGTAAGTCCGAAAGTCTGTTTTGTCCAATGCCAGTCAGCTTGCTGACTGGCATTGTTTTTATGGGATTCTCCCATCCTTCCTATTCGTCCTTCCTGACTTTTCCTTCTGTCAGCCTCGTTGCGGCTGAGGCCTTATGCCGTCTGCGGGTTGGATGGCAGCGGCCAGATCCGCTCATAGGCCCAGGTAAAGACCATGATGTAGACGAGGTAGAAGGTGACGAAGCCGAGATCCAGCATCAGGGCGTCCCACACTCCCAAATCGAGCCAGAGCATGACGCAGGGGAGGGAGAGCATCATAAAGCTCGCCTCATAGCCAAACGCGTGCAGGAAGCGGTCCAGTGGTCGCTTGTTGGTGCGCCCGCAAAGTTTGAGCAACCCCTTGTCGAACAACAGGTTCCAGCCATAGGTCCAGGCGGTGGCGACGATGGAGAAGAAGATGGCCAGCGAACCGACTTCGGCGACGCCCTGACCGAACAGCTGGCTGATCAGCGGTGCGACCAGTGCCAGCCCGATGCCTTCGTAGAGAACCAGATAACGAAGTCGATCCGGGGTGGTGCGTAGTTGGGTGCTACTCATGGGTGATGTGCCTCCTGTGGGAGGCGCATTCTAATCAGGGAGTGGTTAAAAGAGAAGCATCGGCCCGTCATGACTGGCGTTGAGGGGCATGATGATGCCCCCTCTTTGCGATACGTCTCTACTGCCAATTTGGGCGTTAGCCCTGAGTGGTCAAGTCTGCGACTCAGATGCCGGTTGGCGTGACCTGGGTCAGCATGGCAAAGCCCTCTTCCACTTGAGTGAGCTGTACCTTGGCCTCCCCCAACTCGGCGAGCGAGGCAACATGGGTGCCGCCACAGGGAATGGTGACCTCCTGGCCTTCCAGCGTGCAGTGCCAGTAGCGCGAATCGATGATCGCCTCTCCTGCGCGGCTGCGGCGGATTTCGCTCCCGGCTGCGATCCAGTCGGCCAGTTGCTGGTTGGCTTTCTCTTCAATCAGCGCCAGATCTGCCAGCAGCCCCTCGCTGTTGACCCCCTTCTTGCGCAGGCTCTTGCCGATGCGGTACTGCTCCCGCGATCCACAAGGCTCGACCCGAGAGCTTTGAATAGCCAGGCGGTCGAAGTCGGGCTGGCCCAGTGCATCACGCTCGCTTACCTCCTTGCGCCAGTAGGGGGTGAGTACCCGGTTGAGGGCTAGTGCCGCCAGATGACAGCCGCTATGGCCCAGACTCAGGGCGTGGCGGGCAGCGCTATCTACTTGCAATTCGACCTGGCTGCCAACGGCCAGCTCATGGTCACCGGTCAGCGGGTGGACCACCACGAAACGCCACCCCTCTGCGCCCCGCTTGACCGGAATGGCAGTATCGACGAACAGCTCGCCATCCGGGCTGATGGCCCCCATTCGGCAAGGGCCAATGGTGGCTTCGCCCCCTTCCCAGCGAACATGGCCTACATCCCCCGGCTGATCGGGCCAGAGGTGGCTCTGGGGATGAAAGGGGGTGAGGTCGGTGACCAGCAGCGTGGTGTCACCGCGCTGGCAGCAGACCACGCTGGCCTGCTCTTGATGATGGCCCAGTACGAAGCTGGCTCGGGTATGTTCCATGGCAAGGCTCCCGCAACGATAAATGAGAAGAGAAAGCGGCAGCATACGCCAAAGTGCGAAGAGGCTCATTAACCAGAGTTAACGAGCCCCTCTTCTCGGTTTTACGGTTCGCTAGATCATGGCAACCAGCAGATAGGCGTTGAGCCCGATCACCAGCGCAACGATAAGGCGTCCTACCGCCTGGGTGACGGGGTGGTTACGATGTTGCCCCATCAGTGCCCGATCGCCGGTCAGCATCAACAGCGGGATCAGGGCCAGCGCGATGCCAAAGCTCAGGATCACCTGACTCAACACCAGAATTTCGGTGGTGTTGAGCCCCATGGCGATTACCACGAAGGCGGGAGCCATGGTGATGGCGCGACGCAGCCAGAGCGGGATGGTAAAGCGGACAAAGCCCTGCATCACCACTTGCCCGGCCAGGGTGCCCACCACGGTAGAGCTGATACCGGAGGCGACCAGCGAGAGGCCAAACAGGGTGGCTGCCGCCTGACCCAGCAGTGGAGTGAGGGTCTGGTAGGCGGATTCCAGCTCCGCCACCTGCTGGTGGCCCGAGTTGTGGAACGCGGCGGCCGCCATCGCCATCATCGCCAGATTGACGAAGCCGGCGATAGTCATGGCAATCGCCACATCGACCCGGGTGGTGTGCAGCCGCTGGCTGACTGAACCCTGATCCTGCGTGTGCTGGGTCAGTGCCGAGTGCAGGTAGATAACGTGTGGCATCACGGTGGCACCGAGCACACCGGCAGCCAGATAGACGGCATCGCTGTTGGGCAAACCGGGGAAGAGGGCGCCCTCCAGCAGGCTGGGCAGATGGGGGCGGGAGAAGATCAGCTCGACGATGTAGGCCGCCGCGACAAACAACAGCAGGCCGCCGACCACGAACTCCAGCGGTTTCTGGCCACGGGATTGCAACATCAGGATCCCCCAGGTCACCACGGCGGTGATGCAGGCCCCTTCAAGCAAGGTCACGCCAAGCAGCAGCTTGAAGCCGACTGCGGCGCCGATAAATTCGGCGAGATCGGTGGCCATGGCGATGATCTCTGCCTGTACCCAGTAGGCCCAGACCGCCGGTTTTGGCAGTCGGTCGCGGATGTGCTCCGCCAGATTCTTGCCGGTGACGATGCCAAGTTTGGCCGAGAGGGTTTGCACCAGCATGGCCATCAGGTTGGCCCATACCACCACCCAGAGCAACTGGTAGCCAAAGGTAGAGCCCGCCTGAATATTGGTGGCGAAGTTGCCCGGGTCGATATAGCCGATGGCGGCGATAAAGGCAGGCCCGAGCAGGGTCAGTTTGAATTTGCGGGCTGGAATCGTAGTCGTCAGTGCGGGTTGCATGGCATCACCCTCCATAAGGATATGGAGAGAGAATAGATCTAAGTGATAATCATTATCAATTGTTGTTTCTGATGATTTCCATCGGGAAAAACATTTAAGGCAGTCAGTTGCAGTGAGGGATGTGATTTCGTACAATACGCCGCCCTAGAAAAGCAGCGACTAAACACCTTTATGTTCCTTGCCTCCGAGGTCTGGCTGCACCTGGGCGGAGGCTGAATTAATCCGTAAGGAGCTAAAATGCGTCATTACGAAATCGTCTTCATGGTTCATCCGGACCAGAGCGAGCAAGTTCCCGGCATGATCGAGCGTTACACCGGCGCCATCACCACCTCCGGTGGTACCATTCATCGCCTGGAAGATTGGGGCCGCCGTCAGCTGGCTTACCCGATCGACAAACTGCACAAAGCCCACTACGTTCTGATGAACGTAGAAGCAGAGCAAGCCGTTATCGATGAGCTGGAAACCAACTTCCGCTTCAACGATGCCGTTATCCGCAACATGATCATGCGCACCAAGCACGCCGTGACTGAAGTTTCTCCGATGGCCAAGGCCAAAGAAGAGCGCTTCACCCGTCGTGACGACGAGCGCCGCGAAGAAGCTACTGAAGCTGCTTCCGAAGAGTAATTCTGGATCACTGACTAGAGGATAAAGGCCATGGCACGTTATTTCCGTCGTCGTAAGTTCTGCCGCTTCACCGCCGAGAACGTTACCGAGATCGACTACAAAGATATCGTTACTCTGAAAAACTACATCACTGAATCTGGCAAGATCGTACCGAGCCGTATCACCGGTACCCGCGCCAAGTATCAGCGTCAGCTGGCACGCGCCATCAAGCGTGCTCGTTACCTGGCTCTGCTGCCGTACACCGATCTGCACAACAAGTAAGAATCGGCCCGGCACTTAAGCCTAACTCAACGAAATTTATAGAGGAAAGGTAATGCAAGTTATCCTGCTCGACAAAATCGCCAAACTGGGCGGTCTGGGTGACCAAGTTTCCGTAAAATCTGGTTATGCCCGTAACTACCTGATCCCGCAAGGCAAAGCTGTTATGGCCACCAAGGCCAACATCGAAGCTTTCGGTGCTCGTCGCGCTGAGCTGGAAGCCAAACTGGCTGCCAACAAAGCTGCTGCTGAAGAGCGTGCTGCCAAGCTGGCCGAACTGGCTACCGTGGTTATCGCTTCCAAGTCTGGCGACGAAGGCAAGCTGTTCGGTTCCATCGGTACCCGTGACGTGGCTGAAGCCATCACTGCTGCCGGCGTAGCCGTTGCCAAGAGCGAAGTCCGCATGGGCAACGTTCTGCGTAACACCGGTGACTACGAAGTTGCTGTTCAGCTGCACGCTGACGTTAAAGCAACCGTACAGATCCAGGTTGTTGCCCTGTAATAGCGATTCGCTTTTGCAGAGAAAACCCGCGCTTTTGCGCGGGTTTTTTATTTTCCGGCCCGGGGGTAGAGTGAAGGCCTGTTCCACTGGAGGAGATCCTTATGGCTTGGGTAGAAGGCCGCGTCATTGAACGCATCGAATGGACACCCACTCTGTTCTCCCTGCGGGTAGCGGCCGAGCTGGCTCCCTACAAGGCAGGCCAATTCACCAAGCTGGCCCTCGAGCAGGGCGATCGCCGCATTCAGCGCGCCTACTCCTTCGTCAATCCCCCCTCTGCGCCATATCACGAGTTCTATTTGGTCGAGATCCCGAGCGGTGAGCTGACTCCCTCGCTCGGCTCACTGCAAGCAGGTGACACCCTGCTGGTGCAATCCCAGGCCACCGGCTTTCTGACGCTGGATGAGGTGCCCGCCGGGCGCGATCTCTGGCTGCTCTCGACCGGCACTGCCATCGGCCCCTTCCTCTCCATGCTGGCCGATGGCGAGGCCTTCAACCGTTTCGAGAATTTGGTGCTGGTGCATGGGGTACGTAAAGGCGAGGAGCTGAGCTATCAGGATTTGATCGCCAGCTTTGCCGAGCAATATGGCGCGCGCTTTCGCTATGTCCCCTTTGTCAGCCGCGAGCCCTGGCCCGATGCAATGGCAGGGCGGATCCCGGCGGCGATTGCCAATGGTCAGTTGCAGGATCGAGTGGGGTTGGAGTTCTCACCCGAGCTGAGTCAGGTGCTGATCTGCGGCAATCCGGAGATGGTGAAAGAGACCCAGCAGACCTTGCTGGCGCTGGGGTTGGCCAAGAATCTGCGGCGGGCGCCGGGCAATATCAGTGCGGAGAATTATTGGTAAAAAAATCAGCACAGGGGCGCCAGGCCCCTGCTGCATCTGGAGAGGGCGTTCAGTTCTTCTTGCCGTTACCCTTGTTTTTATCCTTCTGTTTGTCGTGACCTTGCCCGGGGTTATTGCCGCTGTGGATGCTGCGGTTGTAGTGATCCCGGTACTTGCCATCCATCTTGTCGCAGTTGAGTTTGATCCGGCTGTCGCCAATGCCAAGATCCAGGCAGTTGTCCTGCCACCAGTCGTACTCCTTGTCATCCCAGTCGAGATTGATCTTGATGTCATCACCGGAGATCTTGATGCCATCGCTATTTTTGCTTGGCGGTGCCGCAACCGCGATGCCGTGCGCCATCAGCAGGGAAAGCAGCAGGGCGCCGCGCCGGATAACAGGGTTGTGTTTAGCTTGGGTCATCGCAAGGGTACTCCTGTTGTTACTGGTCGCTCTGCGAGTTGGCAGGGACCTGGTTGGTTTTCGGTGGCTGGTTGCGATTCTCTTCATCTTCCAGATTGAATTTGACCGCCTTGCAGTCGACGGAGGAGGTCTCCCCGATATCCAGAGTGAGGCAGTCGTTCTGGGTCCAGCCGAACTGTTTGTCATCCCAGTCCAGATTGAATTTAAGCTCATCGACGGAAAATTCGGTGCCACTGCTCTCTTGATATTGCTGGGTCGCTGCGGCGCTGCCGGTAACCAGAAGAAGGGAGAGTAGCAAAGTGGTCTTACTGTTCATGATGGCCTCGGATAATTGCAACGGTGGATGAGTGTACAGACCGGAGCTGAACCCGGGCGGAACTGTTCCCCATCTCACTACATGATCAAGTCAGGGAGGGATTGTATCGCTTTTCTGCTGCCGATTTGTCCGTTTTGGTCGCACTCTGGGCAGCTGGTTGCCAATCTGAAGGAATTCAGTCATTTGCCCTTCTCTGGGCGAGTCTGGCGACTATAATCGGCAGCCAACTTTTCCTGCACAGCACACCCCTTCATCATGACCACACAGGACTCCTCCACATTGCGCTACCCCAAGGGGTGGTTTGCTCTGACGACGGTATACAGTTTCACCGGGTTGGCCATTCTGGCCTCCATTATCTTCTCCCTGCTGCTGTTCCTCTCCATCGATGACAACCCGCTGATGAAGTGGCTGTTCGGCGGCTTGGCCATCATCTTCGAGCTGGGCAAGTTTTACGTCTGGTACGAGTACGGCGAGCGCAAGGCGCGGCGGGATTTGAGTGGCGCTTTTTGGTCGCTGCTGTTTTACAGCGTGCTGGCGGCCATCTCCATCGGCGGCAGTATCGGTGGCATCAACAGCGCCACCAACACGGTACTGAGCCAGCAGGCGCGCCACGAACGGGAGCTTGCCCGTTTCGACGAGCAGATCGCCAGCATCGAGCGGCAGATCCAGCTCAACGAGGAGGCGGCCCGCAAATATATCGAGCTGGAGCGCATCTCCAGTGGCGTCTCCTCGTTGCAGCACGCCAATACCAAGCTGCGCTTGCAGCAGGATGAGCTGCGTCAGCAGCGCGATGCCAAGCCGGTCAACGAACAATCCTCCATGCTGGGGCTGATGAGCAGTCTGGCGGACGGGGTAGGGATGAGCATCAGTCAGGTGCAGTTCCTGCTGGTCTGCTTCCTCTCGGTGTTGCTCGATGTGTTCGGTGCCTTTTTCGTCAGCCTGATCGGCGAGGAGAACCGCTTTCGCCGGATGTGGCGCTGGCAGCAGGAGCAAGCTCGCAGAGAGGCGCAGGCAGCGTTGGCGATGGCTGCCCAGCCCGAGCCCATCATGCCCCCCGAGCCCGCCCCCGAAGTGCTGGCGCAGGTGCGCGGTGCGCTGATGAGTGGTGAGCTCAAGTGCAGCAAGCGCTCGGTGGCGCAGGCTTTGTCACTCTCGCTGGAGGAGGTGGATCGGGTGTTCCACCATCTGCTGTCGCAAGGGGTGCTGGGGCAGGGGAGCAATCGCCACTACTACCTCAATCCGGCGCTGGAGCAGCAACCCGGATAGTGAGAAGGCCACCGAAACTCGGTGGCCTTTTTCGTTATCGAGTGGCTGTGGCTCTCAGTGAGTCAGCACTATCATCAGGCTGAGGAAGGCGGCCAGTCCGCCACCGATGCCGATGATCCAGTAAAACCCCTTGGCCCCCTGTTTGAGCGGGATGCGGAAGTAGAGCAGAAACGCCCACCACCCCAGTGCCAGCAACAGAGGAATAAGAAACATTCGAGCCATGGTGTCCTCGCTGTTATTCTGTTGACCCTTGATCAATCAACAGGATGGATTGTGCAATGACGCAACTACAGATTACCGCATTCGGTGACCCCTCGGTACTCAAGCTCAACCCTTCCCTCGATAAGGTGCCAGCCGATGGCGAAGTGCGGGTGCGCATCTGCTTTGCGGGGGTGAACCCCATCGATGCCAAAACCCGCGCCGGTCTTGGCTGGGCGGCGGCCCAGAACAAGGACAAGCTGCCTTGGACGCCGGGTTATGACATCTCCGGCGTGGTGGAGAAGCTGGGCCCCGGTGTGACCTCGCTGGTCGAGGGGGATTGGGTGTGCGGCATGGTCGGTTTTCCCCTCACTGCCGGTGGCTACGGGGAGTCTGTGGTGGCAAGCGAGAGCGAGCTGGTCAAGCTCGACGGAGTGAGCCTGCAGCAGGGGGCGGCGCTGCCACTGGCCGGTCTCACCGCCTGGCAGGGGCTGCTTGAGCACGGCGGCCTCCAGAGCGGTCAGCGGGTATTGATCCTCGCCGGTGCCGGTGGTGTCGGCCATCTTGCGGTGCAGTTTGCCAGCGCCTATGGCGCCGAGGTGGTGGCTACCGCCAGCCCCGACAACCATGGCTTCCTGCATGCTCTGGGGGCGCGCTGGATGGTGGATTACCACGATGCGAACTGGCCCGCACGGGTGGTGGCAGAGGCCGGTCAGGTCGATCTGGTGCTGGATCTGGTGGGCGGCGAGAGCGGCAAGGCGGCGCTCGCCTGCGTCAAGCCGGGTGGCCGCCTGGTGACGGTGCCCACCATCACCGCCCAGTTGATCAAGGATGCTGGGGCTGCGGCGGGTATTGAGGTGGTCGGTATGCTGGTTCACCCCGACCAGAAGCAGCTGGGTCAGATGTTGATGCTGCTGCGGCAGGGGGAGGTGAAGGTCACCCTCGCCGGTGAATTCCCCCTAGCCGAGGGGGCGCTGGCCCATCAGGTCATCGAAGGGGGCCATGTGCGCGGCAAGCTGCTGCTGCGGATGCCTGCGGCCGATGGCTATCCCGGATGAGCGGGATGATGGAGATGGGGCTGGGGTGGCTCTTTTTAAGCGCATTCACCTCAGCCACCCTGCTGCCCGGCAGCTCCGAAGTGCTGCTGGGGGCCATGGCGGCCAAGGGGGAGTGGAGCATGGCGAGCCTGCTGCTGTGGGCGACGCTGGGCAATACCTTCGGCTCCATGACCACCTGGTGGCTCGGCTGGCTCGCCACCTTCAAGAAAAAACCGGAAGATTTTCAAGGCCGTGGGGAACAAAAAGCCTTAGGCTGGCTCAAACAACATGGTCACTGGTGTCTGCTGCTTGCCTGGACGCCGGTGGTCGGTGATGGTCTCTGTCTGTTGGCCGGTTGGCTGCGCCTCTCCTTCTGGCGCTCTCTCATTTTGATCGGGCTCGGCAAATTGTTCCGTTATGCCCTGGTTTTTCTGCTGGCCAGTCACATTTTCTAGCCTGTTTTTGTCACTCACGAGGTTACCGTGAACAAAGTCATACCTTTAACGATTCTGCTGGGCTTCACCCTGCCGGTGCTGGCGGCACCGACCCTGATTGCCGAACAGGGCAAGGAGGAGGGCAAGCTCGCCATCCCCTACCAGATGTACAAGCTGGACAACGGCCTGACCGTGATCCTGGCCCCTGACCGCTCAGATCCGCTGGTGCACCTCGATGTGACCTATCACGTCGGTTCATCCCGCGAGACGGTCGGCAAGTCCGGTTTCGCCCACTTCTTTGAGCACATGATGTTCCAGGGCTCGAAACACGTCGGTGATCAGGAGCATATGCGGATCATCAACGAGGCCGGTGGCGACATGAACGGCACCACCAACAAGGATCGCACCAACTACTACGAGACTGTGCCGGCCAACCAGCTGGAAAAAGTGCTCTGGCTGGAGGCGGATCGGATGGGCTTCCTGCTCGATGCGGTGAGCCAGAAGAAGTTCGAGATCCAGCGCGCCACCGTCAAGAACGAGCGGGCCCAGCGGGTCGACAACCAGCCGTACGGGCTGGTGAGCGAAAAGGTGGGGGAGGCGCTCTATCCGCGTACTCACCCCTACTCCTGGCAGCCTATCGGTTACGTGGAAGATCTCGACCGGGTCGATGTAAACGACCTCAAGCAGTTCTTCCTGCGCTGGTATGGTCCCAACAACGCCACCCTGACCCTGGGCGGCGACTTTGACAGCAAGCAGGCCCTCGAGTGGATCGAGAAGTACTTCGGCGCCATCCCGCGCGGCCCGGACGTGGCCGAGCCGACGCCAAAGCCGGTGACACTGCCCGAGACCCGCTACGTGACGCTGCAGGACAAGGTGCACCTGCCGCTGCTCTATATCAGCTACCCCACAGTCTCTCTTGGCGATCCGCAGGAGCCTGCGCTCGACATGTTTGCCGACGTGCTGGGCGGCTCCGCCAGCTCCATGCTCTACCAGTCGCTGGTGAAAACCGGCAAGGCGATCGATGTGGGGGCGTCCCACTACTGCGAAGAGCTGGCCTGTACTCTGACCGTCTACGCCTATCCCAATCCGTCGCAGGATGGCAGCCTCAAGACCCTCAAGGGGGAGGTGGACAAGGTGATCGGCGAGTTTGCCCAGCGCGGCCTCAAGCCGGAAGATCTGGAGAAGGCGATCGCCAAGTACCGCGCCTCCGCCATCTGGGGTCTGGACAGCGTCTCCGGCAAGGTGAGCCAGCTCGCAATGGGTCAGGTGTTTGCCCAGGATCCCAACTATGTGTTCAAGACGCTGGATGCCATCGGCAAGGTGACACCGGAGCAGGTGAAGGCCGCCTACGACAAGTTCATCGCGGGCAAGCCTGCGGTGGTGCTGAGCGTGGTGCCCAAGGGCAAGACAGAGTGGCAGGTTGCCACCCCGAACTTTACCCCCGCCAAGCGCGAGCTGCCGGATTACAGCAAGCATGACGAGGCGCTGGCCGAACGACCGGTAAAAGACAATTTCGATCGCAGCGTGCAGCCCAAGGCGAGTGAGGCGGTGAGCGTCAAGGTGCCCGCCATCTGGCACGGCAAGCTCGACAAGAACATCGAGATCATCGGCACCAAGAGTGACGAGATCCCGGCCGTCTCCATCATGATCGCCCTGCCGGGCGGTATTCGTGCCGAAGATAAAGGACAGCTTGGGCTGGCCAATCTGACCGCCGCCATGATGGGACAGGGCACGGTGCGCCTGACCGAGGCTCAGCTCAGCGATGAGCTGCAAAAGCTGGGCTCAAGCATTGATGTCTCCAGCGCCCAGTACAACAACCTCATCACCGTCAGCTCGCTGGCGGACAAGTTGCCCCAGACCCTGGCGCTGGTGCGCGAGGTGCTGGAGCGCCCGGGCATGCGGGAGGCGGACTTCGAGCGGGTCAAGGCGCAGCTGCTGCAAGGGATGCAACAGGCCCAGCAGCAGCCCGAGTGGCTGGCCGGGCAGGCGTTCCGCGAGCTGGTCTACGGCAAGAACAACCGCCTCGGTCAACCTACCGACGGGGTTGCAGCCGATGTGGCCAAGCTGACCCTGGCTGACGTGAAGCACTTCTATCAGGCCTACTACAACCCCACCAACGCCAAAGTGGTGGTGGTCGGTGATGTGGGCCAGAAGCAGATCGAGGAGCAACTTGGCTTCCTGACCGAGTGGAAGGGGGCCACGCCGACCCTGGGGGATCTCAAGCTCAAGGGTGAGCAGGCCAAGCCGGGCATCTATCTGGTGGACAAACCGGGGGCGCCTCAGTCGGTGATCCGCATCGGTCGTCGCGCCATGCCGTTCGATACCACGGGGGATTACTTCACCGCCGGGCTGATGAACTTCAACCTGGGTGGCAACTTCAACAGCCGCATCAACCTCAACCTGCGGGAAGACAAGGGTTACACCTACGGCGCCAGCTCCGGTTTCTCCGCTAACCGCGAGGTAGGCACCTTCGCCACCGGCGCCAATGTGCGGGCCGACGCAACCGTCGATGCCATCCGCCAGTTCCTCAAGGAGATGGACAACTACCGCAAGAGCGGCCCGACCCCGGTCGAGCTGGCCTATATGCGCAGCGCGGTCTCCCAGCAGGATGCCCTCTCTTACGAGACCTTGGGCCAGAAGGCGGGCTTCCTGCTGCAGATGGTGATGTATGACCTGAAACCGGACTATGTGCAGGCCCAGAACAACCTGATCAAAACGGTGTCGCCCGAGGCGCTGAAGGCCAGTGCTGCCCGTTGGCTCAATCCGGCCGACATGGTGATCGTGGTGGTGGGAGACAAGCAAAAGCTTGAAAAACCCCTGAAGGAGCTTCATCTTCCCATCTATCCGCTGCAGTTGCCGTAACTGACGCTTTATAAAAATCAAGAGCCGCCCCGGATGGGGCGGCCTCACATGAGCCGTGAATATGACTACAACAAGCTTGTCGCTCACCGAGTTGCTGAATGCGTTGGGATCACCGGAGCGCCTCACCGCGCTCAAGGGGATCCGGCGCGGGATCGAACGTGAATGCCTGCGCATCACGCCGGATGGCCGACTCGCCCAGAGTGACCATCCCCGGGCGCTGGGCTCGGCCCTGACCCATCCCAATATCACCACCGACTACTCGGAGAGCCTGCTGGAGTTCATCACCCCGGCCACCGACTCCATCGACAGCTTGATGGAACAGCTCGGCGACATCCATCACCATGTGATTCAGCATCTGGGTGACGAGCGGATTTGGCCGCTCTCCATGCCCTGCTTCGTCGGCGGGGAAGAGAGCATCCGACTGGCTCAGTACGGCAGCTCCAACATCGGCAAGATGAAGACCCTCTACCGTCAGGGCTTGAAGAACCGCTACGGCAGCCTGATGCAGGTGATCGCCGGGGTGCACTTCAACTTCTCCATGCCCGACAGCTTCTGGAGCGAGTGGCAGGATCTGGTGTGCGAAGGGTGCTGCAGCCAGCGCTTTATCTCCGACAAGTACATGGGGCTTATTCGCAACGTCTACCGCTTCGGCTGGCTGGTGCCCTATCTGTTTGGCGCCTCCCCGGCCATCTGCGAATCCTTCCTCAAGGGGCGCAAGAGCAACCTGCCGTTCGAGAAGACCGGCAAGGGCACCCTCTATCTGCCTTACGCCACCGCGCTGCGTCTCTCTGATCTCGGTTACACCAACAGCGCCCAGGCTGGGCTCAAGATCAGCCACGACAATCTGCCTGCCTATGTCAGCAGCCTGCGCCGCGCCATCAACACCCACAATCCCGACTTTGCCAAGATCGGGGTCAAGGTGGATGGGGAGTATCGTCAGCTTAACGACAACGTGTTGCAGCTGGAGAACGAGCTATACGCCCCGATCCGCCCCAAGCGCACCCCGCGCAGCGGCGAGAAGCCCTCGGATGCGCTGGATCAGCGCGGCATCGAATACATCGAGCTGCGCACCGTGGACGTCAACCCCTTCACCCCTCTCGGCATCGATGCGGATCAGATCCGCTTCTTCGACCTGTTCCTGGTCTGGTGCCTGCTGCGCCCCTCTCCGGTGCTGAGTGACGAGGAGATTGCCCGCAACCGCCGCAACCAGAACAAGGTGGTGCTGGAAGGGCGTCGTCCCGGCCTGACGCTTGAAGATGAGCAGGGCAATGCCATTGGCCTCAAAGAGTACGGACTCAAACTGTTCGACGAGCTGGCTCAGGTGGCCGATCTGCTGGATCGCTGCTGTGGCCGCAACCGCTATCGCGAGACGCTGGCGATGCACCGCGAGAAGCTGCTCAACCCCGAGCTCACCTACTCCGCCCGCATGCTCAAGGAGCTGCTGGAGAGTGGCAAGGATAACGGCTGTTACGGTGACAAGCTGGCGACCCGCTATCGCGAGGAGCTGCTGGCAGGGGAGCTGCAGTACTGGGATGAGGCCTACTTTGCCGGTGAAGCGAAGGATTCGCTGGCCAAGCAGCGCGAACGCGAGCGCAGCGACAGCCTGTCGTTCGATGACTTCCTGGCCGACTACTTCGGAACCAGTACCACCACGGCCTGAAGGCAGGTTCGTACCAACCAAAGTGCCAACAAAAAGCCGCTCGAGTGAGCGGCTTTTTGATTTCTCTGAACCTGAGCGATATCAGACGTGGTTGTACATGGCCTCGATTTCGCTCTGGTACTTGGCCTCGATGATCTTGCGGCGCAGCTTCATGGTGGGGGTCAGCTCACCCAGCTCCATGGAGAAGGCGCTCGGCAGCAGGGTAAACTTCTTCACCTGCTCGAACTTGGCCAGCTCTTTTTGCAAGTCGGCGATGCGGGCTTCGAAGAACTCCATTACCCGGGAGTGGCGCAGCAGCTCGGTCTTGCACTGGTACTGCAGGTTGATGGAGCGGGCGTACTCCTCCAGCGACTCGAAGCAGGGGACGATCAGCGCCGAGACGAAGTGGCGGGCATCGGCGACGATGGCGATCTGCTCGATAAAGCGATCCTTGCCGATGGTCCCTTCCACCAGTTGCGGGGCCACGTACTTGCCGTTGGAGGTCTTCATCAGCTCCTTGAGACGTTCGGTGAAGTAGATATTGCCCTGGCTGTCGAGCTCACCGGCATCGCCGGTACGCAGGAAGCCATCCTCGGTCATCACCTCTGCGGTGGCGTCCGGCTTGTTGTAGTAGCCGCGCATCACTGTGGGGGAGCGCACCAGCAGTTCGTTGTTCTCCCCCAGCTTCACCTCGATGCCGTTCAGTGCCGTGCCGATGGAGCCGAGCTTGAATTGGCTATCCTCGTAGCAGCAGACTGTGGCGGTGGTCTCGGTCATGCCGTAGCCGTACTTGAGGTTGAGCCCCATCGCCTGGAAGAAGAGGTTCACATCGTCGGCCAGACGGGCGCCCGCCACCGGCAGAAAGCGGGTGCGGCCGCCAAAGCGGGCGCGCAGCTTGCGAAACACCAGTCGCTCGGCGAGCCAGAGCTGGCCGTAGAGCAGCGGGGAAGCGGACTTGCCAGCCTGACGGGTGGCAACCATCTGCTTGCCGACACGGGTTGCCCAGCCAAACAGGGCACGACGCAGAGCCGGAGCCTGAGCGACTTTGGCCTGGATCATGGCATAGGCCTTCTCGTAGAGGCGCGGCACGGCGCACATCACGGTCGGCTGCACCTCGCCAATCACATCCATCACCTTCTGCGGATCGCGGATATAGACGTTCTCGGCGCCGCAATAGAGCACGTAGTAGCTCCAGGCCCGCTCGAATACGTGGCTGAGCGGCAGCATGCAGAGCGACACATCCTGCTCGTTCAGATCGAGGCGGCTGTTGTGCATCTCGAAACAGGCGGCGATGTTGCTGAAGTCGAGCATGACCCCCTTGGGCTCGCCTGTGGTGCCGGAGGTGTAGATCAGGGTCAGCAGATCATCCATCCGGTACTGGGTTTCCCGCTCGCGCAGCTCCTGCTCACTGGGCTGATGGTTGCCGGAGACCAGAAATGTCTGGAAGTGGCTCGCCTGCTCGCAGCCGCGCAGGTTGACGCTGCCATCGAGGGCGACGATCTGGCGGATCTCGCCGTTTTCAATCAGTTTCAGCGCCTGATCGAACTGGGGTTGCTCGCCAACGAACAGCACCTTGATGCCGGCATCTTTGACGATGTAGCGCAGCTGATCGAGCGTGCTGGTGGGGTAGATAGGGACGCTGACGCCGCGGGCGGCAAGGATGCCGAGATCGGCCTGGGTCCACTCCGGCATGTTGCGGGCATAGATGCCGACCATCTCGGTGGGCTGGTGGCCGGCACGGATCAGCGCCTGTGCGCAGTAGTCCATGGCCTGGCCCAGAGTACGCCAGCCGATGGCGCGCCACTGGCCATCCTGCTGAACCCGCAGGGCAGCCTTGTTGCCAAGCTGGGCAATACGTTCACGCATCAGTCGAACCAGATGAAGCTTCGGCATCAGTTAAACATCCTTTAATTACAGTTGTACGCCTGCAAGGGCACTAAAAATCGGGCTAGAGTTTAAACTCCAAGATTACAGCTTACAAGTGTTCGCTGTTTGTCTTGGATCACAAAGAGTGCAAATAGCTCTTCCTTTGTGCAGAGTGGCCGATACTGCAAAGGAGCAAAGGGAGAGTTAACGATATGAATCTATGGATGAAAGGGGCATTGGCCGTGATCGGGCTCATGATGGTGGGGGGCGGGGCGGCCTGGTACTTTCTGGGCAAGACACAGCAGCCTGCGAATCCCTGGTATGAAGGGGCGGAGGGATACCAGCAGGCCCAACAGCAGGCATTGGCGCTGGGCTATCCGCTGCTCTATGTGCTGGAGACCCCCAAGTGCCGTCGCTGCAAGGCATTGAACGAACGCTTCTGGCGCAGTGAAGAGATGAGAGTGCCGTTGAGCCGATTGGTCAAGGTGCGGCTCAATCCGGGCAAGGGGGATGGTAGTGAACAGATCCTGCGCCGTTTTCCCAAGGTGGCCACACCGCCCGGCATCTATATCCAGCAGCCGGGTCAACCCCTCAAACCGATCAAGATAGTGGTGGATATACAGCAGATCTGGATGCCGGGGAAAACCTGGCTGCGGGGCTTCTATATGCCGCTTTCCGCCGCCGGATTCGAGGCGGTGGTTCACACCACTCTCTCCTTGCAGGATCCGGCGATGGACAATGCCCCCCTCGATTGAGGCGGGATCAGCTGAAGTCGAACAGGCGGGACATCAGTACCGCATCTTCCCGATCATTGCCGGTGCCGTAGTAGTCGGCGCGGCGGCAATACTCGGCAAAGCCGGCGCTCTCGTAGAGGTTGATGGCGGTCTGGTTGCCTGCCCGCACCTCGAGAAACCAGGCTTCTGCCCCGGCTTGTTTGCTGCGAGTCAGGTAGGCTTGCAGCAGTGTCCGTCCCAACCCCTTGCCCTGAAATTCGGGGTGGACACAGATATTCATCAGCGAGCTGTCTCCGGCCACCAGATCCGAGATATAGAAGCCGGCCGGGCGACCATCGACCAGCATCAAGCCGTTGAGATAGCGAGGACCGAAGCAGGATAGCAGGTTGGCCTGGCTCCAGGGCTCCTTGTGGGCGGCCTGCTCTATGGGATAGACAAGGTCGAAATCGGCTTCGAGCAGGGGACGAAACTCAGGCATGTTGACTCCGGGTGACTGGGTGGAGGATGTCGGGGTTGGCAAAGACGACTTTTGTAAAATCAGGTAAAAAGAGCGGCTTCCAAGAGGGCGTTGAAGGCATGATCATGCCGTACTGTTCGCCAAGTGTCGGCGTAGTTGTTGCCACAGGGCGCGCTTTTGTGCGGCACTGGGGGCCAGCGGACAGATCAACGCATCGGGTCGTTCCGGGTTGGCCTCCGTCAGCCAGAGCAGCGGTGAGGCATCCGCCGTTTGCAGATCGGCAGGCGGCAGCTCGCTGAGCAGTGAGACCTCGTCGGGGGTCATGCCGAGCAGCTGGCAGATATCCGCCAGCAGCGTGGTGGCAGGCAGCTGAGGCGCCAGCAACCAGAGTTTGCCGCTGGGCAGCGGAGCGCGGGTGGCCGGTGCTGTCTGGTCGGGCTGCACGGCATCTTGCGCAAGCTCGGGTACGAGATCTGCACCCAGCAATGCCGGACGACGCAGTTGCCAGCTTTGAATGCCCATGCGGGCCAACATGCTCTGACGAACGGGATCTTGCATCTGGGGCGACTCACTCTTGATCTGCGTTGGGGAAAATTGTGTTGCGCAGGGTACACTCGAACCGCTTTTGCTGCACCCTTTGCAACGCATCATCTGGCGCATGCGGGCATGGTGCCATCACGACACTGGCTATGCATGGGCGCAGCACGCTGCCGATACGGTATCGCACTGCCTTTGCGTTTTTTCCTGCCAGAGGCGGGTATTGTGCGGCAAGAGATACCAGAATAAACATCATAACAAGACAAAACCCAAGGTCGAGCAAATGGATATCGCGCCTTGGGGCTAACATCATCCCAGCTTCGGAACACTCTCTATGTCGTCTTTAGCTCAAGCCCAGAACCCTGCGCGTCTTATTCCCATCCAGGAGCGCCTGCCCCGGCTGCTGGCAGCCCTCGGTGAGGGGCTTTATGAACGGCAGGATGCCCTGCGCCTCGGTCTGCTGGCAGCCCTCAGTGGCGAGAGTGTCTTCTTGCTGGGGCCACCCGGTATCGCCAAGAGTCTGATTGCCCGTCGCCTCAAGCTGGCCTTTCACGACGCCCGCCACTTTGAATATCTGATGACCCGTTTTAGCACACCGGAGGAGGTATTTGGCCCCCTCTCCATTCAGGCGCTGAAAGAGGATGGCAAATACCTGCGCCTCACTGCCGGCTATCTGCCGGAGGCTGAGGTGGTGTTCCTCGACGAGATCTGGAAGGCGGGTCCCGCCATTCTCAACACCCTGCTCACCGCCATCAACGAACGGCAGTTCCGCAATGGTGATAGCCAGCATCCCATCCCCATGCGGCTGCTGGTGACCGCCTCCAACGAGCTGCCGGCGCCGGACAGCGGGCTGGAAGCGCTCTACGACCGGATGCTGGTGCGGATCTGGATGGACCGGGTGCAGGAGAAAGCCAACTTTCAATCCATGCTGGCCAGCGACGGTCACGCCCACCAGAATCTGCCGGAATCCCTGCAGATCCGGGGGGATGAGTACGAGCAGTGGCAGAGCCAGATTGAGCAGGTGCGCCTGCCGGATGCCTGTTTCGAACTTATCTATCAGCTGCGCCAGCAGCTAGACAGCCAGCTGGCCCATCGCTGTTATGTGTCGGATCGCCGCTGGAAGAAGGCGGTACGGCTCATCAAGGCGAGCGCCTTCTTCAATGGCCGCGATGAGGTCGCACCGGTAGATCTGCTGCTGTTCAAGGATTGTCTCTGGCACGACGAGGAGTCCCGCACCGCCCTGCTGGAGATGATGACCGAGTTCTCCCGTCTCTACGGTTATCAGCAACTGGCCTTGACCCGCCAGCTGCTTGCCCTGCGGGATCAATTCAAACAGCTCAAACAGGGCGTGGCCCAGCGTCTCTGCTGCAAGGCGCGCAAGCGCAAGCAGTGGTTTGGCAGACGGGCGAGGGGGATCGAGATCCCGCTCGCCAACGCCAGACCCTTTGGCAAGCAGGTGCACTTCCATCTGCTCACCCCGGCCCCGCTGGATGGCAGCGATCCCGAGCGTCTCACCAGCACCCTGGTGTTCGATCGTACCCTGCTTTCCCATTGGCATCCGACCGGTGAGGCGCTGGTGGGTTATCAATATGGCAACCCGAAAGAGGGACACTACGAGCTGGTACTTGACGATGAGCTGCGCCTGCAGGTGCTCGATATCCAGCGCCAGCAGATCCCGCTGGTATTGATGGAGCGCAACGCCATCCCTGAGGTGGTGCTGGAGCCCTGGCTGCAAGCGCTCGATGAGCTGCTTGCCCAGGTTGGCAAGGTGGTGCAGGAGCTTAAACAGCAGCGCACTCTGTTCGATCGTCATCGGCAGCACCTCTTTATTGCCCAGCGCTGGCTGCAACAGGTGGAAGACAGCTTCTTCGTGCTGAGCCGGGATCTTGAACTGCTGCGCGGCGAGCTGACACAGTGGCGCGAGCGGTTGCCAAGGCTGGACGAGTAAGGAGCGCTCATGCTTGAGATTGGCATGCTGGATCTGGGGCTCCTGATCGGTGAAGGGGAGCTGGCAGGGGAGGTGGCTCTTTTGCTTGCTGCGTCGCCCAAGATCTCCGAGTTCATCAAGCGCTCCCCGCTGCAGGGCAAGCTGCTGAAAAAGCGCCTGCAGAGCTGGGGTGAGCAGCTTGGCGAGGAGATCCGTCACAAGCCGGTGCCGGTGGCGCTGGAGCAGGAGTACCTGCTCTATCAGGCGCACCGGCAGTTGCCGATGACCGAACTGATAGGCCGTTTGCCCGCCCTGCTGGAGTCGCTGGATCACTACAGCCCCTTTGCCGGTGAGGCCCGTTCGCTGGTTCGCCAGCTGATGGCTCACCCCACCGAGGGGCTGCGCCAGCTCTTTATCGATAAGTGGCGCGCCAGTCTGGTGGGGAGCCTGCTGCAACTGCAGCAGCAGATCGCCGAGGCGGAGCGGGAGAAGCAGCGTCAGGAGATTGAAGATCAGCTGCTGGCGAGCCGCACCCTGGCCGATGCCCTCGATCCGAACCAGATCTCAGCCGGTGGTCTTTGGGATCTGGCGCAGGGGCACTGGCACAAACGCAGTCTGGTGCTGGTCAAGCAATACGCCCGTATGTTGCAGCGCGAGCCCTTGCTGGCGGAGATTGCCGCTCTGCTCGGGCGCAGCGAGCGGGATCGCCGGGCGCAGGAGCAGCCGGTGCCACCGGTTCAGGTGCTGGAGCTGGAGCCCGCCCCCAGCGACGATGTGCCGGACGACCTGGTGGGCATCCACCAGGCGAGCGACCTGATGCGGCTACTGCCAAGCGAGGCGGTGATGCTGGGGCTGCCGGAGCTGGAGCTGGAGTTCTACCGCCGCTATCTGGAGCGGCGCCTGCTCAGTTACCAGTCACGCGGCACCTTGCCGCGCCAGCGCATCATGCTGCGCACCCCGGAGCAGGGGGGGCAGCAGTTGCAGCAGCGAGGCCCCTTTATCGTCTGTGTCGATACCTCCGGCTCCATGGGGGGTTATCCCGAGGAGTGTGCCAAGGCGCTGTTTCTGGCGTTGCTCAAGGTGGCGATGGATGAGAAGCGCGGCTGCTACCTTATGCTCTTCTCCACCGAGGTGGCGACCCTCGAGATCACCGCGGATACCGGTCTGGACAAGGCGGAGCGCTTCCTCTCCATGAGTTTTCACGGCGGTACCGACCTGGTGCCCTGCCTGGAAAAAGCGCTGGCCAAGCTCGATGATCCCGCCTTTGCCAAGGCGGATGTGCTGGTCATCTCCGACTTTATCGCCCAGAGCCTGCCTCATCCCCTGCTCGATCAGATGAACCGCTATCGCCAGCGTCAGACCCGTTTTCACGCCGTCGCCATGTCCCGCCACGCCAAGCAGGCGCTGCTGCGGGTCTTTGACAACAGCTGGCTGCTCGATTGTGGCCTGCGCGGCCGACTGCTGCGGCGCTGGCAGCACCACTAGTGACCGGGAGGGGGCAACCCCTCTTGAGTTGTTATCCCGCTCCTCTTTTTCGCTGTGCATCCCCGCTTTCATTCCAACGCGATGATATCGCAGTAAAATGTGACTAGTCTGCCATTCGGGCTCTCTGTCCGGGTGATAGCCTTTACAACCATTGTTACAGGGGAAAAGATGATGATTTTCCGGCATCGGCTTGCCCGATGATCTTTCCCATTTATCCGGAGTATGTATGAGCCGACTTGCCTTGCTGCTGTTGCTGGCGGTGTTCGGGCTGGCAGCCAAACCCTTGTCCCCCGAGCAGTTGGAAAATGAACTGGGAGGGATGGAGCGGGTCTACCAGCCGATCGAGTTGCTGCGGGAGCGCGTTGCCCGTTTGCAGCGGGACGGCAACGCCTATCCGCCGTCGCAGCAGATGCGGATCAGTCGTCTGGCTTGCTGGGCCCAATCGGCCGATGACATGCAGGAGTCCCGTACCGCCATCGCCAATGCGGAGCGGATGCTGGCCATTGCGCGCGAGCAGGGTGATGACGCCGCCGTGGCGGAGCTGACGATTTGCCGCGGCTGGTTCAATCAGCTGCTCGGCGAGGTAGCGAAGGCTCGTCACGATTACGATGAGGGGCTGCGGCTGGCAAGAGAGGCCGCCGTGCCAAAGCTGGAGGCGCTGGCGCTGGCCCGCCGGGGGGCCATGCTGTCTTTTCAGGGGGTCTCAGGCCAGGGGCTGATGGATCTCACCAAGGCGCACAATATCTATGAGCAGCTGGGGTTGCCCACCTGGTATCACCAGGCGCAGCTCGAGATTGCAGCCACATTTCGTCGTATGGGCCTCTATGCCGAAGCGCTCTCCACCCTCAACCGGTTGAGCGAGCATTTTGCCAGGAGCCACGATGGATTTGGCTCGGCAAGGCTCAGTGATCAACTGGCGATGGTCTATCTGCAGACCGGGCGTTATCAGGATGCGCTGGGCGAGCTTGAACGCAGTGCGGCCTTTTATAATCAGCCTCAATATCTGATTGAGCATGCCGAACGCATGGTGATGCAGGCCGAGGCTCTGCTCGGGCTGGATCGCCCCGCTGATGCCGGACGCTTGCTGGCACAAGCGGCGGAGGTGCTCTCTCCCGATGTTGACCCCATCCTCCATGCGCATCTCGAGCTGGTGCGGGCGAGGTTGAGAGTCGAACAGCAGGAACCGGCGCCAGCCTTGCGTGCGCTTGAGAAGATTGAGCCGATTTTGAAGGTGGAAGGGCACGTACGCTTTTTGCTCGAGCTCTACTGGGTACGCAGTCGGGCGCTCGAGTTGCAAGGCGATTATCCGGCGGCGCTGGCCGCATTGCGGGAGCATCTGGTACAGGAGCAGCGGCTCGATCAGCTGTTACGGGAACAGAGCACGGCCTGGGTTCGCGGCGAGTTTGAATTGGCCCGTCAGGAGGGGGAGAACGAGCGACTGCGAGTCGAGCAGCGACTGCAGCAGCAGGAGCTGGAGCAGGTCAAGGAGCGTCGCTTCTGGCTGCTGGTGGTGATGGTGCTCTGCGGGGTACTGGCACTGCTGACGATGGGGTGGCTGCTTGATCGCAACCGTCGGATGCGTCGTCTGGCCTTTACCGATGAGCTGACCGGCATCAACAACCGCCGTCGGGTGCTGCGGCAGGGCAGCGATATGTTGGCGCAGGCTCGCAGGCAGGGCACGCCATTTTGTCTGCTGGTGTTCGATATCGATCACTTCAAGCGGATCAACGATACCCTGGGACATCATCAAGGAGACAGGGTGCTGCAATGGGTCTCTCGGGCGGCAGAGCGTCAGTTGCGGCACCAGGATCAGTTGGGGCGTACCGGCGGAGAGGAGTTCTTGATCCTGCTGCCGGATACCAGCCTTGAAGAGGCGTGCCGGGTGGCTGAGCGGATCCGTCACACGGTCGCCAACCGGGCGCTGCCCGGCATGTCGTACCCGGTAACCATCAGTATCGGATGTGCCTCTCTGCGAGACGATGATCAGGATCTGGCGGCCTTGATCCAGCGTGCCGACAATGCGCTGTATCGTGCGAAAGAGGCGGGGCGCAACCGGGTGGAAACAGATGATTGACGGGCTGGGTATTGTCACTCACCAGGGTGTCATTGCTATTGGGGAGCACGCTGATACGGCGATGATGCTCGTCCCCTGCGCTCGTTCTTGCCTGCGATGACAGATTGGCAAGCACGAGCGCAGAAGACCGTCAGAAGGGCGTTATGCCCAGGCGCTGCCGCCATTGAGGTGAAGCACCTCACCATTCATGTTGTTGTTGCTCATCAGGAACAGTGCGGCCTGCGCATAATCCTCTCCCTCTCCCAAGCGCTTCAACGGCAGGCTTTGCGCCACTGCGGCCACTTTTTGTGGGTCATTACCCAGTGCTTTAAGCAGCATGGGAGTGCGCATGGGGCCCGGGTTGATGACGTTGATCCGACGGGGGGTCAGCTCGGTAACCAGACTGTGAGCCAGCGTTTCAACCGCGCCAGCTGCAACAGCAGGGAGTGCTTTACCCAGTTGCGGGCGGCGCGTCACCATCCCGGACGTGAGCACGATGGAGCCGCGTTCGGACAGTTTGGGGGCTGCGGCGCGGATCGCATGAACACTTCCCCAGAAGCGGCTGTCCATGTTGATTTTCAAATCCTCGATGGCAGCGGTGAGAAAGCTGGCTGGTCGCATGACAGCGGCGGTAATGACGAGATGATCCAGCGAATCCAGCTGGTTGAAAAAGTGATTGACGGAGTCGACGTCGAGAATATCCAGTTGATGGCCACTGGCACTTGGGCCCAATTCAGCCAGTGCTGTGGCAAGCTGCTCACGGCTGGAACCGCCGATAATGACCTTGGCGCCTTGCTCGATCGCTTGTTGGGCGGTGGCCAGGCCAAGACCCGAGGTACCACCGATAATGACGATCTGTTGATTGTGCAGGGTGGAATGTTTCATGTAATGACCTCTCCATTATGTAGATACGATTTACATATTTGTAGCTGGATAGGGAAAGTCCAAGTATGAAAATTTATCAAGAGTGGTTGTTGCTGGCATGGGGAGGAGGCCAACTCCACGTAGTCCGGATGCTGCCATCCGATTCGGAGTGTTTGATTTTCTGTTCAGTTGGAACCTGTGGAACGGATGAGCGGCCAAATTATCATCTCTTGTCAGGCTGGGTATTTTTCACTCGCGCGGGTATAATGTCGCGCAATTTTGCTTTGACTCAGGCGAGAAGACCCATGTAACGCAACCCTCCTCCCTCTCTCCACCAGGTTGGCAAAACGCCAGCTGGCGTGGCTTTCGTTGCGTATACATGTGCCGTGAGCGGCATTCCGGATTTATTCCCACGGTGGCTGATGCCACCGCTCAATAGAAGAACGTTGAATTATGTCAGCTGAATTTCTGAGTGAAGTCTCCAAGAGACGCACTTTTGCGATCATTTCGCACCCGGATGCGGGTAAAACCACCATCACCGAGAAAGTCCTGCTGTTCGGACAGGCCATTCAGCGCGCCGGTACCGTCAAGGGCCGTGGCTCGGGCCAGCACGCCAAATCCGACTGGATGGAGATGGAGAAGCAGCGTGGTATCTCCATCACTACCTCGGTGATGCAGTTCCCCTATGCCGATTGTCTGGTCAACCTGCTCGACACCCCGGGTCACGAGGACTTCTCTGAAGATACCTACCGTACCCTGACGGCGGTCGACTGCTGCCTGATGGTCATCGATGCCGCCAAGGGTGTTGAAGACCGGACCCGCAAGCTGATGGAAGTGACCCGTCTGCGTGATACCCCCATCCTCACCTTCATGAACAAGCTGGACCGCGAAGTGCGCGATCCGATGGAAGTGATGGACGAGGTGGAGCGCGAGCTGAAGATCATGTGCGCCCCCATCACCTGGCCTATCGGCTGCGGCAAATCCTTCAAGGGTGTCTACCACCTCTACAAGGACGAGACCTATCTCTATCAGAGCGGTCAGGGCCACACCATTCAGGAGAAACGTGTAGTCAAGGGGCTGAACAACCCGGATCTGGATGCCGCCGTCGGCGAAGATCTGGCCCAACAGCTGCGTGACGAGCTGGAGCTGGTGCAGGGCGCCTCTCCCGAGTTCGATCACGATGCCTTTATCGCTGGCGAGATGACCCCGGTCTTCTTCGGTACCGCACTGGGTAACTTCGGTGTTGACCACATGCTGGATGGCCTGACCGACTGGGCGCCGGCACCCATGCCGCGCAAGGCCGAGAGCCGTGAAGTGGTAGCGACCGAGGAGAAGTTCTCCGGCTTCGTGTTCAAGATCCAGGCAAACATGGATCCGAAACACCGCGACCGTATCGCCTTTATGCGTATCGTATCAGGCACCTACAGCAAGGGCATGAAGATGCGCCACGTGCGCATCGGCAAGGATGTGAACATCTCTGACGCCGTGACCTTTATGGCTGGTGACCGTGAGCAGGCGGAAGACGCCTTCGCCGGCGACATCATCGGTCTGCACAACCACGGCACCATCCAGATCGGCGACACCTTCACTCAGGGTGAAGATCTCAAGTTCACCGGTATCCCGAACTTTGCACCGGAACTGTTCCGCCGCATCCGCCTGCGCGATCCGCTCAAGCAGAAGCAGCTGCTCAAGGGGCTGGTGCAGCTCTCCGAAGAGGGCGCGGTACAGGTGTTCCGTCCGCTGATCAGCAACGATCTCATCGTCGGTGCGGTCGGTGTGCTGCAGTTTGACGTGGTGGTTTCGCGCCTCAAGAGCGAGTACAACGTCGAGGCCATCTACGAGGCGGTCAACGTCTCCACCGCCCGCTGGGTGGAAGGGACCGACGTCAAGAAGTTTGAAGAGTTCAAGCGCAAGAACGAGGTCAACCTGGCTCTCGATGGCGGTGACAACCTCACCTATATCGCGCCGACCATGGTCAACCTGCGCCTGGCTCAGGAGCGCCACCCCGACGTGGAGTTCCGCCAGACTCGCGAGCACTGATCACCGCTGGTTTGCTTATTGGCAGATAATCAAAGAGACCCCGCTTCGGCGGGGTCTCTTGTTTTGTACCGTTTGCCTGTTTAAGGAGGGATGCAGGGGGGAATGGTTCAGCAGATACCCGTCGCAAGCAGCCCTCACCCTAGCCATCTCCCGGAGGGAGAGGGAATCATCAGAGGTCTGCTTGAAAGATCGCGGAACTGTTTTTGCCCCCTTCTCCCCTTGCGGGAGAAGGGTTGGGGATGAGGGGGGGCTACCCCAGTGGCAGTACCATGCAGATCTCGCAATCCCCGTGGCCGGTGCAGCCAAGGGGGCCGGGCAGGTGTTCAAAGCCCAGTGATTCATAGAGGCTGGTGGCTTCGCGCAGTACCTCTGTGGTCTCCAGGTAGCAGCGCTGATACCCGAGTGCGCGCGCCTCGTCCAGCGCCTGCAGCACCAGCCGCTTGCCAAGGCCCAGTCCGCGCAGGGCGGGCATAAAGTACATCTTCTGCAGCTCGCAGACTCCCTCTTCTCCCGCCAATGGCGCGATACCACCACCGCCGAGGATGGAACCGTCCGGCCCTTCGATAACCCAGTAGCGGCTCTTCTCCCCCTGATAGCTCTGGGAGAGGGTGTCGAGATTGGGATCCGAGACCCCATACCCTTTGTCGGCGGTGAGGCCATATTCGGCCGAGACGGCGCGGATCACCAAGGCGATCTGGGCATTGTCCGCCGCCGTGATGGGGCGGATCCGGTAACCCCGCTGGCGGCGGGCGCGGGAGAGGGCGCTGCGATAGAGCCGCAGCCCTTGCCACAACTGCTCCCGCTCGGGCAGGCTCAACTGCGCCAGCATCTCTTCCATCGCCCCGTCCATCTCCCGGTGCAACTCCAGCAGCATCCCCTGACCGTTGACGGTGAGGCGGGCCTCCTTGCTGCGGCCGTCGGAGGGGTGCGGGTGCCAGCTGATGAGCTCCCGCTCGGCGAGGCGTGCCAGCGGACGGCTGGCGTTGGATTTGTCGATGTGCAGCTTTTCTGCCAGCTGCTGGTTGGTGGCCGGGGCGTTTTCCAGCTCGATCAGCAGGTGAGCCTCGATGGGGGTGAGGGCCAGATTGCCGCACTGCTGGGAGAGCATGCCGAGTTCGCGAACCAGATCGCGCGACAGGGCGCGCAGGGGACGGGGATCCATATCGTGGGTTCCTTTTTAGTTGTGCATGACAACTAAAATAGCGTAAAAGTTGTAATTCGCAACCTTTTGCTGTGATGACTTGCAGAATATGAGGTGAGCGGCAGCCCCGTTGATTGGGCTGCCGCAGGTGGGGCGGTCGTCAGGCGGCGGCTCTGATAGCCAGCTCCGGGCGGCGGGAGAAGCAGCGGGCGAGCAGCAACATGGTGGCGACGCCTATGGTGCCCAGCACCAGCCAGGGGAGGGCAGGTTGTCCCTGTTGCAGCGAGAAGTCATAGAGGGAGCCACCGCCCACATAGCCGGTCATGCCCCCCAGCGCCAGTCCGAGGCGGCTGAAGCCCATGTAGCTGCCGCGGGCTGTGGGGTTGGCCAGCCGGGTCATCAGGGTCTCCCGGGCCGGTTCACAGATGATGATCCCCAGATAGAAGCAGGCCAGCAGTACGAAGATGCCGGAGAGGGTGCTGACAAAGGCGACCAGCCCGATCCCCACCGTCATCAGCAGGATACCCGCCATCAGCCGGCTCTCCAGCCGATAGCGCCGCTCGCTGAAACGGGCGATAGGGTAGAGCAGCGCCAGTGACAGCGCCGTTTCCAGGCTGTACATCCAGCCCACCGCCGTGGTGGTGCCGGAGAGCTGCTTGACCAGAATGGGGAAAATCAGCATCACCTGTACCCACAGCATGTAGTAGCCGCTCAGGATCAGTACCAGTCGGCAGAAGGCGCGATCCGCCAGCACCTGCCCCAACCCTTCCCGCATCGGAGTCGGTTTGACCGAGAGGCGGTAGGCGGGCAACAGGGTCCAGTTGCAGAGAGCCGCCAGGGTGAAGAGTCCGGCCCCCAGCAGGCAGACGTAGGTGAAGTCAAAGCGCAGCAGCCAGCTGCCTAGCAGGGCACCGGTGACGGCTCCCGCACTCTCCAGCATCATCAGCAGGGAGATAAAGCGGCCCCGCTCATGGGGACGGGTAAATTTGATCACCAGTGCGGCCCGTGGCGGGTCGAACAGGCAACCGCCCAGTCCGGAGAGGAAGCAGGAGAAAATCAGCATGGCGCCGCTGTCGGCCCAGGCCAGGGTGGCAAAGCCGACGGCGCGCAACAGCATGCCGGTGACGATGAGCGGGCGGGCGCCAAAGCGGTCAGCGAGGGAGCCGCCGAAGATCCCCAGCCCCTGCTGGGTCAGCTGGCGCAGGCCGAGGGCCAGCCCCACCAGACCGGCGGCCCAGCCGAGTTGATCGACGAAGCGCAGGCTGATCATCGGCATCACCACAAAGAAACCCAGGATCACCAGTGTGGTATCCAGCGCCAGAAACCAGCGTCCCCAAAACCTCGCCCTATCGACCATAACGCCCTCTCATTCACAGATACCTTCATTCTGGAGAGGGTTTAGATATAGTGGTAGACGACAACTACCTATATTTCATATCAGGATTATTTATGTCTATGGATCTGGACGATCTGCAACTGCTGCTGGATGTGGCCGAGCTGGGCAGCTTCAGTCAGGCGGCGGCCATTCGTGGCTGGTCACAGCCGCTGGTGAGCCAGCGGATTGCCCAGCTGGAGGAGAGCCTCGGGGCACCGCTGTTTCAGCGTCATCGGCGCGGGGTGACGCCGACCCGTGCCTGCGAGGAGTTTCTGCCATCGGCCCGCTCTGCGCTGGCGATCCTGAGCGAAGGGCGGCTGGCACTGCAGGGGGCGCCTGCGCTGCCTTGTATCCGTCTCTCCAGTCTGCCATCCCTCACTTCGGTGGTGTTTGGCTCGTTATTGATGGAGCTGGTGGACGAGCCGTTCGAGATCCGCTGCACCACGGATCACTCCGGCGAGATCATGCAGTCGTTGCTGACCGGGGAGGCCGATATCGGCTTTGTACTCAAGCGCCCGCCGGTTGCGGGCCTCCAGATGGAGCTGCTCTGCTGCTCCCCCATTATCGCTATCGCCTCGCCATTGCATCCGCTGGCCGGTTGTCACGGTCTCACCCTGGAGGATATTGCCGACCAGCGGCTGGCGCCTCAGGTATGGGGGCCGGGGTGTGACGTCTTTATCCAGCAGTTGCGGCGGCTGCGGCGGGCTGCCAGCCCCCTGCATGCGGTGCAGCCTGCCAGTGCGGCGCGTGATCTGGCGCTGGAACACGGGTTTATCACCCTGATGCCGGAGCTGGCCATCAAGCGGGATCTGGAGGTGGGGCGGCTGGTCAGGCTAGATGTGCGCAATCTGCCGCAAGAGCATTGGGATGTGATGATGGCGTGGCGCGGTGGCAAGCGGCCCAACCCGGCCCGGGAAACCGTGTTGGCCACCGCCCGCACGCTGGCGAAACGGTGGCGCAATGAGTAGAACGATGCGGGACAAGGCCCGCATCGGGTGGATCAGTAGCTGGCCTTAAGGGTCACGCCGCTGAACGCTGCAAACCCTGACAGCTGCACATGCCAGGTGCCCGCCTTGGGATTGGTGAACGAGCAGCTTTCGTTATTGCCCCCCTTGTAGGGACGGCAGTCGTAACTGCTGCTGGTGGGGGCGCTGCCAAAGCGGACGTAGAGATCGGCATCACCGGTACCGCCACTGCTGCTGATCTGCAGCGACCTGGTGCCCGCCGGTACGTTCAGGGTGTAGTTGAGCTTGCCACCCTTGCTGGCGGCGAGGTTGCTCACCGGCACGCCGTTTTGCAGTACGTTGTCGCTCGGTGGCGGCGTGGTGCCGCAGCTGGCATCGACCCCGACGGTCTGGAAGGCCCGTGCTACATCCGCCTGACTGTAACCCAGATCGGCGGTCGCCCGGCTGACGCCGCAGGCCCCTTGCTGATAGTCGGTATTGGCGCCCCAGTAGAGGCGGTTGGCCAGCAAGAACACTTCAAATGCCTTGCGGGTGTTCCAGCCGCTGCTGGTTGCGAGCAGGTAGAAGGCGCGGTTATAGACCCCAGAGCTGTGGTGTACATCCATCCCCTCCCGATAATCCGCCGCATGGCCGATGGATCTGCCATCCCGGGTCGGATCCTCGAAGTAGCGCAGGGAGCCGTTTCCCTTGAATATCTGCGCGCCGACCAGCCAGTCGTTGCTCCCCTTCATGTAGAACTCGGCCGCTTCCCCCGCCATATCGGAGAAGGCCTCGTTGATGCCGCCGGATTGTCCTGAATAGATCAGCCCGGAGTTCTGCTCGGTAAAGCCGTGGCTCACCTCGTGGGCCGCCACATCGAGGCTCACCAGCGGGTGGAAGGTGGTGGCGCCGTCACCGAAGGTCATCTGGCTGCCATCCCAGAAGGCGTTCTCGTAATTCTTGCTGTAGTGAACCCGCATCTTCAGTTTGAAGGTGAGGGGCGCCGTGTTGTACCAGTTGCGGTACATGTCGAACACCACATTGCCGAAGTAGTGGGCGTCGTTGAGGGGCGAGTAGGCGCCGTTGATCTCCTTGACCTGGTTCTCCGGGCAGGTGAACTGGTGGATGGCGCCGCCAGAAGTGGCGTGGTTGAGGTTGATGGTATCGACGTTGGGGCTGGTCATCCGGCAGTTGTCATCGACTACGAGCGGGCCAAAGTCGGTGCCGTAGACGTATTTGCCGGTCTTGATGTTGCCCCCCGGGCCGGTGGCGTCCTTGTGGTTGATCCCCTCCCAGCGTTTGAGCTCCTCGCCGCTCTGGGCATCAAGGATGACGAAGGGGCGGCTCGGTTTGTCACCTTCGGCGATGAAGGAGACCTGATAAACCAGCCGAGCCAGCCCGTTTTCATCCTGCATCACGTAGAGTTTGACCTGCTCGTTGCTCCCCTTGCTGCCCGCCTTGGCCTTGCTGGCGGCATCCTGTGGCGAGAGGGTGGCGGCCGGGCTTGCCACATCCTGATCGATCTGGCGCAGCATGCGTCCACTGGCCTGTTGCAGCTGGCCGTTCAGGCTCTTGTCAGCCACCACCACCTGACCCATTACCGGGATGCCGTTCCAGACCTGCTCGTAGCGGATCCGCTGCTGGCCGTTGGGCAGCTTGACCACCCGCACCTGACGAAACTCGCCATCTTCCAGCTGCAAGGTACCACTCGCAGCACTGAGGCCTGTCATGGCCCGGATGCCGTTTGCCGTTACGTTGATCTCTACCTCTTGCGCCGCCAGTGCGGCGCTTCCCCAGCAGGCCAGCGCAACGGCCAGATAAATTTTATTCATCTCTTCTTTCCTTAAATCGATGAGGTTGATAAACCGACCGAAGGTCGGGCGTTTTGAAGCTAGTGCCGGTGGGGGAAAGTGCCCCCTGTCAAAAGTGACAGCGCAGCACAAAGGGGTAGCAGGATCTGCCAAAGTGCCGTTTGGGGGCATTCGTCGGCGCCATGTGGAGAGCATTATCCGGTTTCAGACACCCACCCTCCTCTTTTGAGGGAGGAGAGTCCGTGCGCTGTCACCCTCTGCGAAGCCTGCCGGAGGAGGGCCGTAAAAGTGGCTGGCGCGGCCAGTGGCGATTGGCTACATTGGGTGCTGGTTCGCGATTTGATCACTGATTTGAAAGGAGAATCCCATGTTTTCATGGCAGTTGGACGACGAGCTTGCGCTGCTCTTCTTGCAGCCCGATATGGCGAGCGAACTGTTTGCCCTCTGCAATGACAACCGGGAGTACCTCTCCCAGTGGCTACCCTGGCCGCCACTGATCCAGCGCCCCGTCGACAGCGCCCTCTTCATTCGCAGTGCCATCGAGAAGTTCGCCCGCGGTGAGGGGCTCACCACCGCCATCGAGTATCAGGGGGAGGTGGTCGGCGTAATCGGTTACAACAGCATCGATCACGACCTTGGCAAGGTGGTCATCGGTTACTGGCTGGCGGAGCGCTGGCAGGGTAACGGTATCATCACCCGGGCCTGTCAGGCCCTGATCCACCACGCCTTCGAGGAGATGGGGATGGAGAAGGTGGAGATCAGCGCCGCCACCGATAACGAGCCCAGCAGGGCTGTTTGTGAACGGCTCGGGATGCAGCTTGAGGGGGTGACCCGGCGCGCAGAGCGGCTGGGCAACCGGATTGTGGACCACGCCCACTACAGCCTGCTGCGCGATGAGTGGTTAAGGCAGAGGGAGTCCTGATGGCGCTGCCACATATCAAGACGGCCCGCACCCACCTGACCATACTGTCGCCGGATCAGGCCCCCATGATGCTCGACTTCTACCGGCGCAACCGCGACCACCTTACCCCGTGGGAGCCGCTTCGGGATGAGCACTTTTACACCCTCTCTTACTGGCATGCCCGGCTGCAGGACAGCTACAGCCAGTTCTTCAACGGCACCGGCGTCAATCTGGTAGCCCTCGATCCGGCTGGCGAGCGGGTGATCGCCACTTGCAACTTCAGCAATATCCTGATGGGGGTCTTCAAGGCGTGTCATCTGGGCTATGCCATCGACCAGCAGCATCAGGGGCAGGGGGTGATGGGAGAGGTGCTGTCAGCCGCCATCGACTACCTGTTTCGGGAGCACGATCTGCATCGCATCATGGCTTGCTATATGCCAGCCAATCAGCGTAGTGGCGCCTTGCTGGAGCGGCTCGGCTTCGAGCGGGAGGGATTCGCGCGGGCGTATCTGATGATCAATGGCCGCTGGGAGGATCACATCCTCACCTCGCTGATTAATCCGGCCCCCCTGAGCGTCAGATAAAAAAACGGGTCCGAAGTTGCCTTCGGACCCGTCTTCGAATGAGGTGCAGGCTTAGTTGGCCTTGGCATCGCTCACTGCAGCTTCAACCTTGGTAGCGGCTTCGGTAGCAGCTTTTTCTACGGTTGCAGTCGCTTCGGAGGTGGCCTTCTCTACGGTAGAGGTGGCTTCGCTAGCGGCTTTTTCTACAGTGGCAGCAACTTCGGCGGCCGGAGCAGCAGGAGCGGCAGCTTTTTCTTCTTTCTGACCGCAAGCAGTCAACATCAGACCCAGGATACCGGCTACCAGTACTTTGTTCATGTGCATTCCCTCAAAAAAAGATGGAGAGATGGTCTGTGCAACCATCACAGCGCCCACCGTTGCCCGGTATTGAAACAAGAAGCCGGGAGGCAGCAGGCGGGCGCAATATAGCCCCATTAGTTACCGATGAAAACGGATATCACAATGACATTTTTTCGTGCCGTGGATAAAAAGCTCCACTGCAACGACTGATATCAATACAAGATGCCGTTAAATGGCACTAATTGCACAATAAAACACCGCTTTGCTGCCGTCTTGTGGCGGTTTAACAAGGTCAAGGTTGGTCAATAGCGGCCGATGACCCGCACCTTAGTCAGACAGCTTCTGACAGGGCAGCCGTTTTCCCTCAAGGTGGCTCTGACGGGCCAGATCCAGCAGCGCCATCACCGCCAGCGCTTCACTTGCTGGCACCGGGTTGCTTCCCTCGCCCTTGATGGCGGCGCAGACACCGCGATAGTAGGCGCCATAATCCCCCGCCTCACCCACCACGCTCTGCTGCTGTAACTGGCCATCGACAATGCGGCTGAGCTGACCGGGTTCGCTATCCATGCCCCAATCTGCCGCCGGTGGCCGCTGGCCCAGTTTGAGCTGATCTTCCTGCACATCCATACCGAATTTCACGAACGAACCCTGGCTGCCGTGAATGACAAAGCGCGGCATGGTGGCCGAGACCAGACAGCTGCCATGCAGAATAACCCGCAGAGCACCGTAACCCAGCACCACATGGAAGTAGTCGTCCGCGAGTGCGCCGGGGCGCTGCCCGGCAAGGTCTGCCTGCAGCCAGTCCGGTTGGCCGAACAGCTGCAGCGCCTGATCCAGTACATGTGGGCCGAGATCGAACCAGAGGCCGGAACCCGGGCCACCCGCTTCGCGCCAGCGCTGGCGCACTTCGGGGCGATAGCGATCGAAGTGGGATTCGAACTGGGCGATCTGCCCCAGCGTCCCTTCGGCAATCAAACGGCGCACGGTAAGGAAATCCCCGTCCCAACGACGGTTGTGGAAGATACTGAGCAGCCGCTGCTGCTTTTCGGCCAGCTCGACCAGCGCTTGCGCCTCGGCCAGATCCAGTGCAAAGGGCTTGTCGATCACCACATGTTTGCCTGCCAGCAGCGCCTGGCGGGCGAGGGGGGCATGGGTGTCGTTGGGGGTGGCGATCACCACCAGATCGACGGTCTCATCGTTAAGCACCTCCTCCAGTGAGCCGACCCGGCAGCCGGGCAGATCGGCCTGCACCTTGGCGGCATCGCGGCTCACCACCCAACTGAGGGACAAGCCCGGGGTGGTGGAGAGGAAGGGTGCGTGGAAGGTCTTGCCTGCAAAGCCATAGCCCACCAGGGCTGCGTTGAGAGTGTGGCTCATCGGGAGTTCTCCGCTGACATCGAGTGAGTGGGGTTGCCATCGCAGGCTCTCTGCCGGATGGCCATATGCTGTAAAGGCGATACAAACGAGAAGGGGGCCGATGGCCCCCTGAGTGTGCCCATCAGAGCACAGGATTTATTGCAAACACAAGCGGCGACCGCGGCGGGTCATCAGCATCACCAAGGGCGGCAGCAGCAGCCACATATGCAGTGCCAGCTGGCTGAGCGGGTCGTGCATCAGGGCGCCGGTCAGACCAACCAGGGCGCCGGAGCCGCTCATCTGAAACAGGCCGAGCAGGGCCGCTGCGGTACCGGCGCAGTGGCCGAACGGTGCCAGCGCCATCCCGGCGGCCGAGCCTAGGATCATGGCAAAGCCGATGCTGGAGAGGAACACCGGCCCCATCATCGCCAGCGGATGTTCGATGTGCATGGCCAAAGTCAGGGTGATGGCCGAGAGCATCAATACCAGCAGGCCGATGCGCAGGGTGCGTCTTGGCCCCACCTTGGCGATAAAGCGCGGCGCCATGAAGCAGGCCAGGATGTTGAGCGCGGCGTTGGCGGTAAACCAGTAGCTAAAGCCGCTCATATCGAGCCCCAGTTTCACCATCAGCTGCACCGGTGCGGCGGTGACATAAGCGAGGATCACCGCCATCGCCAGCATGCACAGCGCCGCGTTGAACAGGAAGCTGGGTGAGCGCAGCACCGGGCTGTAGCGGGACCAGCTGATGAGGGCCCCTTCACTGCGGGTCTCCTCCGGGCGGGTCTCCGGCATCCGCCACATCAGCCAGCAGCCGACGATGAGTGCATAACCGGCCATAAACCAGAAGTTGGCAGACCAACCCGCCTTGGCGGTGAGCCAGCCACCGAGCAGGGGGGCCAGCGCAGGAATAAAGCAGATGGCGCCATTGAGGTAGGAGATCATCTGACCGCTCTTTTTCGGGCCGTAGCTGTCACGTACCACCGAGAAGGCGGCGACCGAGGTAGCGCAGGCGCCGAAGCCCTGCAGCACCCGGGCCAGCATCAATTCGCCTAGGCTGGCGGCAAAACCGGCCCCTAGCGCGCTCAGGCCATAGAGCAGCACGCCGCCCAGCGCGATGGGCTTGCGACCGTAGCGATCAGCCAGCGGTCCGACTAGCAGTTGCCCCAGCCCCATGCTGAACAGGAACCAGGTGATAGTGCCCTGCATCAGAGTTACTTCGGCGCCTAGCTGCTCGGCCATCTGCGGAATGGCGGGCAGGTAGATGTCGATAGCCAGCGGACTGAACAGCACCAGTAGTACGAGTAAAAGTATCAATGGCATCTGTCACCTCTTTAGTCAGCCAGGTTAATGAATTGGGGCGCGAGTCTACTGACTCACAGTAATGAATAGAAATGGTATTTAATCACTTTGGTTATTCCATTATGGAAACATGTATTAAAAAGCTGGTTATTCGATGGCGGCAAATCCCCCGTAACCCCATCACAGCGGGTGTAATTGGCGCTTTTACTAAACGCTTGCGCCGCATAGAATGCGCAGATTATTTTTGCGGAGGTGCTCGATGAACAAGCTTGTCCTGGCAACAGGTAACCAGAAAAAGGTGAAGGAATTGGCCGCCATGCTGGCCGATATGAAGATCCAGGTGATCCCACAGAGCGAGTTTGCGGTCTCCGATGCCGATGAGACCGGCACCACCTTCGTCGAGAATGCCATCATCAAGGCGCGCCACGCCGCCCGCATTACCGGTCTGCCCGCCGTGGCCGATGACTCCGGTCTGGAAGTCGATCTGCTGCAAGGGCGCCCCGGCGTTTACTCCGCCCGTTTTGCCGGTGTGGGTGCCGGTGACAAGGCCAACATCGAGAAGCTGCTCGGTGAGCTGCAAGGTGCCCCCGAGTATCTAAAGAGCGCTCGCTTCTGGTGTGTGCTGGTCTATATGCGCCACGCCGACGATCCCACCCCCATCATCTGTCAGGCGAGCTGGGAAGGGATGATCATCGACGAGCCACGCGGTCAGCACGGTTTTGGCTATGACCCGGTATTCTTCGTGCCGGAGCACGACTGCACCGCCGCCCAGATGCCCGCCGAGCTGAAGAACCAGCTCAGCCATCGCGGTCAGGCGCTGGCCAAGCTCAAAGCGGCGCTGGCTGCGGCGCACTGAGTCACTTCGCCACCTTGTCGGTTACACACGGTCAATTACACATAGTCATCTACAATGGGGGCCTTGAGCCCCCGTTTTATTGGAAGCCCCATGCTGCAACTGCCGCCGCTCTCTCTCTATATTCATGTGCCCTGGTGCGTCCAGAAGTGCCCTTATTGTGACTTCAACTCCCATGCCCAGAAGGGGGAGTTGCCTCACCTCGAATATGTCGCCGCTCTGCTGGAGGATCTGGATCAGGATCTGAAGTGGGCGCAGGGGCGGCCGCTCTCCTCGATCTTTATCGGCGGCGGCACCCCCAGCCTGTTGACGGTGGAGGCGATGCAAACCTTGCTGGACGGAGTACGGGCACGCATTCCGCTCACTGTAGATTGCGAGATCACCATGGAGGCCAACCCGGGTACGGTTGAGGCGGACAAGTTCGCCGGTTTCCAGCGCGCCGGCATCAACCGTATCTCCATCGGGGTGCAGAGCTTTCAGCAGGAGAAGCTGACCCGCCTCGGCCGCATTCACGGCCCGGAAGAGGCGCGCAAGGCCGCTGCACTGGCCCATGCCATCAAGTTGCCCACCTTCAATCTGGATCTGATGCATGGTCTGCCGGATCAGAGTCTGGATGACGCCCTTTACGACCTGCAGCAGGCGATCGACTGCGCCCCGCCGCACCTCTCCTGGTATCAGCTCACCATAGAGCCGAACACGGCGTTTGCCTCCAAGCCGCCCACACTGCCGGAAGATGACACCCTGTGGGACATCTACGAGCAGGGCCACGCCATGCTCACCGCCAGCGGTTATCGCCAGTACGAGATCTCGGCTTATGCCAAAGAGGGTTACCAGTGCCATCACAACCTCAACTACTGGCGTTTCGGCGACTATCTGGGGATCGGCTGTGGCGCCCACGGCAAGGTGACCGATCTCGCGAACCAACAGATCCTGCGCACCGCCAAGGTGAAGCATCCAAAAGGGTATCTGGACAAGAGTCGCCCCTATCTGGACGAGCAGTGGCAGGTGACGGCAGACGATCTGCCGCTCGAATACTTTATGAACCGCTTCCGCCTGTTTGAACCGGCCCCCAAGGCGGAGTTCGAGGCCTATACCGGCTTGCCGCTGGAAAGGGTAGAGACGGTGCTCGCCATCGCCCAAAGTAAGGAGCTGATCGAGGATCTGGGAGAGAGCTGGCAGCTTACCTCCCTCGGTCATCGCTATCTGAACGTATTGCTCGAACTGTTTATGGATGAGTGAAAACGGGTTCACGATCTGGCTGCGAAGCCGTGATCAAGGTTCATGCGCTGCTCGGAAGCCTCACGTATATCTATACGCTCCGGTTCCTGCGCTGCTCTTCACCTCGCTGACAGCTTCTCGCGACAGGTCGTGAGCCAGTTTTGGCGAACCGTGTTTCGAGATAACAATCAGGGCGCCATTGGCGCCCTGATTGTTTATGGTCGGTAGAAACCCGCTCAGCAGCAGACGCGGATCATCTGCTGTTGGCCGGGTTCCCACCGCTTGCTAAATTTGGCCTTGCGCTGGTAACTCCCCTTGCCCTTCTTGTTGCGCTCGACCCGGCTGCGAAACAGGGGATCGGAGAGCAGGGCGTGCAGATGGTTATCCTTTATCTCGCCGCGCTGATGGGCATAGTTGCCCCCTTGCGCATTTTCCTCACGGGGGAGGGCGGGTTGGTCGACCCGAATTTTGGCCATGATGGCTCCTCTTCTTTTCTCTTGGTGTGTTGATTCTTGTGTCTGGATGGCGGTTTTCGCTGCGGGCGCCTGTTCAGGCTAGCGCCCGGCAACCGGATGCACTGGCACCGGTTAAAAACGCGGCGATTTTGTCACCAAATCGCCGCCGGAGCAATGCGTCGGGTGCACCGACTCAGCCACACTAAGCCAGCCACAACATGTCAGCCGTGAACCGGGTCATACTGGTCGTGGTTGTGATGCTCGTGATGGGCCGGGGCGCCAGATTCCAGCGTCTCGAGGATGGCGCAGTGCTCCGCCGAGCGCGGCCCGCCGCAGCAGATATTGGAGAGCTCGCGCAGGTTGTCGCGAAAGCGGGTCAGTTCGATGATCTTCTGCTCCACCTGGGCCAGCTTGGTGTCGGCTACCGCTTTTACCTCCTGACAGGTGACTTTGGCCTTGTTGGTATCGAGGTCGAGCAGCTCGCCGATATCGGCCAGCGAGAATCCCACCGACTTGGCGCGAATGATGAACTCCAGCCGCCGCTTGTCCTGTTCGCTGTAGAGGCGGTAGCCGGATTCGTTGCGGATCCCCGGTGAGATAAGCCCGTTCTTCTCGTAAAAACGCAGGGTATCTGCCTTGACCCCGCACGCCTTGGCCAGTTCACCGATCCGATACATGCTCTCTCTCCCCTTGAATGTATACCGCCACAAAAACCGGAATCCACTATCACCCCTTTGCCCATGGATTGCCAGCCAAGGGCATAAAAGGGGCAGATAAACATCTCCTGGCGACCCTTTTTCCCATAAAACACTGAAAGTGCAAACGTTTCGAGAAAATCAAGTGGAAAACGTTTAACACCGCGCCAAATAAGGCTTTACTGTTTCAAAAAATCCACCACAGGTCACATTTTTTGTGTAGAATACGCGCCCATAACAGAGCGCCGCACCAAGCGGGCATTTCTTAAAACGCTTTTGCCGGATGTTGGGGCGAGAGTGGTTTGCGAAATCCCCCACTTCCATTTATTTGGGGACTCTCTGTGTTGAGCCTCGCCTCCCATGGAATGGTCCCCGTTATGTTGAGGACGATAGTGTGATGGAACAAGCTCGACCCATTCGCCGTGCACTGCTGAGTGTGTCTGACAAAACTGGCATTCTGGAATTTGCCAAGGCACTCAACGAGCGTGGTGTTGCCCTGCTCTCCACGGGCGGTACCGCCAAGCTGCTTGGCGAGGCGGGTCTGCCGGTGACCGAGGTCTCCGACTACACGGGTTTCCCTGAAATGATGGATGGCCGGGTCAAGACCCTGCATCCCAAGGTTCATGGCGGCATCCTCGGCCGTCGGGATCAGGATGACGCCATCATGGCCCAGCACGCTATCTCCCCCATCGACATGGTTGTCGTCAACCTCTACCCCTTTGCTGCTACCGTGGCCAAAGCGGGCTGCACCCTGGCGGATGCGGTCGAGAACATCGACATCGGCGGCCCGACCATGGTGCGTTCTGCCGCCAAAAACCATAAAGATGTCGCTATCGTCGTCAAAGCTGCCGACTATGATCGGGTTATTCGCGAAATGGATGCCAACGGCAACAGCCTGAAACTGGCGACCCGTTTCGACCTGGCCATCGCCGCCTTCGAGCACACCGCTGCCTACGACGGCATGATCGCCAACTACTTCGGCACCATGGTGCCCTCTTATGGCGACAACAAGGAGGGTGACGAGGAGTCCCGCTTCCCGCGCACCTTCAACAGCCAGTTCATCAAGAAGCAGGACATGCGTTACGGCGAAAACAGCCATCAAGCTGCAGCTTTCTATGCCGAGGAGCATGCCGCGCCGGGTTCTGTCTCCAGCGCTACCCAGCTGCAGGGCAAGGCGCTCTCCTACAACAACATCGCTGATACCGATGCAGCGCTGGAGTGTGTTAAGGAGTTCGACGAGCCGGCCTGCGTCATCGTCAAACATGCCAACCCCTGCGGCGTGGCCATTGGTGATAACCTGCTGAGTGCCTACGATCGCGCTTATCAGACCGACCCCACCTCCGCCTTTGGCGGCATCATCGCCTTCAACCGCGAGCTGGATGGCGCCACTGCCGCAGCCATCGTTGCCCGCCAGTTTGTCGAAGTGATCATCGCCCCGACCGTCAGCCAGGAGGCCCGCGATGCGGTCGCTGCCAAGCAGAACGTGCGTCTGCTCGAATGCGGTCAGTGGACTGCTCCGGCGCAAGGGTTTGACCTCAAACGCGTCAACGGCGGCCTGCTGGTGCAGGAGCGGGATCTCGGCATGGTGACGCTGGGTGACCTGACCGTGGTCAGCAAGCGCCAGCCGACCGAGGCCGAGCTGCAAGATCTGCTGTTCTGCTGGAAAGTGGCCAAGTTCGTCAAATCCAACGCCATCGTCTACGCCAAAGATGGCCAGACCATCGGCGTCGGCGCAGGCCAGATGAGCCGTGTTTATTCGGCCAAAATCGCCGGTATCAAGGCGGCGGATGAAGGACTGACCGTGGCGGGCTCCGTGATGGCCTCCGATGCCTTCTTCCCGTTCCGCGACGGTATCGATGCTGCCGCGCAGGCCGGTATCTCCTGCGTGATCCAGCCAGGTGGCTCAATGCGCGATCAGGAGGTGATCGACGCCGCCGACGAGCACGGCATGTGCATGGTCTTCACCAACATGCGCCATTTCCGTCATTGATGGGTCAGGGGCTGCCGATGGCGGCCCTTTTGTTGTCTCTTTTCAACTGACTATTTCCACTTACTGACGGCCTGGGTGGCCGTCCGGTGACCATAAATAGAAGCGAGCGATACGATGAAAGTACTGATCATTGGCAACGGTGGCCGCGAACACGCCCTGGCTTGGAAGGCCAAACACTCCCCGCTGGTACGCCACGTTTTTGTGGCGCCGGGCAATGCGGGCACCCAGCTTGAGCCGGGTGTCGAGAACGTCGCCATCGAGGCGACCGATATCGAAGGGCTGCTGGCCTTTGCCAAAGAGAAGCAGATCGGCCTCACCATCGTCGGGCCGGAAGCGCCGCTGGTGAAAGGGGTGGTGGATGCCTTCCGCGCCGCCGGTCAGCCGATCTTTGGCCCGACCGCTGCCGCTGCCCAGCTGGAAGGCTCCAAGGCTTTCACCAAGGATTTCCTGGCCCGTCACGCCATCCCGACTGCCGAGTACCAGAATTTCACCGAAGTGGAGCCTGCACTCGCTTATCTGCGCGAGAAGGGCGCCCCCATCGTCATCAAGGCCGATGGTCTGGCGGCGGGTAAGGGGGTGATTGTCGCCATGACCTTGCAGGAAGCGGAAGACGCGGTGCGCGACATGCTCTCCGGCAATGCCTTTGGCGAAGCGGGTTCCCGGGTGGTGATTGAGGAGTTTCTGGAGGGGGAAGAGGCCAGCTTCATCGTCATGGTCGATGGCGAGCACGTGCTGCCGATGGCCACCAGTCAGGATCACAAGCGGGTTGGCGACGGTGATACCGGCCTCAACACCGGCGGTATGGGGGCTTACTCCCCGGCGCCTGTAGTGACCGCCGAGGTATATCGACGCGTGATGGAGCAGGTGATCATGCCGACCGTGCGCGGCATGGCGGCCGAGGGCAACGTCTACACCGGTTTCCTCTACGCCGGTCTGATGATCGACGGCGCAGGCAATCCCAAGGTGATCGAGTTCAACTGCCGTTTCGGCGATCCCGAGACCCAGCCCATCATGCTGCGGATGCAGTCCGATCTGGTAGAGCTCTGTCTGGCGGCTTGCGCAGGCAAGCTGGATCAGAAAGAGGCCATCTATGATCCCCGCGCCGCTATCGGCGTGGTGTTGGCGGCGGGAGGCTATCCCGGCGATTACAGCACCAACCACCCCATCAGCGGGTTGCCGGTGGATGAAGTAGCGGGTGAGAAGGTGTTCCATGCCGGTACCCGTCTGGAGGGCGATACCAGCCTGACCGCTGGCGGCCGCGTGTTGTGCGCCACCGCCCTCGGCCACACTGTGGCAGAAGCCCAGCAGCGTGCCTATCAGCTCGCTGGCCGCATCAAGTGGGATGGCGTCTTCTACCGCAAGGATATCGGCTGGCGCGCCATTGCTCGCGAACAGGAGTAACTGACGCAAGCCATGGGCCAGCTGATCCAGACCCCGCTACGGCGGGGTTTTTTGTCCCTGTTTACCGCTTTCAACCATCCCCATGGTGCTTGTCACCTGCGTTCAATCAGTTACCAAGTGCAAACAAGCGCGGCATACTTGTCACTATTTGCCACAAAAAACAGCATTTTTCACAAACGTTTCACCATGAGTCATGGCATCATGCTGGTGATGAATTCTTGTTTGGATTCATAAGTACCCCTAACAATTCGAGCATGTCGTTATATAAGGAAATCCCATGTTGAAAACCGTCCGCCCCCTGCTGCTGCCCCTGATGTTTGGCCTGATGACCCTGCCTGCCGTGGCGGGTGATCTGGAACAGCCGATGAAGAAGATTGGCTTCAACTACAAGCAGGCCGTCAAGGCTGATGATGCAGCCACCATGGAGAAGCACATCAACGAGATGAAGGCCCAGCTGGATGTGGCCAAGCAGAAGAACATGCCGGCCGCTAAGAAAGAGAAATTCCTTGAAGGGATGAATGAGGTACAGACCGAGCTGGACGCCAGCCTGGCCGCACTCAAGGCGGGTGATGAGGCCAAGGCGCGCGAACATCTGGCCAAGGTCAACGACCTGAAGAAGGAGTACCACAAATATGCCAAGCAAAAAGGGTGAGCCCTTTCGCTGGGATCCGCTGGTTCGCCTGACCCATTGGGGCTTGGCGGCAGTCTGCATCGGCAACCTTTGGGTTAACGAAGCGGGGGAGGAGTGGCACGAGTGGCTGGGTTACGGTGCCATTGGGCTGGTCTCCTTGCGTCTGCTCTGGGGGCTTACTTTTGCCCGTGGCTACGCCCGCCTTGGTGCCCTCATTCCTAGCGGTGAGGACTTTCGCCAGCAGGCGCGCGAGATGCGTGAGCGGCAGCCTCCGGCACCGGGTCATCACGGCAGCGGCAAGCTGGCTGTGTGGGCGCTCTGGCTGGTCGTGCTGGCGACAGCAGGCAGCGGCTGGTTTCAAAATACCGAGACGGGATTTGAACTGGGGGCTGACGAGTGGCATGAGTGGTGCGTGGTGGCGCTGCAGGGACTGATTGGTCTGCACCTGCTGGCCATCGTCTTCACCTCCTGGCGTCAGCGCAGCAATCTGGTTACCCGGATGCTGCCTGCTATCGGGCGTCGCTCATCCCTCCAGAGCGGCAGCAACGAGCAAACCTGAGGCTCAGTATTAGGCTCCTTGTCTCTGAGTGAGGCGCCTGATCCGGACCCTGCCCAGACCCGCCCATGGCGGGTCTTTTCTATGACCTCATCCAGCTCATCACGGGACATTGCCCGATCAGCAGATGCAAAAAGGCCGCTCATCATGAGCGGCCTTTTCTAATGTGGTGGCCCCTGGGGGACTTGAACCCACGACCAATCGATTATGAGCGTGGGGAAAATGCATTTTACTGTATTTACGTACAGTATATGATGTTATATAAATCAATATCTTAGAGCGTGCCGCTCATTTTATGACCTTCCCTGATCTTCCCCTATATTCTCCCTCTGTCATATCCTATAGGTATCCTTTTTCGACCAATCGATTTTTAGGATACCTGGATCGATTGGTCGGCCAAGAGCAGGCTAGCCAGGGAAAGGAGCAGCAAACGCCACTCCCCCCTTGGGCCAAAAAGGTCGCATAGGGTTTAAATATTGAGGTTACAGAGGTTACAAGGTTACATCTCTCTACAGGCCACGGTTTTACTGGGTTTGTTTGTAACCTCACCATAAATAGTCAGAGGTTACAGAGGTTACAAGACCTGTCTTGCCTGCCCTTCCTCTGGCTAGCCTGGTTGGTGGGAGGAAGATGAAAGCGTTCAAATTCACCAAGGCCACGATCGATGCACTGCCCCGCGCACCAGAGGGGAAGCAGGTCGAGTACTGTGATGCCATGGTGCAAGGGCTGAGGCTTCGGGTCGGGGCCACTGGAACCAAGTCGTTTAGCGTGGCCAAGAGGAAAGAGGGGCGCTTTATCAGGGCGACCTTGGGGCGCTATCCGGCATTGACCATCGACATGGCCCGCGCCAAGGCGCTGGAGATCCTGGGAGACGTGGCCATCACTGGCCAGAACCCCAACGTGATCCGCCGCGAACAGGACAAGCTGAAAGTCACCCTGGGCGAGGCGATAGATGCCTACCTTGCCAGCCGTGGCGACCGGATCAGAGCAGAGACGGCCAAGCACTACCGCGCCGATCTCAACAACTATTCCGGTGACTGGATGACGATCCCCCTGGTCAAACTCACGCGGGAAAAGATCGAAGTTCGCCACAAGGCCATCACCGAAGGGTTGCCCAGTGCCTGGCACGGCGCATCGCCAGAGTTTCGCAAGGCGGGCACCGGCAAGGGCAGCAAGGCGCAGGCCGACCGCTGGGCGCGCACACTGCGGGCGGTGTGGCGCTTTGCCCGTGATCACTATCGGGATGCCAATGATCGGGTCATGCTGCCCGAGCCACCGACCGAAGTCCTGAGCAGCAAGCGACTTTGGCACAACACCCCCAGACGCAACGACCGGATCCGAACCCATGAACTGAGACGCTGGCTGGATGCCGTGGAGCAGGTCAGACAGCACGCTATCGACTGGCGGGACGATACGACCGCCACCGTCTGCGATGCTATCGACATGGCTCTGTTTACGGGGTTACGCCGCGCTGAAGTATTCCAGCTCACCTGGGATCGGGTCAGCATGAGCGGCGGTTACTTCTGGATTGACCAGACCAAGAATGGTGATCCGCTGGAGCTTCCGATCACCGATACCCTGCTCACCATTTTCCGCCGCCGTTGGCACTGGAACCTGAAACAGAGCCGGTTTGTGTTCCCTGGTCGCAATCCGGAGCGCCCTATCCATGAGCCGCGCCGTGTCATAGCCAAGATCTGCGCGGCCACTGTACCGAACCCCAACCCTGACGGCCTGCCGCCGCTCGAGTTCAAATGCCACGATGCCCGCCGTACCTTCGGCACTGTGGCCGAACTGGCCGAGGTCGGTCAGTACACCATCAAGCGCCTGATGAACCACCGCACCCTGCGCAGTGCCGATGTCACCCAAGGTTACATCCACTTCACCGCAGACGAGCTGCGTAAACCGGCAACCAGGATTGAACGGGATATTTTGGAATATGCGGGCCGCCTGGACAGTAAAAATAATGCCAATAGTAATCTGTTGACTATTTTTGCCACGTTGCCAGAAGACGAGCAGCGCCGCTTGCTTTTAAGTATTAGCAATGCTGGCAGCAAATAAAAAGGATTTAATTCATGAGTATGATTGTGGATATTGACGATCTGATTTCCCATGCAGAGAATAACGGCGATGATAAAGAGCATAAAGGGAATTTTTTAAAAATTTATGCATCAGGGAAGTACGAAAAGGTTAGTAATCTTAGCGCCTTTGATTTTATAGAACAGTTGCGCATAAGGGCTGATATTATGGAAATGCTTAATATTGGCTCCCCCTGTTTGCCCCATTACTTGCCTAATTGGTTAGCGGTTTATTTATCTGATGATATTTATATCTCTGAGCCAGAGGAGTTACTTGTTGACGTGTCCGCTATGTTATCACCTGAAGCTAAGGCGGAAATGGTAGAGAGGGAGTTTTCTTATAGCAGTGATGACCATGGAGAGGAGTTGTCATCACTGAATAGTATCACCCCAATACACGTTCGGAATATTATCGCGATGGCCGAGGTTGCCAAGAGTTATGGCTTTAATGGTAACGACTCCTACAGCTACAGGATGCCCAAGATGCCTTTCGCTACACTGCTTGCAGAGCGTTATAAAGAGAGTATGCCAAAGCTGGTAGCCGTAAACATTAATATTGAGAGCTTTTCTGACAAAGAAATCCTTGATGATATGGCCAGCTTGCTTAAAAAATGGCGGAGTGAATTGTCAGTTAATGAGGAAAAAGATTGTAAAGGTATTAGCTCAAATGCACTAAGGAAAGCTGTCAACAACAAATATCTGCCATTGCTGGACGCCATGATTGCACATAAATTGTTTAATGGTGCAATAAGTGATTTAGTAATTCTGGATGCACTATATCCATCTCTTGATATTGAATTAGATGCACTCAGGAAAACATATAAACATCAAGCAATGAGGTTTTCTGATGTGCGTCATGTTTCCGCTTGGAAACGAACTCTGGTGAAGTCAGGAGTAGAGCATCTCACAATAAAAGATGCGTTAACAAAAAAATTCTAATATCGCAAGGGTAGTTTACTGCTTGCCAGTTATACCTTACATCCTAAAAGCCCCCCAGAGAAAATCAGCACCGTCAAAGCAATACTGGGGGTGCCAAGATGAAATCAGTAATAAACCAGAACACTCCGCAACGCCTCACCCGCCGTGAGGCTGCCGCCTACCTTGGGTTGTCCGAGAAAACCCTTGGGGTCTGGGCCAGTAATGGCCGGTACGAGATCCCTTACTACAAACTCGGCAACCGTACCCTCTACGAACGCGCCGATCTCGATGCGTTCCTCGCCTCCCGCAAGATGCTGCATTCCAGCAAACCTGCGAACCCCATCCAATAACCCTGGAGGTACTCACATGCGCGTGATGTGTACCGAGTGCGGTCAGTTGGGCCGCATTACCAAGACCAACCGCCTGACGGCGGGAGTCGCCAATCTTTATTGCCAGTGTACCGATGCCGAGTGTGGTCACTCTTGGGTGTCCACCCTGGCCTATAGCCACACCTTGAGCCCATCGGCCAAGAACGCCACTGCGATGGCCATCACGCTGGCGCAAGGGCTGTCGCCCGAGGCGCACGGCTCACTGTGCAAGAGCGTGAACGAGCGGCAACAGCAGCTCGACATACTGGCCGCGCAAGAGCGCGAAAAACCGGTGGTTACACTGCGGAGGGTGGTATGAGTAGCCAAGTCAAAACTGGCTGGGTGTGCATCGCCACTGCGGGGCAAACACTGGACGGCCGCAATATCAGCCCCGAGAGCCTGCGTCAGATGGCCGAGGTATACGACCCGGGTTTCTATACCGCGAGGCTCTGGCCGGAGGGGGCGCGCACTCGCCCGCTTGGCTCTGTGGATGCCTTGAAGGTGCAGGAAGAGGGCGACCAGCTCAAGCTGATGGCGATACTTTGCCCGACCCTTGAGCTGATTGACCTCAACATCAGCGGCAGCCACGGCTTTTGCACCATTGAGGCGGCTGAAAACTTTGCAGGCACCGGCCAGTGGTATCTGGCGGGGGTCTCTGTCACCGACCAGCCGACCATCACGGGGCTGACCCAACTGCAATTTAGTGCCAAGCGGCCCGAGGCGCGCCCGCTCTTGGTGCCAGCCTCTTTTCCTGTACCCGTCCCCGCCAAACCGGCGAACCGGACACCAGACCCTGACCGCATGTTCAAGCAGCTGGAAACCTTGCTGTCGGACATCGACAGCATCAACAAAAAGCTCGCCAGCATGATGCCCTGTCCGCCAGACCCGCCCACTGCTGACCGCCGTGATAACCCCGACTCTGCCAACACCTACCGCCTCTACTAAGGAGCCTTTCTGATGACTTTATCTGACCTGCTGCGCGATGTGCGCATGAGCTTTGCCCCAGCGCCGCAACCCACTTTTGGCAACCTCGACAACGCCACCAGTATGGCCCTGACTGCGGCCATTTTGCAGGCCGTCCCGTTCCTGTGGATGGTCTCTATCTTGGGGGTGGATGATCCGCACGCCCCGCGCTTTGACCCGCTCAAGCCGACCCTGCGCAGTGGCCGCAAGGCGCAAGCACGTTTCATGATTCCGGCCAAGCCGAGCAAACGGGCTCACCAATACGAAGAGATGGACAGCAGCGTTATCTGGACATGGCAGCAGCTGGCCCAGATGCTGGAAGGGCTCGACCAGCGCCAAGCCAACAACCTGCTCGAAGAGCTGGCCTTGGCCGCCTTTGGTGATGACCTGATACGGGTCGGTTTCCATGGCAAGTCTGCCGCCGTCAATACCGACCCTGTCGCCAACCCCAACGGGGAGGATGTGATGGTGGGCTGGCCCGCCTTGGCCAAGGCGGCTGACCCCGAGGGGCTGCGGGTGCTGCGCGATGCAGTCACCTTCTCCACAAGCGGCAAGGGCGATTTCGCCGACCTCGACAGCATGGTCTATGCCCTGATTGAGAAGCTGCCCGAGGCATACCGCCAAGACCCGCGCTTGGTGGTGATGGTCGGCGGCGACCTGCTGCGCGCCCACCAGAAAGCCCACCTCAAGGCCGGACAGGTGCGGGATAAAACCCAGCGCATGAAGATTGCGGACTTGGGCTTTGTCTCGCACCAGCACATGCCGAGCACCTATCTGGCCATCACGCTGGTCGAGAACCTGCAAGTGCTCACCGTCAACCACACCCACCGCCTCACGGCGGGCGACATTGACGACTTGGCCAGCTGGGGCATTCGCTACAACCGCGCCCAGACCTACGCTTTGGGCGAGCCAACCGCCTACGCCGCTTTTGATGCCATCACCCTTGCTACCGAGGAGTAACCCCATGCAACAGACCCCCACCTTGCAAGCCGTGCCGACTGCCCCCGCAGCAACCCGAGCCAGCCGACTGGATGAACATGTGGCCTTGTTTCAAAGCGAACACAGCAAGCTGATGGAACTCGACCAAGAGATAGTGACCCTGCGCGAGCAGCGCAAAAACCTGATGGCGCAAATCCCGCCCGCCAAGGCGCGCCGCGAGGAGCTGCGCCAAGGGCGGATTAACCAGCTGATGGGCGGGGTGGTGTCACTGGAAGCGGCGCGGGAGTACCGCGAGCTGACCGAGCTGCTGGAGGATGCCAAGGCGGCAGCCAGCTTGTCGGAGTGTCAGGAGAAGCGCTTGGCATTACCGCTCTATCAGACCCAGTTGGCGGTGAACAGCGCCCAGAGCATGGTCGCCGGATGTTATGAAAGCTATCTCGACCACAAGTTAGCCCCCGCCATCTTGCCCAACCTCAAGCAGCAGCTGGCCGAACTGGCGGCCCTGACCCGCGCCAAGGGTTGCATCATCGGGATGGAAGGTGCGCGCCGCTGGGCGCTGAACGAGTTGGGTTCGGCCCTCAAGGAGGCAATGAACGGCGAGCAGGTGGCGCTGGAGGGCGACAGCCCCGCAGCCCGTCAGGCGCTCGTTACCTCAACCCGCCCCCAGTGCGCCGACCTGCTGGCCCTGTGTGACAGTCCAGGCAAACGCCAATGCCTGCAACGGGAGTTGGAGGAGTAACCGCCCAGAAAAACAAAAGGGAGCCTGCCAGGGCTCCCTATTTGCTTACCCCACCCCCAAATCCAGAGGAGCAAGCCCATGCACCATAGCAAAGCCCCTGATCCCCAGCAAGAGTTGCATCCACAGATCAATTCGGATAGCCTTCCAATCACCAAGGGCCTAGACACCCCTTGGTACGGCTGGCGGATTAGACACCCGCAAGCGGCGACTCACGTAGGAAAATTTGTATCCCTTTCCCCCATTTCTGGCCTCTTGCCGGAGATCTATCCTGTTTTGGGGGCATGGGTCGGGAGCCAAAGAAAACGCCCCCACTGTGCCTGCCTACGTGAGCACTGTCTTGCGGCTACCCGATCCGCCCTGCGTCAACTTCACGTAGGGATAACCCAAATGATCTTCACCTTCCTGATCGCCACCCATGGCAAGGTCTCTGACCTTCACCGTATACGCACCATTTCTGCCGTCGCTGATACCGAAGCCCAAGCGCGCGCCAATCTACCTGGCTTGCCGCTCGTGTTTGTTGCCCGTATTCCCTGTGCGAAAAGGGGGCAAGCATGAACATCCATCAGAACCCCTCAAAAGAGCTTACTCGCGTCACTGCTGAACTGGATACGTCAGTGTGTGCCCTTCATACCCTTTCCCATTTGTTGTCCGCCAGCGTGGATTGGGAGCGTAAGAACCGCATAGACCATGAAGAGTTTACCTATGGCATTTCCGGCCTGCTCAAGGCACTGGCGAAAGACATAGACACCAACTCTTGCCGGATCAGTGAGCTGAATGATCGGCTGCCTGGAGGTGAGTCATGACCTCTATTCGAATTGTCTCTGATGTCTCCCTGGCAGCCCGTGGCCAATGGCCCTTTATCCTTGCTGAACTTGGCCTATCAGTCCCCAAGCGTGGCCAGCATGGCCCATGCCCTGCCTGCGGTGGAAAAGACCGGTTTCGCCTGGATGACAAGGAGGGGCGGGGCACCTGGATTTGTTCCCAGTGCGGTGCCGGTGATGGCTTAACCCTTCTGGCCAAGGCCACCCACAAGAGCACCAAGGAGGCCGCCCAAGAGGTGGCTACCTTGCTCGGGTTATCCCCAGACGGTCTCGATGCAAACGAGGTCGCCGCCCGCCGACAGAACGCCGAGCAGGTAGCAGCCAAAGCCAGACAGGATGAAGAGAAAGCCAAGCGCAAAGCCTGCACCAGGGCTGCCTCAATCATGGGGGATTGCGTTAAGGGCCGTAGCCCCTATCTCTCCCTCAAGCACCTGCCCGACTGGCTGGCAGATACCAATCAGACCCTGATCCGAGAAGCGCGGCACAACTTCCCCCAGGGCTCCCTGGTTATCCCGCTTACTGATGAACATGATGAGCTGGTCAACGTCCAGCTCATCGACCCCCAGGGCGAAAAGCGCTATTTGGCCGGCGGCCAGAAAGCAGGGGCATTTCACCGGTTAACCGGCGGGCTACGGGTGGCAATCTGTGAAGGTTACGCAACGGGTGTCTCTGTCCATTTGGCGACAGGGGCAACTGTCTATTGCGCCATGGATGCAAGCAATCTGCTAGCCGTGGCGGAGATAGCCAAGCGCCGAGAAGGGGCAGAGCCGATCCTGATTGCCGGTGACAACGACGCCCATATTGATGGCAACCCTGGCCAAGCCAAAGCCCAAGAAGCAGCAACCGCGATAGGGGGGCTGATCTGCCTTCCTAGTGAAGCTGGTGACTGGAACGATTACCACCAGGCCCATGGGCTGCTCGATACCAAGAAGGCGATCATGACCTCTTTCGCAGATACCAAGACCCCAACAGAACAAGCACCAGAGACACCAGAACTTCCCGACAACTACAGCATGGGGAAAGATCGCCTCTTTGCCATGGAGTGGCGTGGCAAAGGGGAGGAGGCCGAACGGGTGCCAGTGCCTATCAGTTCTCCGCTGCATGTCAGGGCGATCACCCACACTGAGCAGGGCCAAGGCTTTGGCCGGTTGCTGGAGTGGCGGGATACCAACGGCAAGACCCGCCGTTGGGCGATGCCCATGCGCATGTTGGTTCACAAAGGCGGCGAGGAGGTATTTGGCCAGCTGGCGGAAAGCGGGCTCAGTTACATCAACATGAGCAAAAAGAACCTGCTGCGCGATTACCTGATGAGCTGCCAACCGCAAGCCAGGATCACCTGTGTCGAGCGCACTGGATGGCACAAGCGGGCCTATGTGCTGCCAAATGGCAACTTGGGGCCGGATGCCAACGAGGTGATCCTGCAAACCACCGGCTATGTGAATAACGACTTCACCACGTCCGGCACTTTGGCCGAGTGGCAAGCCCAGGTTGCCGCCCTGGCGGTCGGCAACAGTCGGTTGGCCTTTGCCATGTCGTGTGCCTTTGCTGCCCCACTGCTATCGCTGATTGGGGTTGAGGGGGGCGGTTTCCACCTGAAAGGCGAGAGTACTGATGGCAAGACCACCGTCATGATGGCTGCCGCCAGCGTATATGGCCCCGAGGCATTCGCCCATACCTGGCGAGCGACCGGTAACGCGATAGAAGGGATCGCCAGTCGCCGCAATGATGCCTTGCTGTGCCTGGATGAAATCAAGGAGGTGGATGGGCGAGAGGCTGGTCTGGTGGCCTATATGCTGGCCAACGGACAGGGCAAGGGGCGAAGCCGCCAGGATGGAGAGCTGCGCGAGCGCAAGCAGTGGCGTCTGCTATTTCTCTCAACCGGTGAGCTTTCCCTGGAAGACCACGCCGAGCAAGCGGGCCAGCGCACCTTTGCTGGTATGGAAATCCGCACTATCCAGATCCCGAGTGATACCGGCAAGCACGGAGCGTTTGAGGATCTGCACGGCATGGCCGATGGCCGCCAGTTCGCTGATACCCTCCGCGAGCGACTGCAAAGCCAACACGGCACTGCTTTTCGTGCCTATGTCGAGGCATTGGCCAATGACTTGAACGGGCACAGTGCTTGGATGAAAGGGGAGATCCGCCGATTGGCTACGGCCATGACCCCAGAGGGGGCCGGTAATCAGGTCGGGCGGGCTATTAACCGCTTTGCCCTGGTAGCCGCTGCCGGTGAGTTGGCCACCCGCTTGGGTATCACAGGATGGCAAGCTGGAGAGGCCACCAACGCAGCACGAGCTTGTCTTGATGCGTGGCTGGCCGACCGTGGCCACCTGGGCAACCAGGAAGACGCGGCAACCCTGCGTCAGATCCGCCAGTTCTTCACTGCTTACCAGTACAGTCGGTTTGCTGATTGGGATGATCCAAGCCATAGGCCTGCACAGATGGTGGGGTATCGTAAGAACCCTAAGATGGGAAGCAATGATGGCGTCATATTTTATGTACTACCTGAAGGGTGGAGAGAAATAAATAAGGGAAGGGATTACAAAAAATCAGCTAGTTTAGCATTATCATTCGGATGGATAATTAAATCGCAAGTTGGTAAGACGCAATGCGTTGTGAGATTTCCTGGCCATACTAATCCAATGAGAGCATATGTCTTAGGGCAAAAGGTATTATCTGATAGCTAACTTAAATACAGGGGGGGGGATCCCCTCCTGTATAGTTTCTATTTATACTCGGCCCATGTAATGCTTCTTTTAAATGGTGGGTAAATAGACATTGAATCTGTTATTTTCAATGTCCTAACCAATTCTCCATTTTCGTCCAGCTCATCATAGATGTACACATCGGTATCTTGACCTTTTCGTGAGCCTTTAAATTCAGAGTCTTTTAATTTTAGAGAATGGTGCTTCGGGATACCTACGGCAACCTTATACTCATCAGACATCTTTAACGCTCCTTATCTTCCTCACTTTTAGTCTTGCCACAGTTTTCACAAGAGTTCCCAAGGGAAGGGTCATATTTTCCGACAGAAACAATGACTGAATCTTCTTCTCCAGCCCCCATCTCTTCGACACATGCATCACAAAAAATGACAGTCGGATAGTTTTCGCTGGAGCGATCTGAAGACATGTCTCCGTATATCATACAAGTTTTCACGGCTAGCAACCCCATAAAAAATGAGTAATGATTTTATCATCAACATGAGGGTAAAAAATGGATGAATATCACAAAAAAATATTTGCTTTTTGTTTGTGCCTATGAGATTTTTTATAGAAATAATTATGAAGGTTGTATATGGACATTTGGGAATCTAGCAAGCTTATAATTTTTATTGCATTCGTTATTCCTGGGTTTGTATGTATAAAGCTATACAATCTATTCTATCCATCTCAGGAAAAGGATGTATCGCTAACATTAATTAGCTCCGTTGCTTATAGTTGTTTAAATTACGCGGTATTAAGTGGGTTTATATTCTATTTTGAAAGCATAGAGTTAGGTAAAAGTAGTCCGATTCTTTATTCATTATTCTATGCGTATACATTATTGGTAAATCCTATCCTAATGGTGATTTTATGGCAGTGGATGAGGAAAAAAGAATTTTTAATTAAAACAATTCACCATCCGGTAGAAAAACCTTGGGATTATGTTTTTTCTAAGGGAGTTCCTTATTGGATAAGGGTCTTCAAAAAAGACGGTACAGTAATTGGTGGCATATATTCTGGTAGTTCATTTGCATCCAGCTCCCCTGCACAAGAACAAATATATATAGAGACAAAATGGATTCTAGATGATGATAATGATTTCGTAAGGCCAGTTTTGAATAGTGCTGGTGTTATTGTTTTGTCAGGTGAAATAAGCCATATTGAGCTGAAGCACATAGTAGAGGAAGATAACAATGTCTGAAAAAAAACCAAGTAACGGCAGAGGAACCCCTACAGGGGATGGATATCAACCCAGGGGCGTAGGAACGCCTCGACCAGCAACGGGAGGATATCAGCCACCTAAAGGTGTTGGTGGTAGCCCTACAAATCCAAAACCGCCAGCCAAGGATTGAACTAAAAGCGCCATATATAATATGGCGCTTTTAGTTTTATCGATGGAATATCTAAGGGAAATTATATTCTTTCAACAATCTAGTGGTTATCTAATTCTAACAAAACTTTATAGTGAAGTAAGTCAATGAGTTTAGTTTGATAAGAATTTTTGCTGTAACATCTAACCTATATTGCACAAATATTTTTTAGAAAATTAGTGAGTGTCAAATTGAGGTGCAGTATATCCCCTTTTAGGGGCTGTTGATTGGATAACTTAATGTATAAAAGCATACCCACATCTATAGTTTTGCCAAAAAATACTCACGGATAGATTAACATTACGAAATCCGCGCTCATCCGCTCCCGCCTGCGGGTCGCGTTAAGAAAATTTTTTGCAGAAATGGATTACCGCAGTTTCCTAGCTCTAGGCCGCGCCGCTCTTGGGGTGTGGGGGCTTGGGAGGAACTGCACGAAGTGAAAGGAATTTCAGTTTTTTGCAAAAATGCGCCGCATTAGCAGGCCAGACGTAAAACTTAACCATCTGATTTATATATAAAAACCGTACTTTCCGTGGCCGTTTCGCCATTACCCTGATTTTTCAGTTTGCCGACTGGAATCACCTCTTTTCATTTAAAAACAATGACCTATGTGTATTTCTCAGATTTATAAGATCTGAAAAATTTCAGTTTGCCACCTAACCCACCAGAAGGCTGCATACGGCCGCTAAACTCCCCCAGACTTCACTGAGGACAATGACCACACTACCGAGTTGGTATTGCCCCCGTTTAGTAATGCGGGGGGGGGGGAATTCCCAGACAACCATGCTCATACCATTCACAGGGGAGGGGGTTATCTCTTTTGAGTTATCAATCAGTGATTAAGTCCTGGTTAAGGTTCAGATGACAACATGTCCGTCAGTGGAAAAATGGTTTTCTGCAATAAAAATAAGGAATTACAGATGCAAATTGGTTCTATTGTTTACCTAAACAGTGGTGGTCCAGCTATGACCGTGACAAACATCGTTGACCCTGAGTACCGTGTATGTAGTTGGATTGATGATGCAGGCGTTCCTCATGAAAAAAGTTATCCTGTAACAGCTCTTGAACTAGATGAGCTGATAGAAGAAGTCCGCATGACTTTTCCGTAACTAATCATTGATGTCGATGAATCTAGTTATCGGTATTGAACGAGGTCCTCTATGGGTATCGATATCTCTATGATCTGGACTTTTGTCACGGGTTTGGTCTTAGGCGTTGTTAGTATGTTGATAAAACATCGACTGGAACGGATCGCCAAGCACGCAGACAACCTCCTGAACGAGAGAAAAAGCGCTTTTGATGGCTTCTTGGTTGCTTATGCTGACATCGTTGCTGGCTGGTCAAATCAGAAAGCCAAATATCTGGCCTTGTGTGAAGCAAGAGTTCGCTTGGTTGGTAGTCGCAAAACCGTTGATTGTTTAGCGCTGCTGATGAAGTCCGAAGCAGGTACTGCAACGCAAGATGAGCTTTTAAATCAGCTCATTGAAAACATGCGCACAGACCTTGGCCTTGCATAAGACTGAGCCATATAAGCATCAAGGGGCCTCTGGCCCCTTTGTTCTATCTACAGGCATGACTGCGCATAATGAAACGCTCTGTTAAATGAAGAGATGATAGAAGAGCTGGCAGTGAGGCCTATTCGATTGGGGGGAGGAGCAGCGAGTTTCTCCTGGGAGTGACATGGCAAGTTGTGGGACGCTGAAATTTGTAACCTCGCGGGGTTACAGGTTACAGCGTCAAGAAAAGTGGCTGTAGCCCGCGCCAGACAAGGGCTACAGACTTGTAACCTCATGCCTCTTTCGGCGCGTGTAACCTCTATTCGCTTTTCGTGCTCTGAGTGGGGTTACAGCGCAAAGCCGCGCCAGTACTGGGCTAGAGCTGAGTTGTAACCTCGTAACCCGTGTAACCCCGTTTTTTTCAACATATAGAGATAGAAAAGGGAAATCTGGGGAGGAGAAAAAATTTTAGCAATGGTTCTCAAAAGAGAACATTTCGAAGCAGCCTGATAATTTTTCTTCCTGGTGGAGAAAAAATTTTTGAGGGGCTGGGGAGTGATTTTAGAGTGGTTACTCTACAGGCTGAGATATCCTATAGGTATCCTATTGAAAAGAGGGTTAGCGAGTACTATCTCGCTAACCCTCTGGAATTGGTGGCCCCTGGGGGACTTGAACCCACGACCAATCGATTATGAGTCGACTGCTCTGACCAACTGAGCTAAGGGGCCAAATTGTGCGTTTAGCGGCGTGGATTATAGGGGAAGAGGAAAGGGCAGTCTATAGGCATATCAACCACTTGGCGACTAATTGTCCAGCTTGATTGAGGGCGCAAAGAGGGTTGCAAGGGTAAATGCCAGACAAAACAAAGCCCCGCATGGCGGGGCTTTGGCAGAGTAGTTTGACACAGGGTCAGGACTATTCGTCCAGGAAGCTGCGCAGCACTTCCGAGCGGCTCGGGTGGCGCAGTTTACGCAGTGCCTTGGCTTCGATCTGACGAATACGCTCACGGGTAACGTCGAACTGTTTGCCCACTTCCTCTAGGGTGTGGTCAGTGTTCATGTCGATACCGAAACGCATCCGCAGTACCTTGGCTTCACGGGCGGTCAGGCCAGCCAGCACTTCGCGGGTGGCGTTGCGCAGGCTTTCGCTGGTCGCCGCATCCGCTGGCAGAGCCAGGGTAGTATCTTCGATAAAGTCGCCCAAGTGGGAATCTTCATCATCACCGATGGGCGTCTCCATTGAGATAGGCTCTTTGGCGATTTTCAGTACCTTGCGGATCTTGTCTTCCGGCATGCCCATGCGCATCGCCAGCTCTTCCGGGTTCGGTTCGCGACCCATCTCCTGCAGCATCTGACGGGAGATACGGTTGAGCTTGTTGATGGTCTCGATCATGTGTACCGGGATACGGATGGTACGGGCTTGATCCGCGATGGAGCGGGTAATGGCCTGACGGATCCACCAGGTTGCATAGGTCGAGAACTTGTAGCCACGACGGTATTCAAACTTGTCTACCGCCTTCATCAGACCGATGTTGCCCTCCTGGATCAGATCCAGGAACTGCAGACCACGGTTGGTGTACTTCTTGGCGATAGAGATAACCAGACGCAAGTTGGCCTCAACCATCTCTTTCTTCGCACGGCGGGCCTTGGCCTCACCGATGCTCATGCGGCGGTTGATATCCTTGATCTGGGCAATCGACAGACCGGTCTCTTCTTCAATCTGCTGCAGCTTGCCGATGGCGCGCTGAATATCCTCGTCCATTTCAACCAGACGGGGAGACCAGGCTTTGCCAGCCTGCTTCTGGTATTCGAACCAGGCAGTTTCACACTCGTTGTTGGTGAAAGCCGCGACGAAGGTTTTCTTCGGCATCTTGGCCTGCTCAACGCAGAGCTTCATGATGATGCGTTCCTGCACGCGGACGCGCTCCATCATTTCACGCATGTTGTTGACCAGGCGATCGAACTGCTTGGGCATCAGGCGGAATTGACGGAATACATCAGCCAGCTGGGCGATGGCGGCCTGGGTATCTTCGTGCGCGCGACCATTCTTCTGAATGGAGAGACGGGTCACTTCATACTGGGCACGCAGTTCGCCAAACTTCTCGCGAGCGACTTCCGGATCCGGACCACCGTCACCGTCGTCGTCAGAGCTGTCGCCATCTTCGTCTTCGTCTTCTTCGTCCTCTTCATCTTCGTCGGCCAGATCGTCTTCGCCGAGCTCGGAACCGATATGCGTGGCAGTAGGTGCCATGTCTTCGGTTTCGTTCGGATCAATAAAGCCAGAGATAATGTCAGAGAGACGGAGCTGCTCGGCTTCGTACTTGTCGTACTGTTCGAGCAGGTAAGTAATTGCTTCAGGGTACTCGGCTACGGAGCTTTGTACCTGGTTGATACCGTCTTCGATCCGCTTGGCGATGTCGATTTCGCCTTCACGGGTCAGCAGTTCGACGGTACCCATTTCCCGCATGTACATGCGGACGGGATCGGTCGTGCGACCAATCTCAGATTCAACAGATGCCAGAGCCTGGGCCGCTGCTTCGGCAGCGTCCTCATCGGCGGTACCACCTTCAGCCATGATAAGGTCATCGGCATCCGGAGCGTTTTCAACCACTTGAATGCCCATATCGTTGATCATCTGAATGATGTCTTCGATCTGGTCTGAATCGACAATGTCTTGCGGGAGGTGATCGTTCACCTCGGCATAGGTCAGGTAGCCCTGTTCTTTACCTTTGGCAACGAGGAGTTTAAGCTGAGACTGCGGGGTTTGCTCCATAGAACTCATCCGGTTGGTGTTGCTAGGTTGCGCGTACAGTGCGCTGCTGCGCAAATAGCCAATTCTAATAGAAAACCGCCAGACATGCTATGTCTGGTTGCGGCGTCGGTCATGAGAAACCCCTGCCCGCAGTATTGTCGGGGCCAGGCGGTTATAAAAATTTTGCTTTTCATCCCGTCGATTCGGGCAACGCTATCCATATTGGGACTAATCACTCAAATATCAAGCCCCACTCTCATTTCTTTTCTCAATTTGCACCTCTCTTATCAGCATCATCAGCTCTTGGGTTTCTTCGGAGCTTAGTCCTTCCTGAGCCACTTTGGCCTGCAATTCTTCGATCCGCTGTTTCAGAAACTGGTTGATGAAGCCGACGAAGGTGTCCTGCAATTCTCCCAGAATATCCGGCTCCTGATCGAGTTTGATCTCCTCGAACAGGTCGTGCATGGCCAGCTGAGCAAGGATCTCTCCCTCCTTGGTACCACGCCAGTGTTCCAGCAGGATACCGGTTGTGATACCGGGCTGTGCCAGGATTTGCTGGTGCAGTTGCAGCAGGAACTTGATGCCTTGTACGCGTAGTCCGGCCAATTCCGGCATGGGGGGAAGCTCAGCCGTTACTGCCGGATATTGCACCATGAGTGCCAGCGCACGCCGCAGTGGCGTCAGCTTGGCTGCCTTGGGTTTGTTGACCTCGGCCTTGGGCTGACTGTTGCGGGCAAAGAGCTCGGCGATGCGCTGCTTGTTCTCACCCCAGCGCATCATGCTGGAGAGGCGGGTGATCAGCCCTTCGCGGGTAAACCCTTCCGGTACGCGACGAATAAGCTCGGCGGCCTTGTTGGCCACTTCGAACTTGCCTGCCTCACCGGAGAGCGCCGCATCCCGCCCGAGACGCTCAAACATGAAGTCGGCGAACGGTTGGGCTTCATCGAGCAGGGCTTCGAAGCCCTCCTTGCCGATCTGACGTACCAGCGAGTCGGGATCCTCGCCATCGGGCAGGAACACGAACTTCAGCTCGCGGCCATCCTGCAGATGAGGGAGGGCATTATCCAGCGCGCGCCAGGCGGCTTCACGACCGGCGTTGTCACCGTCGTAGCAGCAGACTACCTCGGCGGTGGTGCGAAACAGGGTGTGGATATGGTCGCTGGTCGTTGCAGTACCCAGCGCCGCCACCGCATAGTCGATGTCGTACTGGCCGAGTGCCACCACATCCATGTAGCCTTCCACCACCAGGATCCGGCGTGGATCCTTGTGTGCCTGCTTCACCTCGTAGAGACCGAACAGCTCCCGCCCTTTATGGAAGATGGGGGTCTCCGGCGAGTTCAGGTATTTGGGGGTGCCATCACCCAGCACCCGGCCACCGAAACCGATGACCCGGCCACGCTTGTCGCGGATCGGGAACATGATGCGATCGCGGAAACGGTCATAGCTGCCCGGGCCATTGTCACGGGTGATCAGCATGCCGCCCGAGATAAGCAGCTGTTCGTGATCCCGGCTGGCGCCGAAGCGGCGGCGTACCTGATCCCAGTCACTTGGGGCATAACCGATGTTGAAGCGCTTGACCACTTCGCCAGTCAGACCGCGGCCTTTGAGGTACTCCACCGCATGGGGAGCGCTCTTGAGATTGCTCTCGTAGAAGCGGGCGATCTGGTTCATCAGCTCGAACAGATCCTTGCTGACGGCGGCCTGGCTATTGGCCGAGCCGCCGATGCTCTGCTCGCGAGGTACCTGCATGCCTTGCATGCTGGCGAGCTCTTCGATGGCATCGGGAAATTCGAGACCGTCGTACTCCATGACAAAGCCGATGGCATTGCCGTGGGCGCCACAACCGAAACAGTGGTAGAACTGCTTCTCCTGGCTGACCGTAAAAGAGGGGCTTTTTTCGTTATGAAAAGGGCAGCAAGCCTGGTAATTCTTACCGGCTTTTTTCAGCCGCACTCGCGAGTCGATCAGCTCGACTATGTCTGTGCGTACGAGCAGATCGTCGATAAAGGATTGGGGGATCCTGCCTGCCATAACCGTCCTGTTTCATTGCGGAGAAAATAAAAAAGCCGCGCATTCCAAGGAAAGCACGGCTTCTTCGACCAAACAAGAGAGTTGCCTGTTACGCCAAGCGGGTTTTCACCTGAGCACTGACGGCGCCGACATCGGCACGCCCCTGAATTTTCGGCTTCAAGACAGCCATGACCTTGCCCATATCAGCCATGACGGCAGCACCACTTTCAGTGATGGCTTGCTCGATCAGGGCAGCAATTTCATCTGCGGTCAGCTGTTGCGGCAGGAATTCCTGCAACACAACGATCTCGGCGGACTCTTTGTCGGCGAGATCCTGGCGACCGGCAGCTTCAAATTGGCTGATGGAATCGCGGCGCTGTTTGACCATTTTGGTCACGACAGCGAGGATATCCTCATCATTCAGCTCGATACGGGTATCGACTTCACGTTGCTTGATTTCTGCCATCAACAAGCGGATCGCTCCCAGACGTGCCTTATCTTTGGCAAGCATGGCGAGTTTTTGCTGATCCTTGAGTTGATCCTTCAGAGACACGGCAATATCTCCCGATTAGTACAGGCGGATACGACGTGCGTTTTCGCGAGACAGCTTCTTGGCGTGACGCTTGACAGCAGACGCTTTGGCGCGCTTACGAATGGTAGTCGGCTTCTCGTAGAACTCACGGCTACGAACTTCGGACAGGATACCGGCTTTTTCGCAAGAACGCTTGAAACGACGCAGAGCAACGTCAAACGGCTCATTTTCACGGACTTTGATTACTGGCATGTGCCTTTCACCTCAGTGATAAATTGTTAGCTGACCTTCAATCGATCAGCATGTCTTAAAATGGTGCGAAATTATACTCTGGACAGGGAATGAAAGTAAACCCGCAGAGATCGCTCTGGTTTAAAAAACCCGCGAAGGTTACCATAGCCGTCTCATTTTAGCAGTGAAATTTTTTAGCAATGCGTGTATTGGGCATAGAGACATCCTGTGACGAAACCGGGATCGCGATCTTCGACGATCAAAAAGGGATCCTTTCCCATCAGTTATACAGCCAGGTCAAGCTGCATGCGGACTACGGTGGCGTCGTCCCCGAACTCGCCAGCCGGGATCATGTTCGCAAGACGATCCCGTTGATCCAGGCCGCATTGCAAGAGGCGGGACTGGGCAAAGATGACATCGACGGCATCGCGTATACCGCGGGTCCGGGTCTGGTTGGCGCCATTCTGGTGGGGGCGACCATTGGCCGCTCGCTGGCGATGGCGTGGAACAAGCCGGCTATCGCCGTCCATCATATGGAAGGCCACCTGCTGGCCCCCATGCTGGAAGAGAAAGCCCCCGAGTGCCCCTTCGTGGCGCTGCTGGTCTCCGGTGGTCACTCCATGCTGGTGCGGGTTGATGGCATCGGCAGCTATCAGCTGTTGGGCGAATCCATCGATGATGCCGCTGGCGAAGCGTTCGACAAGACCGCCAAGCTGATGGGGCTGGACTATCCGGGTGGCCCGCTGCTCTCCCGTCTGGCCGAGAAGGGCACCACCGGACGTTTCCATTTCCCCCGTCCCATGACTGACCGTCCCGGGCTCGACATGAGCTTCTCCGGCCTCAAGACCTTCACCGCCAACACCATCGCCGCCAATGGTGATGATGAGCAGACCCGCGCCGATATCGCTCGAGCGTTTGAAGATGCGGTGGTCGATACCTTGGCCATCAAGTGCCGTCGTGCCTTGAAAGAGACAGGTCTCACGCGTCTGGTGGTCGCCGGTGGCGTCAGTGCCAACCGTCATCTGCGTGCCCAGCTGGCCGAGCTGATGGAGAGCCTCAAGGGCGAGGTGTTCTATCCGCGCACTGAATATTGCACCGATAACGGCGCCATGATCGCTTACGCCGGTATGCAGCGCCTGAAAGCGGGTGTGTTTGAACCGCTGGCGGTCAAAGCCGTGCCGCGTTGGCCGCTGGATACCCTGGATCCGGTCTGATCCGATGGATCCCGCCTTCTGGCGTGGTGGTGAGTACCATGGTGGCCTACTGCTCCTGCAATCCGGCAGCGGTGGTTATAGCGCCGCTGGCACGCCGTGGTGGTGTCTGCTGTCGCCGTGGTTGAGCCATCCGGATAAGAGGTCAGCTCTCGTGCTGGCAGACAGCCAAGCACAGAGTAAAGAGATAAAAAATCCCCGCCAACTGGCGGGGATTTTTGTTTGGTCATCGGCAAGCGATAGATTACAGCAGGATGCCGCCGAAGAAGAAGCCCAGCGCCACGGCGATGGCTATGGTGGCGGTGCCCGGTACGAAGAAGGGGTGGTTGAAGACCGCCTTACCGATACGGGTGGAGCCGGTGTCGTCCATCTCTACCGCGGCCAGCAGGGTCGGGTAGGTCGGCAGTACGAACAGGGCGCTCACGGCTGCGAAGGAGGCAATCGCAGTCAGCGGGCTGACACCCAGAGCCAGAGCAGCAGGCATCAGGGCCTTGGTGGTTGCACCCTGTGAGTAGAGCAGCATGGCGGCAAAGAACAGCACCACAGCCAGCAGCCAGGAGTACTGGTTCAGCAGGTCGCCAGCGATCAGCTGGATGGTGTCCATGTTGCCTTTCACGAAGACGTTACCCAGCCAGGCCACACCCAGTACGCAGATACAGGCGGACATACCGGACTTGAAGGTCGGCATGTTGGTGACCTGGGTGGCGTCCAGTTTGCACACCAGAGTCATGATGGTGGCTGCTGCCAGCATGATGCCCATGATGGCACCGTCACGGGGGATCGGCGGGTTGGTGATCAGGCCAACTTTACCGGAGATGGCAGTGGCATAGGCCATGACAGCAACGATGGCGGCGATGAAGATCCAGACCGACAGTTTGGCGTACGGTTTGATCTCGAGCTTGGTAGTACCACGCAGTTTGATCAGGCCCTTGGCTTTGCGCTCCAGATAGACTTCGTCCTGCTCCAGCGGTTTGCCCATCATGTTGGCAATGAAGGCGCCCAGGATACAGGCCAGGAAGGTGGAGGGGATGCAGATGGCCAGCAGGGTCAGGTAGTCAACACCAAACGGCTCGAGCATGCCGGAGAAGGCAACCACAGCGGCAGAGATCGGGGAAGCTGTGATGGCGATCTGGGAGGCGACAACCGCGATGGAGAGCGGACGGGATGGGCGGATCCCTTGCTCTTTGGCCACTTCAGCGATCACCGGCAGGGTGGAGAAGGCGGTATGACCGGTACCGGCCAGCATGGTCATCAGGTAGGTGACCACCGGGGCGGCGAAGGTGATGTATTTGGGGTTCTTGCGCAGCGCTTTTTCTGCCAGGAAGACCAGATAGTCCATCCCGCCAGCCAGTTGCATACAGGCGATGGCGCAGATGACGGACGCGATGATCATGATCACATCCCAAGGGATGTAGCTGACCAGTTGATCGCTCGGGATGGGCATGCCCAGACCCCACGTCAATACCAGTACCCCCAGACCACCGGCAAAGCCGATGCCGATGCTGCCTATCCGGGCCCCCAGATAGATAGCGGCGAGCACGACAAGTAACTCGATTCCAATCATAGCGATAACTCCATTTTTTAGTTTTTGGTTTTTATTTGGCAAAAAGCCAATTCCCGATCGGGCTGGGGATAAAGACCAATCGGGAACTGACTTTATGGGCCGGGAAGATCCCGGCCCACACTCGCTTATACGGCAGCTTCGCGGGTGAAACGCTTGGCTTTGTATTGCGGGTTCATCAGGTTCTCGATGGAGAGAATTTCGTCCAGCTGCTCGGCGCTCAGCAGGCCGCGCTCAAGAACGACTTCGCGGACGTTCTTGCCGGTCTGGGCACAGATCTTGCCGACGATATCCCCTTCGTGGTGGCCGATGAAGGGGTTCAGGTAGGTCACGATACCGATGGAGTTCAGCACGTGGTTCATGCAGATTTCCGGGTTGGCGGTGATACCTTCCACGCACTTCTCGCGCAGGGAAATACAGGCTTTTTCCATCAGGCTCAGGGATTCGAACATTGCCTGACCAATCACCGGTTCCATGACGTTCAGCTGCAGCTGACCGGCTTCGGCGGCGAAGGTGATGGTGATGTCGTTACCGAATACCTTGAAGCAGGATTGGTTGACCACTTCCGGGATAACCGGGTTGACCTTGGCCGGCATGATGGAGGAACCCGCCTGCATTTCCGGCAGGTTGATCTCTTTCAGTGCAGTGCGCGGGCCGGAGGAGAGCAGACGCAGGTCGTTACAGATCTTGGACAGCTTCATGGCCAGACGCTTGATGGCGCCGTGCAGCATGACGTAGGCGCCACAGTCGGAGGTCGCTTCAATCAGGTCTTCTGCCGGCACATAGGCACGACCGGTGATCTCGGCCAGACGCTTGATGGCCAGTGCAGAGTACTCGGGCGGAGTGTTCAGACCGGTACCGATGGCGGTAGCGCCCAGGTTCACTTCCAGCAGCAGCTCCTGGCAACGCTTGATGGACTTGATCTCTTCACGCAGTGTCACGGCGAACGCGTGGAACTCCTGACCCAGGGTCATCGGAACCGCATCTTGCAGTTGGGTACGACCCATCTTCAGGATGTTTTTGAACTCTTTCGCTTTGGCATCGAATGCCGCGATCAGGTGCTCCAGCGCGTGCAGAGTCACATCAGTGCTGTTGACCACAGCAACGCGGAAACCGGTCGGGTAGGCATCGTTGGTGGACTGGCACTTGTTGACGTGGTCGTTCGGGTTGATGACGTCGTAACGGCCTTTCTCCAGACCCATGATTTCCAGGGCGATGTTGGCCAGTACTTCGTTGGTGTTCATGTTGACGGAGGTGCCGGCACCTCCCTGGTAAACGTCGACCGGGAACTGGTCGAAGCATTTGCCGGTGTTCAGCATCAGGTCGCAGGCTTCTACGATCTTGTCAGCAATTTCAGGACGGATGGTACCCAGTTCACCGTTTGCCAGCGCAGCGGCCTTCTTGGTCAGCACCATACCGCGGACGAATTCCGGAACGTCAGAAATCTTCTGAGAGCTGATCTTGAAGTTCTCGACAGCGCGCAGGGTATGCACACCGTAGTAGAGATCATTGGAAACTTCTTTGGTGCCCAGCAGGTCTTCTTCAATGCGGACGTTCTTGATGTCGCTCATTGTAATGCCTCAGAAATCAGATAAATGGAAAAATCCTCACCGAGTGGTCGCGAGTTCCTTGCGCACAGCTCATCCTGAAGCACCACACATCGAGTGGGGCGGTTGGGAGAATGACCTCCCGAAAAACTAATCAATATACTACTCCAATTGAGGTATCGGTTATTAGAGGTGGATCACTAAATTTGCGACATTTTCAAATTACTTTGAGGAAAGTACACATATGTTATGAAGTTTTTATCATGATGATTTTTATAAATTTTTGTGACTTTTTGCTGGTTTTTTAGATTGCTGATGACGTAGGAGTCAGTTGACCAACTTGAAAAGAGGGGGGTTGCCCCCATTTATTCAGGGCAGAAAGTGGTGATGACGGGGCGGCAAAATCGCCTCCGGCCATCGTTGGATGGGCGCCACTTGTTCTCAATTTACCGGTGCTGGAGTGGATATGGGCAAGTTGTTTTTGTTGTTGGTGGGTCTGGTTGTGCTGGAGCTCACCGTGATGATCGAGGTCGGCTCGGTAATCGGGGCGCTGCCGACTGTCGGCTTGCTCATTCTGACTGCTGTATTGGGCTCCTCGCTGGTGCGCAGTGAAGGGATCAAGACCCTGTTCAGCGCCCAGCAAAAGATGCAGATGGGCGAGATGCCGGGTCGCGAGGTGATGGGGGGCATGATGCTGGCGTTGGCCGGCTTGCTGCTGATTATCCCGGGTTTCGTGACCGACATTTTCGGTGTGCTGTTGCTGCAACCCTGGCTGCGCAACAAACTGGCTGACAAGCTGATCGGCAGCAGCCAGTTCCGGATGCAGATGGGTGGTTTCCAGCGTACTCAATCCCCGTTTGGCAACGCACCGTCCGATGATCATCTGGGGAACGCCAAGCAGGGCGGCACAACCATCGAAGGCGAATTTGAGCGCAAAGAGTGAGCGTAAAGAGTAATCGACGAAACGAAAACCCGAGGCGAGTGACTGAATCAGGGTTTACCCTGATGGCACAACGTCTCGAAGCGGTGTCGGGCATACCACCATGCGAGGGTGCCCGCCGCCAGATTGGCCAGCAGTATCCCCAGATATATCCCCTGTTCTCCCCCCCATCTGGCGCCTAGCCAGGCTCCCGGCAGTAAAAAGCCAAACAGCCGCAAGCCGTTGAACAAGAACGAGATGCTCGATGCCCGTACGCCATTGAGCGCCGAGGCCAGCAGCATCACCATCCCCTGAAAGCCATATCCGATCGGTACCAGATGCAGATAGAGGATGATGAGGCGGATCACCTGTGGATGGTCGCTGAACAGGTTGGCGATGAGTGGCGCCAGCAGCCAGGTGAGGCCATAGATGGCGAGCTGGAACAGCAGGGCAAAGCGCATGCTGCTCTGAAGTGCGGCTTTGGCCCGGGCCGGATTGCCGGCACCACAGTTTTGCGAGATGAAGGGGGCCAGCACGGAGGCGAGCGCCATCATCACGATCAGCAGCAGTGCCTCAACCCGCGATGCGGCGCCGTAAGCAGCTACCACTTCTGTTCCCAGACCGGCAAAAATCGTCATCAACACCGCATTGGCCAACGGGTTGAGCATGTTGGTAAAAGAGGCTGGGATGGCGACATGGAGCAGTGCCCGCCAGTGGTAGAGCAGCCGGCTGCGCGGCGAGAGGCGCCACAGCAGCAAGCCTTCCCGATGACGCAGGATATAGAGGCTCACCAGCATGGCCATCAGCCATGAGATGGAGGTGGCGATGGCGGCACCCCGGATCCCCCACTCGGGGAAGGGGCCGATGCCGAAGATAAGCAGCGGATCCAGCATGCCGTTGACCAGACCGGCAACTGTCATGACGAGGCTGGGCGTCTTGGTATCGCCGGTGGCGCGGATGGCGGAGTTGCCCACCATGGGCAGCACCAGCATGGGCACGGTGAGATACCAGATCAGCATGTAGTCATGGATGAGGGAGATAAGCTCGGCACTGGCGCCCAACAGGGTAAACAGCGGTTTGATGGTGAGGGCTCCCCCTGCCGAGAGCAGGGTGACCAGGATCACCGCCAGAAACAGGCTATCGGTGGCGAGGTGGGCCGCCTCTTCATGCTTGCCCTGTCCCAATGCATGACCGATCACCGCCGAGAGGCCGGCCCCAAGTCCCATGGCGAGCGAGGTGACCACGAAGGTGACCGGAAAGGTAAAGCTGATGGCCGCCAGTGCTTCGGTGCCCAGCATGCCAATAAAGAAGGTATCGACCAGGTTGAAGGCCAGAATGGCGACGATGCCGAGGATCATGGGGCCCGTCATCTGGCGCAGTACGACAGGGATCGGTGCTGTCAGCATGGGATTGATGCGGGTCAAGGGAGCGTCTCTACATCTTGCTCGAAGAGCTGGGCTGATAACTGGGCTGGCGCTGCCAGCGAAGTTCGCGAAGAGAACAGGGGCGAACAATCGAAGGCGTTTATAGTACGTGAAAAAATTTTTTTTGTATTTGCCCTTGAAGGGTTAGCAACCTCACCCCACATCAGGGACATATCCGATTTGGCCTGGAACGGCCATTCCTCAAAGCAACAATGAGACTCATTTTGGGAGAGTTATCGATGAAAATTCGTCCACTGCACGACCGCGTCATCATCAAGCGCATCGAAGCTGAAGCCAAATCCGCTGGTGGTATCGTACTGACTGGTACTGCGGCTCAAAAGTCCACCCGTGGTGAAGTGCTTGCCGTGGGGACTGGTCGAATCCTGGATAATGGCGATGTCAAAGCGCTGGCCGTCAAGGTTGGCGACAAGGTTATCTTCAACGAAGGCTACGGCGTGAAAACCGAGAAGCTGGATGGTCAGGATGTTCTGATCCTGTCCGAGACCGACATTCTGGCGATTGTCGAAGAGTAATCCATCCCCACTTTTCTCCGAATTGATTGAAAGGATTGAACAAAAATGGCTGCTAAAGACGTTAAGTTTGGTAACGAAGCCCGCATCAAGATGCTGGAAGGTGTGAACATCCTGGCTGATGCCGTCAAGGTTACTCTGGGCCCGAAAGGCCGCAACGTGGTACTGGACAAGTCCTTCGGTGCCCCGACCATCACCAAAGATGGTGTGTCCGTCGCGCGCGAGATCGAGCTGGAAGACAAATTCCAGAACATGGGCGCCCAGATGGTCAAGGAAGTGGCTTCCAAGGCGAATGATGCCGCCGGTGACGGTACTACCACTGCAACCGTTCTGGCTCAGGCTATCGTCAACGAAGGTCTGAAAGCCGTTGCCGCCGGTATGAACCCGATGGATCTGAAGCGCGGTATCGACAAGGCTGTTGTGGCTGCCGTTGCCGAGCTGCAGGCGCTGTCCCAGCCGTGTGCTGACAGCAATGCCATCGCTCAGGTGGGCACCATCTCCGCCAACTCTGACGAGAAAGTGGGCAAGCTGATTGCCGAAGCCATGGACAAGGTGGGTCGCGATGGCGTCATCACCGTTGAAGATGGTCAGGGTCTGGAAGATGAGCTGGCTGTTGTTGAAGGTATGCAGTTCGACCGCGGCTACCTCTCTCCGTACTTCATCAACAAACAGGAAACCGGTTCTGTCGAGCTGGACGACCCGTTCATCCTGCTGGTTGACAAGAAAGTCTCCAACATCCGCGAAATGCTGCCGGTGCTGGAAGGTGTTGCCAAAGCTGGCAAACCGCTGCTGATCGTTGCCGAAGACGTAGAGGGCGAAGCCCTGGCTACTCTGGTGGTCAACACCATGCGTGGCATCGTGAAAGTGGCTGCCGTCAAGGCGCCGGGCTTCGGTGACCGTCGCAAAGCCATGCTGCAGGATATCGCCGTACTGACTGGCGGTACCGTCATCTCCGAAGAAGTTGGCATGGAGCTGGAAAAAGCGACTCTGGAAGATCTGGGTCGTGCCAAGCGTATCGTCATCACCAAAGAGAACACCACCATCATCGATGGCGTGGGTGATGCAGGCGTGATCGAAGGCCGTGTTGCCCAGATCCGTCAGCAGATCGAAGAGACCTCCTCCGACTACGACCGTGAGAAGCTGCAAGAGCGCGTAGCCAAGCTGGCTGGCGGTGTTGCCGTGATCAAGGTGGGCGCTGCTACCGAAGTCGAGATGAAAGAGAAGAAAGCTCGCGTAGAAGATGCTCTGCATGCTACCCGCGCTGCGGTTGAAGAGGGCGTGGTTGCCGGTGGTGGTGTGGCGCTGGTTCGCGTTGCTGCCAAACTGGCTGGCCTGCGCGGTGACAACGAAGACCAGAACGTCGGTATCAAGGTTGCCCTGCGCGCCATGGAAGCCCCGCTGCGTCAAATCGTCATCAACGCCGGTGAAGAAGCTTCGGTCATCGCCAACGCGGTGAAGAACGGCGAAGGCAACTTCGGTTACAACGCTTACACCGAGCAGTATGGCGACATGCTGACCATGGGTATCCTGGATCCGACCAAGGTAACCCGTTCTGCACTGCAGTTCGCTTCTTCCATCGCCGGTCTGATGATCACTACCGAGTGTATGGTCACCGAGCTGCCGAAGAAAGATGCTCCGGCAATGCCTGATATGGGTGGCATGGGCGGCATGGGCATGATGTAATCATCCCCCTTGTTCTGTTTGACAAACGGCTCGCTCAAGGCGAGCCGTTTTTTTATATCTGGCTAAACTGAGTCTGTTGAGACAGCAAATCTGGGGGCGATATGAAAATGTTTGGTTGGCTGACACTACTGTGTTCATTGGTCATCATGCCGGTGATGGCTGCTGAGGCGCTGACGGGGCCGGTGATCCTGAAAGTCGGTGGTAACATCAGGTCGGCAGACGAAGTTGATGGCAAGGTGTTGTTTGATCTGGCAAAACTACAGGCTCTGCCGCAACATGAGATAGTGACCGGCAACCCGTGGGTAGATAAGCCGCACACCTACAGAGGCCCAAAACTGGCCGATGTATTAGCTGCAGTCGGTGCGGATGGCAAGACCATTACGTTGACGGCGCTGAACAGTTTCCAGGTCCGCATTGAATGGGACAAGGTTGCCAAATACGAGCCCATCCTTGCATGGGAAGACAACGGCGCTGTCATGCGGGTGCGTGACAAGGGGCCGGTCTGGTTTATGCTGCCTCTTGATCAATATCCGGAATTGAAGCGATCCGAATATACCGACATGATGATCTGGCAGCTGGATTTGATAGACATTCAGCACTGATAAAAACCGCACGGGAGCATGGGGTGAAAGGAAAGACCAGGGCGTGGCCACTGCTCGTCATTCTGTATGTATCCATCCTGTCGTTTACCGGGAGCACCCTCTATTGCCTGATGCAGATCCAGAATGCGACCAGAGCGATGGAGAAATACACCTATGATGTCTCCTGGGCGCTGATGCAGTTGCAGCTGGAACTCGGGCGTTTCCTCAATGCGGTAGAGGTCTATCACTATGGCGGGATTGATCATGACACTTTGATGTTGCGTTATGACATTCTCTGGAGCAGAACGCCCATCCTGTTGAGCGGCCAGTTGCGCAAGAGCATGCAGGACAAGCAGAAAACCTTGCGTCTGGTGCAGCTGATTGAAACCAATATTCGCCAAATAGAGCCCGACATCACCAAGTTGCAAAGCGGGGCATCTGACTATCAGCAGATCATGATGCGCCTTGCCCCGCTGCAAGAGCCGCTCTCCTACTCCCTCGCTTCTGTGATGCAGAAGAACATTAACGTCTATTCCGAGAACGATCGTCATTTTGGGCAGTTGCGCAATGCCTTGTTGCTGATGGTCTCCGGTTTGGTCATGTCAGTGCTGCTGCTCAGCATGCTGCTTATATACGAAGGGCGTCGTCATTTCAGAGCGGCCAGACGGGATCCGCTGACCGGCTTGTCCAATCGGGTTGCTTTGCTGGAGCGGATGGAGCTGTACGCCACACAGGAAGTGCCGTTTGGACTGGTGCTGGTCGATATCAACGACTTCAGGGATATCAACAGCAAGTTTGGCTATGACACCGGTGATTATCTGCTTTGTGAGTTTGCCACCCGGATCAGAGTGCTCTGTGAAGAGGGGGAGTGGAGCGGACGTCTGGGGGGGGATCAATTTGCCATTATTCAGCGTGGCAGCAGCGATCTGCGTCAGGTCAGGGAGCTGGTAGCGCGATTGCTGCATGCGCTGAAGCAAGATATCGTCTATGACAACTATCCCTTCCGGCTTGAAGTCGGGATCGGGATTGCCTTCTATCCGATGGACAGCGACAAGACTCAGGAGTTGCTGAGTCGTGCGGAGCAGGCCCTGTTCCATAGTCGCAAGACCCATGTCCCCTATGTAATTTACGATAACTCCTTGCTCAACGAGACGGCGCGGCGCAAGCATCTGGCGTCGGACATGATCATGGCGCTGGAACACAATGCGTTGGAACTCTATTACCAACCCATCGTCAATCTAGAGAGTGGCCGCTGCGAAGCTGTCGAGGCTCTGTTGCGCTGGCGGCATCCGGAACTCGGCTTCATTCCGCCAAACGAAGTGATCATGGTGGCCGAGGAGTTCCAGCTTGCCGAACGGGTTGGGAGCTGGGTGCTGAACACAGCTTGCGAGCAGCTCTATCAGTGGCACCAGCTTGGTATGGTTGATCTGCAAATGTGTGTGAATATCTCGCCAGGCATGTACCAGCGTAATTTGCTCAAATTGGTGGCCAAGGCATTGATGGAGCACCACCTGCCTGCCCGTAGCCTGGTCTTGGAGGTCACGGAAGATACCACCATGCGGGAAGTGAAGAACTCGCTGCAACTGATGCAGGATCTCAATCAGCAGGGGGTGCTGTTAGCATTGGACGATTTTGGTACTGGTTATTCATCTTTGAGTTATCTGCAAAAGTTACCGGTCAGCAAAGTGAAGATCGACCGTTCATTTATACAGGGCATTGACACCTCAATGGAGGCATCCGAACTGGTCGCCAATATTTGTCGGATGGGGTCGATGCTGGGCAAGAGTCTGGTGTGTGAAGGGATTGAGACACAGGCTCAGTTGGATGTGCTGCGATCCCTGACCGATATCCACTTGTATGGGCAGGGCTATCTGTTCAGCCGACCAGAGCAGGCGGAGAAAATCTATCAAACCTTGTTGGAGATGGAGGAGCTTTGGCTGGCGCGTCAACAATCCGAAATAGCTTATATGAGTTGAGAGGGGGCTTACCTGTCATCTGCCTCCAGAATGTGTGATTTAGCTCGAACTTTCTTCTTTTTGTTTGTTGTTTGAACGGTTGTGCAGTTTTATCAAAAAAACATGCAATTTAGCCTTGCCAGAAAGAATTCACTCC